>JAFXWB010000034.1 GCA_017534425.1 Bacilli bacterium
AGCGACATCCACCACTTCGCTCATTTTGTTATTAAACCATTCTTCAGTGTAATAATCTTTTGGAGCAATTTCATTGCCTTCGTTATCTTTGATATTAATGTCTTTATCAGGTGCAGAATTGACCTTAAAATCGCAATAATAGTGTTTCAAATTTTCTTTATAGAAGTTAACATCTTCATTAGATGACTTAGTGATCAAAATATATGTAGTTGCTTCTTCACTCTCTTTTATATATAAACCGCATTGTTCTTGCATTTGTGTGCCTTCATTTATAGCATCTTTAAATCCAAATGCTTTATTAGCTATAGGTGTAAACACAAATAAAAATAAAGCAAAGAAAATAAAAAGCGTAACCGCACCATCCATGATGTTTGCGACTATACGCTTAGCAAAGCTAGCTTTTTTTATACTTTTTAACTCACTTTTCATACTTTAGAGCAGGTTCTTCACCTGTGTTTTCCACCACTATTTGTTCGTTATCTTCTTTTAATATATATTCTTCCTCTTCGGCAGCATTATTAAATAAGATAGATGTTTTAGCGTTAACCACTATCGTTCTAGCAGTAAAGTCATGTAATGAACTCTTCTTTGGAGAGGCCATAGCAAGTGAGAAAGACACTAAAAAGACTACTAAAACAACAATTAAGACAACAAACATTGATCTCCAAAGTGGAAGAAGGAAAGATAATAAGATAACAGTTAAAGGCATCATTCTCATTAATAACTGAGCATTTCTTACTTTGTAACCATCGCTGTCAGCAAGGCAAAGTCCAAACGCTTTTTTACCAGCAGTTGTGCCATTTTTAAGACAAATTGGAATAACAATATAAGCAACAGCAAAACCAATAATTGCAGAAAGCACAAATTCTAAAGAATTATAAAAAGTGAATTCATTATTCATTTGTCTAAAGCTAGGCACTTTATTTAATGTTGCATTTGCAACTAACCACGCTTTTTGTAAAAAACTATTCACGCTTTGTTTATCTGCTTCAGTGTTAATTATTCCTGGTTTATGTGGATCATCTTCGTCTAAAACAAAGAAATATTTTCCATCACCTTCAATTTTTAAAACATTTGCATTAAACCACTCTGGAGTAAAATCTGATGCTACATCTGGATTAGCTTCAGGAATATAAGTTAAATAGAAACTTTTAAGAGCGTTTAAAAATGGTTCATTTTCGGATTCAACGCCATAATAATCTAATGCACCACTTTCGCTCTTAAAGAAAAGTTGAGACTTAATACGTTCTTCTTCAATCTTTGTGTAAAGTGGTTTTGTTTTGAAATTAAACACAAATCTAAAACACCCAAATAACAAAGTTAAGGTAATAGCTAAAGAAATAGCTAAATCAATTAAAAAAGCACCAATTCTTGGACCTTGATTAGCGATATTGGTATGTCTAGGTAACGTGTATTTACGTTGTCTCATAATTTAATTATGCTTCAACTAAATAAGTAAGGCAACAAAAAAGACCTCCGAAGAGGTCTTAGATTTGTTAAATAAATAATTATTTAAGAATTTCTGTAACTGATCCGGAACCAACGGTACGGCCACCTTCACGAATTGAGAACTTGGTTCCCTTTTCGATTGCGACTGGGTGGATTAATTCGACTGTTAATTCAACGTTATCACCTGGCATAACCATATCGGTTCCTGCTGGGAGTGTGATAACACCAGTAATATCAGTTGTACGGAAGTAGAATTGTGGACGGTAGTTGCTTAAGAATGCTGTATGACGTCCGCCTTCTTCTTTCTTTAAGACGTAAACTGAAGCTGTGAACTTTGTGTGTGGGATGATTGATCCTGGTTTTGCTAAGACTTGGCCACGAACGACTTCGTCACGGTTGACACCACGGAGTAAGATACCAACGTTGTCACCTGGTTGAGCAAAATCAAGGGTCTTACGGAACATTTCAATACCGGTAATAACGGTCTTCTTTGTTTCTCTAATACCAACGATTTCGACTTCATCACCCATCTTACAGATACCACGTTCAACTCTACCAGTAACGACTGTGCCACGACCAGTGATTGTGACGACGTCTTCAATTGGGAGAAGGAATGGTTTTTCTGTATCGAGTTTTGGAAGTGGGATGTAGCTATCAACTGCATCCATAAGTTCGATAATGCATGAGGAATCGCCACCATCAAGTGCGACTTTTGCAGAACCACGGATTACTGGAACTTCGTCTCCTGGGAAGCCATAGCTTGAAAGTAAATCACGGACTTCCATTTCGACGATGTCGATGAGTTCTGGATCATCAACTAAGTCAGTTTTGTTTAAGAATACGACAATATATGGAACACCAACTTGTCTTGCAAGAAGAATGTGTTCACGAGTTTGTGGCATAACACCATCAGTTGCTGCGACGACAAGGATTGCGCCATCCATTTGTGCGGCACCGGTGATCATGTTTTTAACATAGTCAGCGTGGCCCGGGCAGTCGACGTGAGCATAGTGTCTGTTCTTTGTTTCGTATTCGATGTGAGCGGTATTAATTGTAATACCACGAGCCTTTTCTTCTGGTGCAGCATCGATTTCATCGTATGCTTTGAAGGTGGCTCCGCCTTGTGATGCAAGGACTTTTGTGATAGCAGCAGTTAATGTGGTTTTACCATGGTCAACGTGGCCAATGGTACCAATGTTAAGATGTGGTTTGCTTCTATCAAACTTTGCTTTTGCCATTTAAATTTTCCTCCTTAAGGTACAATTTCGAAAATTTTAGCGAAATTATTATAAAATGGATTTATAACCTAAATCAACACTAAGTGTTAATTTTGATTAACGATTTGCCATGCCGGATTTTTTGATAATTTCATCCTGCACGTATCTTGGGCATTCTCCGAAACGGGAGAATTGCATTGTGTAGTTACCACGACCTTGTGTAAATGAACGAAGATCTGTAACATAACCAAACATTTCTGATAGTGGTACTTCCGCTTCAATGATCTTAGCATTTCCACGTTGAGTTTCACCTGTCATATTACCACGTCTACGGGTAATATCACCGATAACATCACCATAGTATTGTTCTGGGACTGTAACTTCAATTTTCATGATAGGCTCAAGAATAACTGGGTTACATTTCTTAGCAGCTTCTTTAAGTGCTAAGGAAGCAGCAACTTTATATGCGGCTTCACTAGAGTCAACATCGTGGCTTGATCCATCAAACAATGTACATTTAATGTCAATTGCTTGGAATCCAGCAACTAAACCTCTACGCATTGCATCTTGAAGACCATCGCATGTTGGTTTGATGTATTCTCTTGGGACTGTTCCACCGACAACAGCGTCGACGAACTCAAATCCTTTACCTGGGTTAGGTTCAAACTTAACCCAAACGTGACCATATTGACCGTGACCACCACTTTGTTTGATGTATTTACCTTCACAATCAGCAGCGGTTTTAATTGTTTCTTTATAACCGACTTGTGGAGCGCCAACGTTAACGTCGACTCTGAACTCACGGCGTAATCTTTCAACTAAGACGTCTAAATGAAGTTCGCCAACACCAGCGATGATTGTTTGGCCGGTTTCTTGGTTGGTATGAACCTTGAATGTTGGGTCTTCTTCTGCGAGTTTTGCAAGAGCAATACCCATCTTTTCTTGGTCACCTTTTGTCTTTGGTTCAATAGCTTCTTCAATAACTGGTTCTGGGAATTCCATTCTTTCAAGAATGACTGGACGTTTTTCGTCGCAAAGTGTATCACCAGTTGTAGTATTCTTTAAACCAACGACAGCGCCAATATCACCAGCGTGTAATGCGTCTACTTCTTCACGGTGGTTCGAGTGCATAAGAACAACACGTCCGATACGTTCTTTGCCATCTTTTGTGCTGTTGAGGACATATGAACCTGCGGTGAGAACGCCGCTATAAACACGAACATATGCTAATCGACCAATATATGGGTCGGTTGCAATTTTAAATGCAAGGGCAACGAGTGGTTCTTTGTCGTCTGGGACGGCATGGAACTCTGTTCCGTCAAGGAGTTCACCCTTTGCTGGTGGGATATCAACTGGAGATGGTAAGTAATCTACTACACCATCAAGAAGAAGTTGAATACCTTTGTTTTTGTAAGCAGATCCACAAAAGACTGGGAAGAATTCACCAGTAAGAACTGCTTTACGAATGGTTGCTTTAATCATGTCGACTGGGACTTCTTCGCCCTCAAGTACCATCATCATTAAATCGTCATCGAATGCTGCAAGAGCTTCGAGTAACTTCATTCTATATTCTTCGACTTTTTCAACATAATCCTCTGGAATTGGTTCTTCATGAGGTGGTTCATTGACATCTTGAGTATAAACCCAAGCTTTTCTTTCGATTAAATCGATACATCCTTTAAGTGAAGATTCAATACCAATTGGATATTGGACAGCTGCTGCATTAGCAGCAAGTCTTTCGTGAAGTGAGCGAACACTCATTTCGAAGTCAGCGCCGATAGCATCGAGTTTGTTAACAAAGACGATTCTTGGGACGCCATATTTTGAACCTTGTCTCCAAACAGTTTCGGTTTGAGGTTCAACACCATTTTTTCCATCTAAAACGGTAACAGCACCATCTAAGACACGAAGTGAACGTTCAACTTCAACTGTGAAGTCAACGTGACCCGGGGTGTCGATGATGTTAATTCTGTAACCCTTCCATTGAGCTGTGGTGGCAGCTGAGGTAATTGTAATACCTCTTTCTTGTTCTTGGTCCATCCAGTCCATTGTGGCGCTACCTTCGTGGGTTTCGCCAATTTTGTGGATACGACCTGTGTAGTAAAGAATACGTTCTGTGGTTGTGGTTTTACCGGCATCAATGTGAGCCATGATACCGATGTTACGGGTATGTGGTAAATCAAATTGTCTAGCCATAACACCCTCCTACTACCAACGATAATGTGCATAAGCCTTGTTGGCTTCTGCCATCTTGTGTGTATCTTCCCTTTTCTTAACTGATGCACCTGTGCCATTTGCTGCGTCAATGATTTCTGCGGCTAGCTTTTCTTCCATTGACTTTTCATTTCTTAAACGGGCATAGGTGACTAACCAACGAAGTCCTAAAGTAACTTTTCTTTCTGCTGAAACTTCAACAGGGACTTGGTAGTTAGCTGCGCCAATACGACGAACTTTAAGTTCGACTTCTGGCATAATATTGTTGATTGCGGTTGCAAAGACATCCATTGCTGGTTTACCAGACTTTGCTTCAATTTTATTGAATGCGTTATAAAGAATGGTTTGAGCTGTGCCTCTTTTACCGTCAAGCATAATTCTATTGATTAATGCTGTAACTAATTTTGAATTGTAAATTGGATCTGGCAAAACTTGACGTTTCGCTATTTTACCTTTACGTGGCATAATTCTTTTCTCCTTTCTTAATAACTATTCTGCGGATTTTGGTTTCTTGGTGCCGTATAAGCTTCTGCCTTGACGACGAGCATCAATACCTGCACAGTCAAGAGTACCGCGGACGATGTGATAACGAACACCTGGTAAATCTTTTACACGGCCACCACGAATAATAACTGTGGAGTGCTCTTGTAAGTTGTGTCCTTCACCACCGATGTATGCTGTGACTTCGTATCCATTGGATAAGCGAACACGAGCGTATTTTCTTAACGCTGAGTTTGGTTTCTTAGGTGTCATTGTACCGACACGGGTGCAAACTCCACGTTTTTGTGCGGATGGTTGATCTGAGTTTGTGGACTTAAGGGAGTTCCATCTCTTACCTAAAGCAGGAGTTTTGGACTTCTTCTCAAGTTTTGAACGACCTTGTTTAACTAATTGATTAATTGTTGGCATTGATTGTCCTCCTTTCAATGTTTCAATTTTGTGTACACACTCTCCGGTGTACCATACACCCGGTAAATTTATAGACCCAATTGGGCCTACTATGTGCGCTTCAAAAGTATAATACATACGTATATGTGATGCAAATACTTTTTTAATATATTTTTAAATTTCTTTTACTTTTTCGATTTTTACAGTTCCACCACGGTAAGAAACGCCGGTGACTGTGATCTTATAATTTTGGGTTAAAAGGTTTGAGCTATTGAACTTCATTTCTTCAAAAACATCGCCTTTTCTATATAAATTTAAGTTTGTAGCGCATCCAGCGACTGAATGTCCAACATGGTTAAGTTGAAGTTCATAAAGATTATTCTTTAAATATTTATCACTATCTTTAGCGTCAGTGTATGTTGAGTTATCGTGTATAACATTTATATTCTTTGTTGATTTATTTGGTTCAATAATAGGTTTTCCTGGTTCTCTTTCTTCATCGCAATAATGTGAGAAAGTGTACTTTTTATTTTCAATTTGATAATAACCAAGTCTCGCATCGACATGGTAAATCTTAATTCCTGGTAAAGTAGGAAGCTTTGCTAAGTTATTGCCAGTATTTACATCAAAATAATTAAGACCTGTTGGGGAGTAGAATTCAATTAAATAATATTCATCAAAAACGGTGCCATTCCATTGGTCGTTAATTAAAATTAAATCACCAGTTTCCACCAAAGAACCAATAGAGATTTCGCATGAATCAGTTTCGCCTGTAACCCAATATGGTCTAGCCCAGTTTAACCACATTTTCGATAACGCTGTGTGATCACCAACTGAACAATCCATCATATCAATTCTTCCGGCTGGTTCTG
This sequence comes from Bacilli bacterium, assembly GCA_017534425.1. Lineage (GTDB taxonomy): Bacteria > Bacillota_I > Bacilli_A > RFN20 > CAG-826 > Fiminaster. The sequence continues at coordinate 6,641 of JAFXWB010000034.1, forward strand.
GGACTGAATTTGAAATATCACTTTCATCTGTTGGGTAATAATCCATAAGTCCAAAAAGATGGCCTGTTTCATGAATAAAAGTATGAGCATCTGGATAACCTGCTAAGGTATTCATAAATGAATATGAAGACCATGATAAAGGTTTATCTTGGAACGTATATGCCCAGAAAAACTTCGGATTTTGCGTATTTAATTCAGTTGGATAGGTATAAACAAGATAAATTGCGACTTCTTCATTTCCGTGTTCTGGATCAATGTAGAATTCTTCAAGTGATTCGTGATATGTGTCTTCGTACCAAGTTAAAACTTTATTGTAACAATCTTGGACTGTATCACGTGCAAGTTTGTTTGTGTTAATCTCTTCAACTGTCTTTGGATAAGTATAGAATTGATCACAAACTTTGCCGGTAATTCTAAGTTTTCCATAACTGGAACGGTTGTAGTACTCCGCCACCGACACAAACTTGTTATTCTTACTTGAGCCAAAGAAAGCTTTGTTTAAGTTAGAGATATATTCATCAGGTTGAACAGCTAGATTTGTAATTGTAAAGTCTGAGAATTGAACTGGAACTACAAGAAGTTTCTTGTCTCCTGTGCCTTCTAAAATGTGACGGCCAGTGTATTGGGTTAAAATCTCATAGGTAGAGCCTAAATCTTTTGTTACACCAGCAGAAACAACGGCTTCATAATTCTTATAATTCCCTAGTTTTTTGTAGCTTCCATCACTAGACACGAATTCTTCGTGAGTATCTAAAACTTCTACAATTGGAGTGTATAAAGAAAATGCATTAGCTTTTTGGCAACTTGATATCGTAAGTACGCTACCTATAAGCGCAATAATCGTAAAACAATTTCGTTTGAAATTCATAGTAACATTATATAACAATTCTCAAAAAGAAAAAGGTTGCCGTTATTTTTAGCGACAACCTTTATTTTTTTATTCGAGATCTTCTGGACGATCGTGAACTTCAACGTATTGATGTTTAACTTGTCTCATCTTTGCCTTAACTGTAAAGTTAGCAAGGTTTTGAGCAGCTTCTTGAGGAGTTAATAATCCTGTACCTGCTGGGATAAGTTTACCAGTAATAACGTTTTCTTTAAGTCCATGTAAAGTATCGGTCTTTTCTTTAACTGAAGCATCAGTAAGAACTCTAGTTGTTTCCTGGAAGGAAGCTGCAGATAAGAATGATTTAGTCTCAAGAGCAGCCTTGGTAATACCAAGAATGAGTTGATGTGCAACTGCTGGACGTTTACCGCTGAATAAGGCGTCTTGGTTACGTTCTGTGAACTCTTCAATATCTAAACGAGTTCCTGGAACCATATCAGTATCACCACTATCGACAATAACGACCTTCTTAAGCATTTGCTTAATGATGACTTCAATGTGTTTATCAGAAATACCAATACCTTGGGCACGATAAACCTTTTGAATTTCCTTTAAGATGTAGTTTTCAACACGGGTGTTGTCACTAACTTCAAGGAGTGCCTTAGGTGCAATAGCACCTTCGGTAAGTTTACCACCGTTTCTAACTTCATCGCCAACCTTAACTCTAAGGTGTGCACCATAGCTAGAAATGTATTGTTTTTCTTCTAAATCGTTTTTAACAGAAATTGTGTATCTTCCACCGCTTTCTTCAATCTTGGTGACTTTACCAGAAATCTCAGAGATGAGAGCTTCACCTTTTGGATTACGGGCTTCAACAAGTTCTTGAACACGAGGAAGACCTTGAGTAATATCGCTACCTGCAACACCACCGGTATTGAAGGTTCTCATTGTTAACTGAGTACCTGGTTCACCAATGGATTGGGCAGCCATAATACCAACTGCTTCACCCTTCTTAACGAGTTCGCCAGTAGCAAGGTTTTTACCATAACAATGGACACAGACACCGTTTTTAGTTTCACATCCGAAGAGTGATCTAATTTCAACTTCTTTAATGCCTGCTTTAACGATTGCTTTAGCATCAGCATCACTAATAAGTGTGTTAGCTGGAACGATAACTTCGCCAGTTTGAGGATTGACAATCTCACGTAGTGAGAATCTTCCTGAAAGTCTATCTTCAAGTGGAACTAAAACGGAATCGCGTGATGTATCTCTAATTTCAAATACAACAAATCCGTGGTCAGTGTGACAATCATCTTCTCTGACTATTAAGTCTTGAGAGACGTCAACAAGACGACGTGTTAGATAACCTGAGTCAGCGGTCTTTAAAGCGGTATCAGCACCACCTTTACGAGCACCGTGAGTTGCAATAAAGAACTCAGAAACAGAGGCACCTTCACGGAAACAGGTCTTAACAGGGGTTTCAATTTCTTCACCTTTTGGATTCTGCATTAAGCCACGAATACCAGATAATTGAAGAACGTTACCGATGTTACCACGAGCACCTGAATCAGACATCATGTAAATTGGATTACGTTTGTCAGCGTAGAATTGAGCTTCAAGTTTCTCTTTAGCTTCATCTCTAACGCCGTTCCAAATGTTAACAATTTCTTTGTGGTGTTCTTCTTCTGTAAGAAGACCTTTGTCATAAAGTTTGGAAACTTTAATAACTGCTTCATCACCTTTCTTAATGATTTCATCCTTACCCTTTAAAAGTGGGATATCACTAAGTGAAATAGTGAAGCCTGCGATTGTTGAATACTTAAATCCTTGGTCTTTGATTTTGTCTAAAACTGCGGAAGTCTTAGAAGTTCCATAACGATGATAGACTTCATCAATGATGTTAGATAAGTCTTTCTTTGTAATTGGTCTACGAAGTGGTAAGTTATGGATGTATTCTTTGATATTTGTTCCCATTGGAACAAAGTATTCAATCATATCATGTTTCAAATTCTCTTTATTAGAGTCATTGATATATGGGAATTCGGCTGGGAAAATGAGGTTGAAGATAACTTTACCAACGGTTGTGATAAGGTAAGACTTATTCATTTCATCGGTAAATCCAGTCTTCTTTAAGGCAGCACCTTTAATAGCGATTCTGGTATGTAAATGTGCTTGTTTTGTTTGGTAAGCAACAATAACTTCATCAACGCTACGGAAGACTTTACCTTCACTTTCTCCATAGACGGAGAATAATTCATATTCTTCTATATCGCCTCTTGCTTGTCTACGTTCTGCACGAGCAAGTAAATCTTCTTTGGTTTCTTCAAGAGTAAGGTAGTAGTTACCTAAAACCATGTCTTGAGATGGAGTAACGATTGGTTTTCCATCTTTCGGACCAAGAATGTTATTTGATGCAAGCATCAAATCAAGAGCTTCTTGTTGAGCAGCTTTTGAAAGTGGGAGGTGAACAGCCATTTGGTCACCGTCGAAGTCAGCGTTAAATCCAGTACAAACAAGTGGGTGAAGACGAATTGCACGTCCATCAACAAGTTTTGGTTGGAAGGCTTGAATACCTAAACGGTGAAGTGTTGGAGCACGGTTAAGAAGCACTGGGTGGTCGGAGATGATTTCTTCGACAATGTCGAAGACAATTGGTTCTCTTGAATCAATAATTCTATCAGCGGCCTTATGTGCGCTTACGTGTCCACGTTTAATTAATAGATTAGCAATATATGGACGTAAGAGTTGGATAGCCATTTCTCTTGGAAGTCCACATTGATACATTTTTAGATCTGGTCCAACAGCAATAACTGAACGACCGGAGTAGTCAACACGTTTACCAAGTAAGTTCTGTCTAAAACGTCCTTGTTTACCTTTTAAGCTAGAGCTTAAGGACTTAAGTGGACGACCAGATGGACCTTGAACTGGTTTGTTTCTACGACCGTTATCAATTAAAGCGTCAACTGCTTCTTGAAGCATACGACGACCGTTCATTAAGATAACGTTTGGTGCGTTTAAGTCAATGAGCTTTTTAAGACGTGCGTTACGGGTAATAACTCTACGATATAAATCGTTTAAGTCACTAGCAGCGAAACGTCCACCATCTAATTGAAGCATTGGACGGAGATCAGGTGGAATTACTGGAATAACGTCAAGAACCATCCATTCTGGTCTATTACTAGATTGTCTGAAGGCTTGAATAACTTCGAGACGTTTGATGGCTTTGGAGCGTTTTTGTCCAGTAGAGGTTTTGACTTCTTCAGTAACCTTTTCGAATTCTTCGTCAAGGTTGACTTCTTTAAGAAGTCTCTTAATTGCTTCAGCACCTTCGCCGAATTCAGCACCATTGTATTTGGAGATGAATTTAGCGGTTGATAAGAAGTCAAATGGTTCTTGAGGAAGTGAGAGTTTTTCAATGATATCTTGTGCTTTAACTGCATCTAATGAATCAGGTGCAATTGACGGCATGATTTCTTGAATAACGGCGATAAATACTTCACGAGCTGTCTTTTCATCTAAGAATTCTTTGTATTTAAGTACTTTTGAATTACCTGGATTTAAGCAGATATGGCTAACGAAGTATACTACTTCTTCAAGTTGTTTTGGAGGAACATCAAGAACGAGTGAAATTCTTGATGGAATTCCTTTTAAATACCAGATGTGTGTACATGGAGAAACGAGTTCAATATGACCCATTCTTTCTCTACGAACGTCTTTGGAAATAACTTCAACACCACACTTTTCACAGGTGATACCTGCATAGCGGATCTTTTTATATTTTCCACAATGACATTCATAGTCCTTACTAGGACCAAAGATCTTTTCACAGAAAAGACCTTGCATTTCTGGTTTTTGTGAACGATAGTTGATTGTTTCTGGTTTTGTAACTTCACCATGGCTCCATTCACGAATACGATCTGGGGAGGCTAAGCCTACTTTGATACTAGCTAATTTTGATACATCAAACATAGTTTTTTACCTCCTTAATTTAATCTTTCATCCGCTTCTTCTAAGTCACGGATAATTTCTAATTCGTCATTATGGTTTTCACCTGTAAGGTTACGAATTGCAGAGTTAATCTTACGTTCTTCTTTTTGTGCTTCTCTTGCAAGAGCATCAGTATCGATCTTACGACCATCTTTATCGATGAGTCGAACATCCATACAAAGAGCGCTTAATTCTTTAACAAGAACATTGAATGCTTCAGGAATACCTGGTTCTGGAATGTCTTGTCCTTTAATGATAGCTTCGTATGTTTTTCTACGACCAACTCTATCATCTGATTTGATAGTTAAGATTTCTTGTAATGTATGGGCAGCGCCGTAGGCTTCAAGAGCCCAGACTTCCATTTCACCAAATCTTTGACCACCGTTTTGTGCTTTACCACCAAGTGGTTGTTGTGTAACTAAGCTATATGGACCTGTTGCACGGGCGTGAATCTTATCATCGACCATGTGAACAAGTTTAATCATGTACATAGTACCAACACTGATTCTTTCATCGAATCTTTCGCCTGTACGACCATCATAAAGGACAGTCTTTCCGTCTGGATCAAGGCCTGCTTTGTCCATTAAATCATAGATTTCTTTTTCGGTAATACCGTCAAAGACTGGAGTTGCAATCTTGATACCAAGTTTCTTACAGGCTAAGCCTAAGTGAATTTCAAGAATCTGACCAATGTTCATACGAGATGGAACACCGAGTGGGTTAAGCATGATGTCAATTGGAGTACCATCGGCTAAGAATGGCATATCACATTCTGGTAAGATACGTGAGATAACACCCTTATTACCGTGACGACCTGACATCTTATCACCTTCAGAGATCTTTCTCTTTTGGGCAATATAGACGCGGACAGACTTCTTAACTCCTGGCGGGAGTTCATCGCCTGCTTCGCGGCTTGCAATCTTAATATCTACAACGATACCTGCACCACCGTGAGGAACACGGAGAGAGGAATCCTTTGTATCTTTTGTTTTTTCAGCAAAGATGGCCATAAGAAGTTTTTCTTCTGGAGTTGGTTCGCTTTGTCCTTTTGGAGTTGTCTTACCAACTAAGATATCGCCTTCTTTAACTTCAACACCCTTGAGAATAATGCCGTCTGCATCTAAATAAGCACGTGCTTCTTCGGAAACGTTTGGAATATCACGAGTGATTTCTTCTGGACCAAGTTTAGTGTCACGGCAATCAATTGTGTATTCTTCAATGTGGATTGTTGTGTATGTGTCATCTTTAACTAAACGCTCGCTCATAATAACGGCGTCTTCGTAGTTATAACCTTCCCAAGTCATAAATGCGATGGTAACGTTTTGACCTAATGCAAGGTCTCCGTCCTTCATAGAAGGACCATCTGCAAGAATGTCGCCAACTTTGACTTTATCGCCAACTTTGACAATAGCGGTTTGGTTAATACATGTGCCTTGATTTGAACGTTGGAATTTTTGTAAATCATAGACACGTCTTCCTTTATTTTCTTTGACAACGATTTGTCTAGAATCAACGTATTCAACTGTACCTTCGCTACAGGAGACAACTGCTAAACCAGCGTCTTTTGCAACACGTGCTTCAACACCAGTACCAACATACGGGGTTTCAGGTTTTAAAAGTGGAAGAGCTTGACGTTGCATGTTAGCACCCATAAGAGCACGCTTTGCGTCGTCGTTCTCAAGGAATGGAATACATGCAGCAGCAATAGAAACAATTTGTTTTGGGCTGACGTCAATAAAGTCAATCATATCTGGTGTGACTGTAACGTTTTCACCATTATGACGTGCGACTACTTCTTCGTCTAAGATGTAGCCATTTTCGTCCATTTTGACGTTAGCTTGTGCAATGTAGTGGTCTTTTTCATCATCTGCGGAGAGATAAACAGCGTTATCTGTAACCTTTCCACCTTTTTCAACTACACGGAACGGAGTTTCAATAAATCCATATTTATTAATCTTTGCGTATGTAGCTAAGTTGTTGATAAGACCAATGTTTTGACCTTCAGGAGTTTCAATTGGACAAATACGACCATAGTGAGTTGGGTGAACGTCACGGATAGCCATAGATGCTCTATCACGAGTAATACCACCTTGTCCTAAGGCAGAAATACGACGTTTATTGGCTAACTCTGAAAGTGGGTTAGTTTGATCCATGAATTGGCTAAGTTGAGAACTTGCAAAGAATTCACGGATTGTTGATGTAAGTGGTTTGATGTTCATTAATGATTTGATTGAAGAAGTCTTCATATCAGAAATGGACATCTTTTGTTGAACTGTTTTAACCATTTTGGTTAAACCGATACGGAATTGGGTTTGAATAAGTTCACCAACACATCTGACACGTCTGTTACCGAGGTTATCAATATCATCGACATCACCAAATCCTGCCATAATATTCATTAAGTAGGAGAAGATAGCGATAATATCAGAGAATGTTAAGCATTCGACTGTAAGATTTAAGTCAGTACCAATAACGTATTGGGTTTCTTTCATCTTTTCATCGACATAAACTTTAAGTTTATTGACTTTACCTGAGAAGATTTGAGAAATTTCTGGATCTGCTTTTCCTTTTGGAGCAGCTCTATCTAAGGCTTCAAGTAAAGCCTTATTTGGCTTGATTTCAACAGTATGTGCACCGTTTTCAAAAATTTCCTTGTCCATCATGTCGAGGACTGTTGATTTTGAAATATATTCGCCTTTGGCAAGATAGACTTGTTCTTCACCGTTTTCATCAATGTACTTTAAGTCTTCAGCAAGATAACGACCTGCTAAACGGGAATAGATACCAAGTTTGCTGCGGTATTTAAATCTACCTGCACGACCTAAGTCGTAGCGTTTATGATCAAAGAATTTTTGAATTAAGAAGTTAGCAACACCTTCGGTTGTAATTGGCTCGCCTGGTTTTAATTTCTTAAAGATGTGAATTAACGCATCAGTAGGAGTGACAATTTCTTTATCCTTTTCAATTGTTTGTTCTAACATTGGGTTTTTGCCAAAGTTAGAGTAAAGAACTTTTTCGTTGTCTAAACCAAGTGCCTTAAGAATAACTGTTGCAGGCATCTTCTTTTGACGGTCGATACGAACGTTAATTAAACCTTTCGGATCTGTTTCAAATTCTAACCAAGTACCTCTTGTTGGAATTAAGTCGGCATTATAAATCATCTTACCGTTCTTATCCATCTCTTTAGAGATGTAGGCACCCGGGGATCTAACAATTTGGGAGACGATAACTCTTTCTGCACCATTGACGATGAATGTTCCGGATTCAGTCATAAGTGGGATATCACCCATGAAGACCTCTTCTTCTTTCATTTCACCATCATCAACGTTACGTAAACGTAATTTAACGTAAAGTTTTGATGAGTAAGTGTAATCGTGGTCTTTACACTCTAAGAATGAGTGTTTTGGTTCTCTTAATTCACAAGAAACGAAATCAATGAATGATGTTTCTGTGTACGAAGCAATTGGGAAGACTTCTTTCATGACTTCCTCAATGCCTGTTTCAAGGAACCACTTATAGGAATCGGTTTGGATTTCTACAAGATTTGGTAATTCAAGACTTCCTGAGATTTTGGAGAAGTTAATTCTACCACTTGGAAGTACTGGATAATCTTTATAAGATTTGCTCATTAAAAGGCTCCTTTCATACTTCACTTTACTTGTTTAGTAGCTTTTAGGACATAATAGCCTTTTTCTCTAGCTAGAAGAGCTACGTTTCCGAACAGTTCTTCTAGGTAGGACATAACGCTAGGTGCGCCCTGATTTTTGCGAATTACTATGTAAAGTGAACCGGAATCAATTAGGTGTTCTAGTGCCCCTCTATATATCTCGTAGGTAACCTTTTTACCAGCACGAATAGGTGGGTTAGACACAATTGATGTAAATTTACCTTCAATCTTTTCATATACGTCACTTTGAAGGATAGTGACCCTTTGACTTAACTTGAGCGAGTTTGCGTTCGCGCTACACAAGCCCAGCGCGCGCGTATTTACGTCTGTTAGACAGACTTTTAGAGATGGGGTGAAATAAGCTAATGTTAAGCCAATGACGCCTATTCCACATCCTATGTCTAATATGTTTTCTCCTAGATTTATAGGAAGGAGCTCCTTAATAAGAAGCTCGCTTCCCTTATCTAAATCGTTTTTTGAGAAAACACCGTTATCCGATTCTAAAGAGAAGTCTACTCCGTTAATTGAGTAGCATATTGTACGTGGTTTTGATGCCACTTTATCATCATTTACAAAATAATGAGACATCTTTAGAGATTAGATAACTACAAGTATTAAATAATAAATTATTTAATTTCGACTTCTGCGCCAGCAGCTTCAAGAGCTTTCTTGTGTTCTTCTGCTTCGACTGGTGAAATCTTTTCTTTGATGTTGACTGGTGCACCATCAACAAGTTTCTTAGCATCCATAAGTCCGAGACCTGTGATTGCTTGAACTGCTTTGATGACTGCGACCTTTTGCATGCCACATGCTTTGAGGACTAATGTAACTTCTGTTGGTCCTTTTGCGCTTTCTTCTTCTTCAGCTGCTGGTGCTGGACCGGCTGCTGCGACTGCTGCTGTGACACCAAATTCTGCTTCTACTGCTTTGACGAGTTCATTTAATTCAAGAACTGACATTTCCTTTAAAGAAGCAATGATTTCTTCATTTGTTAACTTTGCCATAATAAGTTCCTCCTATAGGCATTAATTTTTGCTATCCGCAACTGCTTTGACTGTAGCAGCGAATTTTTGGATAGGTGCATTTAAGCACGATAAGAACATGGATAATAAACCGTTCTTGTCTGGTAAGGTTGCGATGGTCTTCATACCAGCTGCATCGTAGACTTTGCCTTCGGCAATACCTGCTTTAATTACTAAGTTATCATTTTTCTTAGCAAATTTAGCAAGTACTTTTGGTCCTGCGTTGATTTCTTTGGAGAAGACATAAGCATTTGAACCAGATAAGTATTGTTCAAGATCTTTGTAACCAAGTTCATCACTTGCTCTTGAGAAGAGAGTGTTCTTGTATACAGAGAATGAAGAACCAGCGGCTTTAAGAGATTTTTTAAGTTCACTTATTTGAGCGACTGTCAATCCACGATATTCAACGATTGTCAAAGATGCGCAGTCTTTAAGAGAATCTTCGATCTTGGCAACAATTTCTTTCTTGGATTTAAGAATTTCTTGATTCATCTGTTCTACCTCCTTTTTTAATAGTCAATTAGAGGCACCAATATATTGGTATAATACACCTCGGTAACATTATTAAGCCCCGTGGCCGTTACTGTCTTAGATATATTGTGCTCTTTTACATTCCATCGAATACGAATCTGATGGATGGGCCCATTGTTGTATGAACAACAGCGGTTTTGATGTAAGAACCTTTGACTGCTGCAGGTCTAACTTTTACAAGTGTAGAAGTGAGAGTTTTGAGGTTCTCAGCGAGTTTGGCACTTTCGAAGCTAACACGTCCGATTGAAAGGTGCATATTTGCATCCTTGTCTAAACGATATTGAACTTTTCCGAGTTTGAATTCCTTAACTGCTTTTGCAATGTCAGGAGCAACTGTACCAGCTTTTGGGTTTGGCATTAAGCCTTTAGGACCTAAGGTTCTAGCAGCTTTACCAAGTAGTCCCATCATATCTGGGGTTGCTACGATTAAATCGAATTCGAACCAATTCTCTTTAAGGATTTTTTCAATTAATTCAGCACCACCGGCGAAATCCGCACCGGCTGCTAATGCATCATCAACTTTGGATGTGATGGCGCAAATCTTTTTGCTCTTTCCGTTTCCGTTTGGGAGTATGAGAGTACCTCTGACTTGTTGATCTGCTTGTGTTGGATCAATATCGAAATGGAATGAGACATCGACTGTTGCGTCAAACTTAACGGTTGATGTTTTCTTGACAAGTTCGCAAGCTTCATCGATTGAATAAAGTTTGCCTTTTTCAACGAGCTCGACGACTTTCTTATAATTCTTACCAAATTTCTTCATAACAATTATTCGTCAATCGTGATACCCATATTACGACATGAACCGGCAACGATTTTCATTGCTGCTTCAATGTTGTCGCAGTTGAGGTCTGGTAACTTGTATTCGGCGATTTCCTTAAGTTGTGCTTTGCTGATGTGGCCAACGATAACTTTTGGGTTTGCTGAGCCTTTTGGAACACCGGCAGCTTTGAGGATTAATCCTGCAACTGGGGAAGTCTTGATTACGAAGTCGTGACTCTTGTCTTCATAAGCTGTAATGATAACTGGAACAATTTCACCTTTTCTGTCAGCAGTCTTAGCATTGAAGTCTGTGCAGAACTTTGGCATAACGACACCAGCTGAAGCAAGTTTTGGACCTGGTTTAGCTTCGCCGCCTGGGAGTTCCATTTTGACAACTTTGACGATTCTTTTACTCACGTGACATTTCCTCCTTTTCTTTCTATAGATTTGTCCGTGTCGTGGTCTTGTGTGAACCGATCGTTTGGTCCTTCCACGATACGTATGCATCATTTGTGCGCTCTCTCATTAGCGAACAACATGCGAGCAAAATTATACAGGAACACGTATGCGTAAGCAATAAAAAATTGCAGAACTTGCCTGCAACTTTTCACATAATACAAAGTATTATAAATTACTCAATTTTCCTATAAATTAACATGAGCGAATTAAACGTCATGAGCACGGTTAAGCCTGTGTCTGCGAGTACAGCCACGGTCATTCCCATATGACCAAGAACGCCTGTTAAGATAAGAATAATAACCGCCACTTTGACCGCCAATGAGAAAACAATATTGAAGATAGCAACTCTTCTTGTTTTCTTTGCGATTTTTATTGAGTCATAAATCTTAAGAGGATGGTCTTGCATGATGACAACATCAGAGTTTTCAACAGCAACATCTGAACCGATTCCACCCATCGCAAAACCGACGTCTGCTCGAATGATCGACGGGGTATCATTAATACCATCTCCAGCGAAGGCAACAAGCTTGCCATTTTCACGATTTTCTATGGCTTTTTCCACATATTTTGTCTTATCTTGTGGTAAAAGTTTAGCGTGATACTTCTTAATTCCAACAGCATCAGCAACTTCTTTGACAGTGCTTTCCTTATCACCAGAAAGGAGGACGACTTCAATACCGATTGAGTTAAGTTTTTTGACTAATTCTTTAGCCTTATCTCTAACAACATCTTTTAGTACAACATATCCAATATATTTGCCGTTTTTGGCAACATAAATTGCAGTTCCACCAACCTCAACTTCTTCAACTAAAACGCCATTGTTTTTTAATAGCTCAACATTACCTGCAAGGATGACATTTCCTTCGTATTCAGTTTTAACACCAAGACCTGCAACTTCTTCATAGTTTTCTTGTTTTAAAGCAAGACTCGATACGTTTTGATGCAAGCAGATTGCTTTAGCAATTGGGTGATTAGAGCGTGATTCTGCTGCTAAAAGAGATTCTTTCAATTCTTCTTCCTTAACACCATTTGTAACCCAATCTGATACCTTAAAGTCACCATAAGTTAAAGTGCCAGTCTTATCGATGTAGACGGTCCCTATTTTACATAAACTATCCAAGTAGTTCGCACCTTTGATAACTACTCCTCGTTTTGAGGCAAGTCCTATGCCAGCAAAGAATGCGAGTGGAACTGAGATGACAATTGCGCACGGACAAGACACAACTAAAATAGCTAAACCACCAAATATTGATTGCGCCCAATCATGTGTAACTAAACCGGAAATTATTGAAAAAAGAATACCGATTAAAAATACAGCTGGAGTATAAATTCGTGCGAATTTTGTGATAAATTTCTCAGCTTTTGCCTTTCTTTCACCACTAGACTGAACAAGTTCTAATATCTTTGAAATTGTTGAATCTGCGAATACCTTATTGATACGAATTGTGATTGATCCACTTCTTAAAATTGAACCACTTAATGCATTCATCCCAACTAATGCATCGACAGGCATTGGTTCGCCAGTAAGGGAGGACGTGTCAAGAGTTCCTTGACCATCAATAATTTCACCATCTGCTGGTACAATTTCCCCAATACGTACAAGAATCTTATCGCCAACTTTTAAGGTCTCTGGTTTAACTTCGACAACTTTGTTGTCTGTAATAAGATTTGCTGTATCTGCACGTAAATCAATTGCATTAGAAATAGCATTCTTAGATTTACCTGATGCAATATGTTCAAATAACTCACCGACTTGATACAAGATAATAACCATTGCACCATCCATTAAATCAATATGGAATTTGCCATGTGGAATTACACTGTAATGAATCAAAATTGAAAGTGTCAAAACCCCCAAAGAAGAAAGAGTTAATAACAAATTCATATCGATAGGATTTCGTAAATGAATAATGTTTTGAATAAGCTTCCAAATAATGTCATAAAGACAAATTAATGCGGAAATTCCGATAAAAATCGCTTGAATTAAGAACTGAGTTTCCTCATCAAAAGCAAAGATTCCGACCAACAATAAAATGGTTGAAAAAACAATTCTTGAGAGATTAAAAATGGTCTTTTTGTCAAATAGTTTTTGTTGAACTTTTCTTCCTTGATGAATCCTTTCGATTCTTAATGGATCGCTTTCAACTGTTTTAATTACTTCTTTTAGCTTTTCAACATCAAGAGGTTCTTCACGATATGTGATGTACATTCTCTCGTTTGTAAAATCAATTGTAGCGTTTTGTATATATTCTTCTTTATTTAAAAAGCGTTCTACTTTTGCTGCACAGTTTGGGCAATCGAAACCTGAAATATGATAAATAACCTTCTTTGACATATTACATTTCCTCCACATGTTCTTTTAATGTATTAAGGATTTCCTTAATATGACCGTCTTTTAATGAGTAATAAACTCTTAATCCATCTTTACGTGATTTCACAACATCTAAGTCTTTTAGAACTTTTAGTTGATGCGAAACAAGCGATTGGGAACATTTTGTTTCCTCCACTATTTCTGAGACACATCTTTCAATCATGCAAGAAAGAGTTTTACACTTGCCACAGCAACGTAATTCGCCACAACAACAAGAACATTCATCATCATTTAAAAGAGAAAGCATAATTTTTAGGCGTGTGACATCGCCACATACCTGCAATACGCGTTCCATTTTCTTAATAGTTTGAATATTTACTCTCGACGTTTTCATCGCCTATATTATATGAATAGTCGTTCATATAGTCAAGTAAAATGAAAGAAGAAAAAAACACACTACTAAGTAGTGTGTTAATTTCAATAATTTGAGCAATTATAATCTTTCGATTTCAGAAAATTCGACATCGACAGGAGTTGCTCTACCAAAGAAGATAGTTTCAACTCTGCATGCTCCAGTGGTCTTATCAATGGAGAGAATCTTACCTTCTGTGCCTTCAAGTGGTCCACGGATAACTCTGACTGGATCGCCAATGTTATAGTGTTCGTACATTGAAGCATCGATAATACCCATACGTTTAAGGACTGGTTCGATTTCTTCTTTTGAAACTGGGGTTGGTTTTTGACCGCCACCAGCAGAACCTGCGATACCTGTAACACCCGGAGTATTACGAACGTCGTACCAGACTTTGTCTGTCATAATCATTTCAACAAAGATATTACCTGGGAAAAGATTCTTCATTTTGGTCTTGCCGGTTGGAAGACCTGTTGATCTATCCATGATAGGAACTTCTTGTTCAACAACTAAAACTTTTTCTGGATCGATATAATCTCTTAGATTAAGTGTTTCAATTCTTTTCTTAAGATTATCGGCAACTTTTCTTTCGTGTTGAGAATAAGTTGTAACAATATACCAATTTCTTTCGCCTAAATCTGCCATTTTATCTACCTCCATTAGTTCTTGAATCCTTTAAACACTTCTTTAAGTGCTTTAAGGAGTTCACCCGCGACTAAATCTTCAACTCTAAGGACTAAAGCAGCGAAAACACAAATTACTAAAGTAGTAACTAATGCTAAAAGGAAAACATCTCTCTTAGGCCAGCGTACTCTTTTCGCTTCTTTGATGACTTCTTTTGTATATTTTCTAACACCCATAGTCATTCCTCCTATTTACTTTCTTTGTGCAATGTTTGTTTATTACAATGCGGACAATATTTCATTAACTCAAGACGTTCTGTTGCGCCTTCTTTTTTTGTTGTAGTGTAATTTCTACTAAGACATTCGGGGCAAATTAAAATAACTTTCTTTCTCATTTTACGTTATCCTATTTAACATCTTGCCGGAATATCATAGCGCACCAATAATTCAAAGTCAATAATTTGACTTACTTATATTGCTCCAATAATGAGATAAGTTCGTCTAAATCGTGCGTTTCGTATTCTTCGATTTCGCCTTTATCAACTAGGCTTGCAATTAATGGATCAATTGGTAATTCTGCCACGACTTTAATGCCAGACTTTTCAATGCGTTTTTTAGAGTCATCATCGCCAAAAATACGCACTTTTTCCGCACATTTTGGACATTTTATATATGACATATTCTCAACAATTCCCACAGTATTTATGTACATCATCTTTGCCATATTAATGGATTTTGTAACAACCATAGAAACCAATTCTTGAGGTGAAGTAACAATAATTATTCCATCAATTGGATATTGTTGGAAAATTGTTAATGGAACATCCCCTGTTCCTGGCGGCATATCAACAAACATATAATCAACATCGCCATAGCAAACATCGGTGTAAAGTTGGCCAACAAAACCAGCAATCAATGGCCCTCTCCAAACAATAGGAGATTCATCGTCCGGCATGAGCAAATTTGCTGACATAACTTTAATACCATGTTTAGATAAAACAGGATAAATGCAAGATTCGTCTGATTCTGCCATTCTTCCTTTTAAGCCAAAGGCTTGTGGAATAGATGGGCCAGTAACATCAGCGTCTAAAACAGCTACACTATAGCCCTTTTTATTCATAGCTGATGCAAGTAATGATGTAACTAAACTTTTTCCAACACCACCTTTACCCGAAATAACAGCAAAACAATGTTTAATTGTAGTGTTTTCGTTTGGTTTTAATTTTTGAATTGTTCTTTCTGCGCAATCACCCACAGAACATGATGCGCAATCGTGATTACAGTCTGCCATAAAAATACCTCGTGTTATATAATAACATTTCGCTATTTCATTTCCAATTTGAAGTTAATTACTCTATCTTCTTCTTTAATCTTTTTTATGTAACTCCTATATTGAGATAATGATAGTTTTAAAGTTTCACAAATTTCCTTAATAGAAAAACCTAAATAATGCATTGCTAATATTCTATCGACAGTTCTGTTGTAAATTGTCTTGGTTCTATCCGGAGATGAAATACGAGCTTTAAAATTTGTGACTGCTATTTCTTCAGAAATTATCTTTTGATTTGGATCAGCAAAAGACTCAATAGTATTTGAATCATCAAATGAACTATTAAACGCTGCAATTAAATTCGCATACTCAATACCGTCATATTGAACTTTGGATGTTAATCTATGCGAAAAAGTATAATCGACATAGTTTGAAAAAGAACCTCTATCATTATCATATTCGTTAATCATCTTAAAAAATAAAGTATCGATAAAATCAGAAAAATCTATAGGATTTCCTGTTAAATTTGATATTTGACTAAGTGTTATACTAACTGTAACTTCAGCTCTTCTTTTAACCTCAGCATATAGTTTTTGATATGCCTCTTTGTTGCCATGTGCAGCCATGTAAAAATATGCATCGAGAGTTTGGCAATGCATATCGGCCTCCTTTCATAAGGATGCACAACAAAGGAATTTATTTATTTCTTATTCTTGATAAAAGTATGCCCGTTGAAACAGAAACATTAAGCGAATTAACGTGACCGCTCATCGGAATTTTGATGATGAAATCGGAATTCTTCATTACGAGTTGAGATATTCCTCTTCCTTCGGAGCCCACAATTAAAGCAACTGCTCCAGAATAGTCCATTTTTTCATATGAGTCCGATCCAGAACCATCTGCAGCATAAATCCAAAAACGATTATCCTTTAAAGTTCTAATGACATTGCTAAGATTTGAAACTTTGGCAACCTTAACATATTCAATTGCACCAGTAGAAACCTTTGCAACGGTCCAATTTAATGGAACTTGGTTTTTGCTTTTAATAATTACGCCATCAACGCTAAAAGCGTCGGCTGAACGTAATATAGCACCAAAGTTTTGTGGGTCTTCAATTTCATCTAAGATGAGAATTAAAGGTTGTTTCTTGCCTTTGGCACTCTTCAAAATATCTTCAACAGATGAATATTCGTGTGGCGTAACTTCAACAATAATGCCTTGATGATTTCCGTTTCCAGACATTCTGTTGAGTTCTTCGAGGTTTACACGTTTAGGAGTTATGCCTTTTTGTGACAAAACTTTTAAAATCTTTTCATCTGAAAAGTTATTTTGTATAAAAACATTTTTAACTTTGCTAGTCGTTAAACAATTTAGAGAAGGTAGCCTTCCATAAACAAAGTTTAAACTAGTTTTAGAATTATGATTCATCGTTTTCGTCTACTTAAATGATGTTATTTTTCATTAACACATCTCTTAATTTATCTGATTCCTCAAAACGTTTTTCAGCTTTTAAGGCTAAATATTCTTCATAAGTTTTTCTTAGTTCAGGAGTTAAAATTGGCATTTCAAATTTAATACCAAAAATGTTCAACATTGCACTTAAAGAAGCAAAAATACCCTGGATTTCTGGTATATTTATTGGCCTTTTGCGTAATTCAACGTTAGCTTGTTTAACTTTTTCAAACATCGCAGCAATAGCGTTTGAAGTATTTAAATCATCAGCCATCGCAGCAACAAAATCATCAACCTTAATGTCTTTCGAATTTAAATCTCCATTTGCAAGTTGAATAGCAACAGCAAGTTGATTGTATGCTTTCTGAACCTTAATAAGTTCGTTAGATGCACTTTGCACAGTTTCTTCAGTAAATGAAACAGGAGCACGATAATGTGTTGATAAAATCAACAATCTCATAACATTACCACCATATTTGGCAATTGCATCCTTGGCTAAAACAACATTGCCTAAAGATTTAGACATTTTTTCTTCACCAAAGTTAACAAAGCCATTGTGCATCCAAAGATTTGCAATTTTGTTATGATCGTGGGCTTTTGCTTGGGCAATTTCGTTTTCATGATGTGGAAACTTAAGATCGAATCCACCACCGTGAATATCAATTCTTCCGCCAAAAATTGAATTAATCATTACACAACATTCTGTGTGCCATCCTGGACGTCCTTTACCCCAAGGTGAATCCCATTGAATTCCAACATCTGTCTTTTTCCATAACGCAAAGTCTAACGGTGATTCTTTTTTTGAATTCTCTTCGATACGAGCACCAACAACTAAATCATCAACTTTTGCATTGGAAAGTTCACCATAGTCTTTAATTGCGCTTATTCTAAAGAATACATCGCCATCAACTTCATAAGCAGCACCAAGTTTAACAAGTTCATCAATGTATTTAATAATCTGAGGCATGTATTCAGTTACTCTTGGATTTTGGTAATGAGGTTCCACATTAAGTTTATTTAAAACATCTTTATAGGCCTCAATATATCTATTTGAAATAACTGTTTCATTAACGCCTTCTTGCAAAGCTTTATTGATAATCTTGTCATCAACATCGGTAAAATTTGAAACAAGTTTTACATCATAACCAACAAAGCTTAAAAAACGACGTAATGTGTCAAACACAATAACTGGTCTAATATTTCCAACGTGAGCATCGCCATAAACAGTAGGTCCACAGCAATAAATAGAAACTTCTTTTTCTTTAAGTGGTTTGAATGTTTCTACAGAGTTTGATAATGAGTTAAAAAACTTAATTTCCATATGATTTCCCTACTTTTTTGACTTTTTAAGCTCTTCAGCAAGACCGCCTTTTCCGGTCTCTCTATAAGCCTTTTTCATATCTTTTCCGGTACGATACATTGTTTGTACAACATCATCAAATGAGACTGATGAAGATACATTCGCGTACTCGGCTAATCTGCCAGCTGCAACCGCTCTTATTGCAGCCATACCATTTCTTTCAATACACGGAATAATTACGTATCCGCCAACTGGATCACAAGTTAATCCAAGTGAATGTTCCATAGCAACTTCAGCTGCACATTCAATGCCATGAATATCTAATTGCTTCATATATGCATAAGCTGCGGCAGCCATTGAACAAGCGGATCCAATTTCAGCTTGACATCCTGCTTCCGCACCAGATAATGATGCATTGTACTTAATACAGTTACCAATTATACCAGCAACAGCTAAAGTATTAATTACGTCTTTACGAGATTTTTTATACTTAGATTTGTAGAACTTAAGAACGGATGGAAGAACGCCGCAAGAACCACATGTTGGAGCGGTAACAACAACTCCGCCTGCAGCATTTTCTTCTGCTGCAGCAAACGCATAAGCGAGCATTAGTCTAAAAGAGTTTCCTGTTTCAGATTCATCTGAATACTTAGAAACTAAGAAATCTTTTGCTCTTCTTGGAACATGAAGTTTTCCAGGAAGAAGGCCAGATGTCATAAGACCTCTGTCAATTTCTTCCATCATTGTGTCATAAACTGTATCGAGATAATCAAAGATCTCATCACCTTCTCTTTGGCGAACAAATTCTACTAAATCCCAATTATTTTGTTTACAAACTTCCTTGATTTCTGAGAAGTTCTTTTCAGGATAAATTTCTGGTTCTGGAGCACTCTTCTCACCATTCAGACGGATTGATCCGCCACCAGGAGAAACGGCCATTAATGTTTCCACTGAGCCATCTTCCATATGGATATCACATTTCATTGTGTTTGGATGATCAACTTTGCTCTTATAATCAAAGATTATTTTTGATGTTAACGGTTTTAATGTTTCAGTTATTGTCTTGTCTGTGCCGTGTCCTCTTCCGGTTAAAGCAAAAGATCCATAAAGAGTAACACAAACATGGATGGCTTTTGGATAATGAGCTTTAATGTATCTACAAATACGATATGGGCCAATAGTGTGTGAGCTTGATGGTCCGTTTCCTATTCTAAATAAGTACCTGATTGATTTCATAAGTAGAAATCATTATAACACTTTTAATCCAATAAAAAAGCGGAGTTAATTTCTTAACCCCGCCATATTTTATTTTTTAGAGCAAATTAACGTCTATCTTCTCGCTTTTTGTCGTGAACAAATAATGCCATAACAGCTTTAGCTGTGTGGATTCTGTTTTCAGCTTCTTGGTAAACAACTGATTGTGGTCCATCAATAACCTCATCAACAACTTCGTTTACACGGTCTGCTGGAAGAGCATGCATGTAACGGCAAGTTGGTTTAGCAAGTGCCATTTTATCTGGTGTACATTTCCATGCTTTTAAGGCAAGAAGTGCATCATCAACAACAGTAGTAGATTGGTTAGTGACCCAGCTACCCCAGTTCTTTGGGAAGACTACATCAGCATCTTTATAAGCTGCATCCATATCGTGGGTAATTGTTAAAGAACCACCATTTTCTGCGGCATTTTTACGGGCTTTTTCAATAACCCAGTCTGGTAAATCATATCCTTCAGGGTATGCTAATGTGACATCAATACCGTATCTTGGGAAGAGCAAAACTTGTGAAACTGGAACTGAAATTGGTTTCTTATGTGTTGTGGCCATTGCCCAGATAACTGAAACCTTTAAGTTCTTTGTTTTTCCAAATTCATCTTCAATGGTCATTAAGTCTGCAAGAGCTTGCATTGGGTGATATAAGTCACATTGTAAGTTAATGATTGGAACAGTTGACCATCTTGCCATTTCACGGATGTATTTATTTCCAAGACCCCAGTTACAGTATCTACAAGCGATCATATGACCGAATGAAGAAAGAATAACTGCTGTATCTTTTGCTGATTCACCATGAGCAATTTGCATCATTGATGTATCAAGGAATGTAGCGTGACCACCTAATTGGGCCATGCCAGATTCAAATGAGTTTCTTGTTCTGGTTGATTGTTCAAAGAACATCAAGAAACCTGTTTTGCCTTCTAAAAAAGGCGTTGGTTCGTTGGCATAGAATGCATCTTTCATGTCGTGTGACACTTTGAGCATGTAATCAATTTCTTCTTTGGTGAAGTCCTCAAGAGTAATGAGGTGACGACCAGCGAATCTTGGTGCGATTTTTTCCATTGTGTAATCTCCTTATTTTTTTAAGTTCTCAAGATAAAGACTTGGAACTGTTGCGTATAAAGCTGCGCAAATGACTAAATCACGTTTACGTGTCTTTTCATTTGGTGCGTGAGCTTCTTTTTCATCGCCTGGGCCGAAGCCTAAGCATGGAATTCCAAAGCGTCCCATAATAGAAACGCCATTGGTTGAGAATGTCCACTTATCAATAACTGGAGCTTTCTTAAATAATCCTTCATAACCTTGTTTCATTGATTGAACATAAATTGAATCTTCAGGAATAACCCAGGTTGGGAAGTAACATTCTTGTTTATAAACAAGACCAGTATATGCTGGACGTTCATAATCATACATTGATACTTCTGCTTTAGCGGCTTTAACTGATGGTAAGTTTTCAATTTCAGCAATTGAAGTTTTATCGTTCTCGCCAACAGTTAAACGTCTGTCTAAGCTGATCCAACAACCATCTGCGACTGCGCAGCGACTTGGTGATTTATGGAAGATTTGAGAAATTGTAACTGTACCTTTACCTAAGAATGGATCATAAGCAAGTCCAGTTTCGTTGAGTTTCTTAATATCTTCAATAATTGGAGCCATCTTATAGATTGCGTTGTCACCACGTTCTGGTGCTGAACCATGGCATGAGATGCCGCGAACATTAACCATAATTTCCATACGGCCACGATGACCACGATAAATTTGGCAACTTGTTGGTTCAGTTGAAACGACAAATTCTGGTTTAATCTTGTCTTGTTCAATAATGTATTTCCAGCAAAGACCATCGCAGTCTTCTTCTTGGACAGTGCCGGTAATTAAAAGTGTGTAGTCATCTTCAAGGCCTAAATCTTTAATAATTTTAGCGGCATAAACCATTGAGGCCATGCCACCTTCTTGGTCAGAAGTTCCACGTCCACCGATATAAACATCATCTTCAAAACCTTCATATGGATCAAATTTCCAGTTCTTGATTTCGCCGATACCAACTGTATCAATGTGAGCATCCATTGCAATGAGGTGCTTTCCGTGACCAATATAGCCAAGGATGTTTCCCATTGGGTCGATTTCGACTTTGTCGAATCCGACTTTCTCCATTTCTTGTTTAATGCGGAGAACAACATCTTTTTCCTCACATGATTCGGATGGAATTTTAACCATATCACGAAGGAATTTAGTCATATCCTTTTGATAAGATTCGGCTTTTTTAAGGATTTCTTCAAACGATACTTTCATTATTTGACTTCCTTTCCGCGCATTTCTTTAATCTTCTTATCGTATTCAAAGACTTTATTGTATTCATTTTCCCAGAATTCTGGTTTTCTCATAGAGTCAAGATATTCTTGCTTATAACCAAATTTAAGCCAGTCATCTTCTTTCTCCTTAAAGAGCATTTCTTTCATTTCTTTGCCACGAGTATCTAAAACATATCTTGTATCTGCTTCCATGAACACGTCATTGAACCATCTTTCTAAGACGTGATCAGTAATTTCGAGTTCTCTTTCATGAAGATTCTTTATGACTGATGGATACCTATCAAATGAGTCGGTTGCAATTGTAACAACGTTGTCATCTGGTCCAAGTTTGAGATATTTAGCCATTTTAATGGCACCTAAAATATTGCAAATACCAGAGACACCAAAGAGGTCTACCATTGAATCTGCAACTTTGGCTGGAACACCATGTTTTTTAAGAATTTCAGCGCCTTCATGAATAACTGCTAAACCACGGACACAATCTTCATCAATGATTTGAGTAATAAAATCAGTAGTTAAAGCATTGTGAATAAGAGTAATCATCTTATCGCCAATACCTTCAATTCTGTGTTGACCTAAACCACGGTTTGTAAGTGTTGAACATTCATGTGGTTCAAGGGCGACAATCTTACATTCTGGGAATACAGCTTTAATTTGGTCACCTGCTGCTAATGTACCAGCACTACCAGGTGCGGAACAGAAACAGGCAACACGGCCATTACCGATACCTTTAACAGCATCAATACAGGAATTACCAGTAACGTGTCTATGGAAGCGGTAATTTGGGAGGAGCTCAAATTGAGCTAATGTTCTATTATTTGGGTTCTTTTTGAGTTCATATGTTCTTTCAAGTGTAAGAATAACATCTGACTCTGAACCTGGTGTCAAATCAAGTTCTGCACCGTATTTTCTAATACGTTCATATCTTTCTTTTGACATGTTGTCAGGCATAATTACGATACCTTTGTAGCCCATTAAGTTTGTAATGTAGGCAACACCGATACCAAAGTTACCTGTAGAAGGACCAAGAATTGTGTGTTTTCCTGGGATAATGTCATTATCAACACATCCTTCCATAAGTGTTGAATAAGCTGGGCCGACTTTGTGGGAGCCGGATGGGAAATATTTACCAAGTAAGACTACAATATTTGCGTCAACACCGGTAAGTTCCTTAGGAAGAACGATTTTATTAACTTCATCCTTTTCATTTTTCCAGGTGATGTTGAAAAGGTTGATTGGGTCAAGTTCGTTTTCCTTTTTTGCTTTGAGAGCTTGTGCTCTTACTTTAGGATCTTGGTGTGATGGATTTAACATCTCATCATACGTTGGTCCAAATGGAATTTTTGACATTTAAATTGCTCCTTTATCTTTCAAAAATTTATCCAATTCTTCTAGGCTTGGTGCCATAGGTTCAGGCATGGATACAGCCTTTTGTCCATTTACTGGATCTTTAAGTCCGTTACCTGTAACAATTGTAGTGACTGTTTCGTTTGGCTTGATGATTCCTAACTCGACAGCTTTTTTAATACCAGCAATTGCGGCAACGCCGGCAGGTTCTCCGAAGATACCTTCGGTACGACCTAATAATCCCATTGCTTTGATGATTTCTTCATCTGGAACAGCCACCCAAGCACCATTTGATAACTTAATTGCGTTAAGTGCCTTAATTGGGTTTCTTGGGATGCCGACAGCAATAGAATCAGCAAGTGTGTTTTCATCTGCTTCTTTTAGTGGTTCGCCTGTTTCACTTGAAATAACAAACGGACAACATCCAGTAGATTGAACACCAAGAATTCGCGGAATTTCCCGTATTAATCCGAGTTTTTTGAATTCCATGAATCCTTTATATACGCCGCCAACTGTGCATCCATCACCTACGGATACAGCAACCCAGTCTGTTGGTTCAAAGTTAAGTTGTTCAGCAATCTCCATAGACACTGTTTTCTTACCTTCGACCATGAATGGATTTATGGCAGC
>JAFXWB010000035.1 GCA_017534425.1 Bacilli bacterium
CAATATGTTCTTTTTCTTCAGCTGTCCTCATTTTATTTTTCTTTTTTTCTCGCATTTTTAAACCTCCTTTTTATTAGAATAGCAAAGAAAAAAGTGGAAGGGTTCTTTTTTACCCTGTCCACTTTTATCCTAGCAGTTCATATAGCATCCTAGTCTTTATTCGTTTTTAGTTACTTAAGCAGCTTTCTAAACATTTCAACCACTTGAGCATGTGTTGCTTCTCTTGGGTTGCCTGGATAACAAGCATCTTTTAAAGCATCACTTGCAAGTGAATCTAAATCTGCTTCTTTAATTTCTTCACAGACTGTTGGAATACCAACATCCACTGAAAGTTGTTTAACGGCTTTAATTGCAGCGTCTCTATATTCTTCTTGGCTCATCTTATCGACGTCTTTAACACCAAAAACCCTAGCAATTTCACGATATTTTTCGCCAGTGAATTCTTTATTGAATTCCATAGAAATTGGAAGAAGCATAGCACAAGCTTTGCCGTGTGGGACGTCATAATATGCTGATAAAGTGTGTGCCATAGCGTGGTCAATACCTAAACCAACATTAGAGAAACCCATACCTGCAACATATTGTGCAAGGGCCATATTTTCGCCACCTTTTTCTCCGCCGGCGACTGAATCTCTTAAGTTTTTAGCAATTAATTCAATTGCTTTGATATGAAACATATCACTAAGTTCCCAGGCTGCTCTTGTTGTATAACCTTCAATAGCGTGTGTTAAAGCATCCATTCCGGTAAATGCTTTAAGTGATTTTGGCATACTTGCCATCATGTCTGGATCAACGACTGCGACAATTGGCATATCGTGAGGATCAACACAAACAAATTTTCTCTTCTTTTCTACATCGGTAATAACATAGTTAATTGTTACTTCTGCAGCAGTTCCTGCTGTAGTTGCAACAGCAATAATTGGTAAGCATGGTTTTTTAGTAGGAGCAACACCTTCTAATGAACGAACATCTGAAAATTCTGGATTGGTAATTATAATACCAATTGCCTTAGCGGTATCCATTGAAGAACCACCACCAATTGCGACTATTGAATCAGCTTTGAATTCTTTCGCAGCTTTAACACCTGCTAAAACGTTTTCAATTGTTGGATTTGGCTTGATTTCAGTAAACATTTTGTAATTAACTTTTGCTTCATCAAGTAAATCAGTAACTTTTTTAGTTACTCCAAACTTCACTAATGATTCATCAGAGCAAACTAAAACATTTTTAAATCCACGTGAATTAATTTCTTGAACAATGTTCTTAATTGCGCCTTTTCCATGATAGGAAGTTTCATTTAACATAAATCTGTTTGCCATTATTTATTCTCCTTATGCAACATTAATTAAAATATACCACTTTTGTTGTTTTCAGTAAAAAGATTACCGAAAATTGATTATTATTGTTTATTTAATTAAAAAATGCTTACATTAATTTATAATAATTAATAACAAAAGTGACGAAGGGAATCTTATTCATGAAAAACATGCTCTACGGAACTCAATACTATCGCTTTCCAACACCACTTAAAGAAGAATGGGAAGAAGATATTTCTAATATGGAAAAATATTCTCTTGATACATTCCAAATTCGTATCAACTGGAGAGCTAACGAAATTAAAGAAAATCAATATAACTTTGATGATGTTGATGAACTCGTAAAATTAGCAAAAAAACATAACAAAAAAATTATTATTAAATTCTTATTAGAGTGCGCTCCTCAATATATCTTTGATAAATATGAGGGAACTCGAATTGGTCCTAGAGGAGAAAAAATAAGAGGAGGTTATCACGGAGCCTTTTATGGCGGATGGCAACCTTGTTTTACTAACCCTCAAATCCAAAAAAGAGCAGTTAAATTTGTTCAAGAAGTTGTAAAAAGATATAAAGATGAAGAAAATCTCCTTTTTTATAATGCTTGGAACGAGATAAGAAACCGCCCAATCGAAGATTGTTTTTGCCCACATTGTAAAAAAGCATATCAATCTTATTTAAAGAATAAATTCGGCACTATTGATAAATTAAATAAGTTTTACGGGGCAACTGAAGAAAGTTTTGAAACTATTGATTTACCATCTATGCCACACGGAACATGGGATATTTTTGAATTTAAAAAATTCAGAGGAGAATTTATCAACCATCAAAAAGTTAAAATGGTCGTGGATGCTGTAAAAGCACTTGATAAAAAACATCCAGTAATGTGCCATGTTGGTTTTACTTGCGGCTTCCAGTTTGATATTTCTGACTGTGTAAACGACTATTATGTTTCAAATGCAGTTGATTTCTGGGGCACCTCTATTCCATTTGAACACCACATGGAAACTTTTGACCAAAGAATGGATTTGCAACTTCTTTTAGATTTCATACGTTCCGTTAATAAACACTATGTTGTTCATGAATTATATCCTTCTTTAGGAAGGTATGAACTTTATGATTCACCATATGAACTTAAATATAAAATATTTAAGATTTTATCTCGTGGCGCCAAAGGTATTTGTTATTGGCAATACCGTAGCGAACGCGTTGGTCACGAAATGGATTGTAGTGGCATCATGTACATGAATGGTCAACCACGTAAAGTTGCTACTTCAGTTAAAGAAGGCGGAGATTTCGTTAAAAAATATGATGATTTCTTATATAACGCTTCAATAAAGAAAAACGAAATGGCTATTCTTTTCGATTTTGATTCTTCACTTTTAAGCGAAATCGAAGATGCTGCCCGTTCTCCTGATTACACTTTTGTGTCTTACTGGCCTGTCCACTATTACTATCAAGCCCACCAAGGTTTATATCGTTTATGTAACGCTTGTAATTATGAAGTCGATTATTTATCAACCACTAAACTTGATGAACTAGATAATTATAAAGTTGTACTTGTGCCATGTTTAGAAATGCTAAACAAAGAAAAAAGTGAAGCTTTAGAAAGATTTGTTTCTAATGGAGGAACTTTAATTGTTGAAGATGGTTTTGGTCTAAGACAAGAAAATACTTGGTGTGAGCCTTATAACATTGCTACTAAGATGATGGATGCTTGGCTTGAACTTCGTATGAAAGAAAGCAAAGAATTATCATTTGAAAACATTAAAGATGAATTTGGTCCTTACACTAGTGTAATTAGAGTCAAAAATGCTAAGACTTTAGCAAAATTCACAGATAATGAGCCTGCTATTCAAGAAGTTAAATATGGAAAAGGTAAAGTTATTGTCCTTGGTTTCTCATTAGGAAACACCTTCACTGTTTCTCATAAAGATTCTGCAAAGGAAATGCTTGAATTATTATTAAAGAATGAACATATTTCCAAAAAGTTATACGCAGATATCGATTTAGGCATTGAAGAAAATAGATTATCTAAAGATAATCAAGAAATGGTTTTCTTATTTAACACTTCAGACAAAGAACAAAAAATCAAATTAAAAGAAGAAATAAGCGAGATGTGTATTGGAAATAAACCAAGCAATAACATCTTGGAAATAAAACCAAAATCAATTGCTATATTTAAAGTTAAAAAATAGGATGCTTTGCATCCTATTTATTTTTCATATTCTCAATGTGATCAGATTCTTTTTGAAGTACTTCATCTAGACGCTTTACTTTTTCATAAGTCTCATCAAGGTAGAATGTAATTTCTGGAGTTTTTCGAATATCAATTTTCTTAGCAAGTGAACTTCTCACAAAACCTTTACATTTATTTAATTCTTCAAGGTTTTGCTTTGGATATTTAGCTCCTAAGAATGTGACATAGACTCTAGCATAGCTAAAGTCTGCACTAACCCATACTTCACTAACTGTGCAAAATCCGATTTTAGGATTTCTTAGTTCAAATTGGATAATTTCAGAAATATTCTTACCAATAATTGAGCGAATTCTTTGGGTTCTATCTGCCATACTAGTCTTTTTCAACCATTTCGTATGCTTCGATTACATCTTGTTCCTTCAAATCGTTGAAGTTTTCAACTGTAATACCGCATTCGAATCCTTCTTTAACTTCTTTAGCGTCATCTTTGAATCTCTTAAGTGATCCAAGTTTTCCTTCGTAAACGATAACACCGTTACGTAGTACTCTAACTAAAGCGTTTGCTTTAATAACACCACTAGTGACATAAGAACCAGCGACTGTACCGATTTTTGAAATCTTAATAAGAGTACGAACTTCAGCTTGACCAAGGATTTGTTCAACCTTTTCTTTCTTATACATACCTTTCATCGCATTTTCCATTTCTTCGATTAAAGCATAGATAATACGATGTAATCTTATTTCAACACCAGCTTCTTCAGCTTTAGCTGAAACCATTGCTGTAGGACGCACATTGAAACCATAAATAATTGCGTTAGATGCGCTTGCGAGCATAACGTCGTTATTTGTGATTGCACCCGCAGAGCTATGGATAACATTAATATGAACTTGTTCATTGCTTAATTTATCTAAGCTTGCTTTAACAGCTTCTGCTGAACCTGTTGTATCGGCTTTTAAAACAATATTAACGTCTTGAACTTCGCCTTGGTGTTCAGTAATTCTAGAGTAAATCTTTTCTAGAGAAGCTGCCGCTTGAGCGGTTTGAGTTTCAGCCTTTTTGGCTAAAGCACGTTTCATAGCAATGTCTTTTGCTTGTTTTTCAGTTGGGAATGCCATGAATTTATCACCGGCATTAGGAACTTCGCTTAAACCAATAACTGAAACTGGAGTAGAAGGTTTTGCTTCTTTGACAATTTTCTTATATTCGTTGGTCATTCTACGAATTTTTCCATAGGCTGTTCCAACAACAACGTAGTCTTGGAATGTTAAGGTTCCGTTTTCAACTAAAAGCGTTGCTTTTGGGCCTTCGCCTTTATCAAGATTTGCTTCGATAACTGTACCGATTGCATATCTATTCGGATTAGCTTTTAATTCTTGCATTTCTGCGACAAGAAGAATGGATTCTAGTAACTCTTTAATACCTTGATTCTTCTTTGCAGAGATTTCACAACAAATGTTTTCTCCACCATATTCTTCTGCAATAATGTCATAAGACATTAATTCCGTCTTAACACGTTCTGGATCAGCACCTGGTTTGTCCATTTTGTTGATTGCAACAATAATTGGAACTTTAGCTGCTTTAGCGTGGTCAATAGCCTCAATTGTTTGCGGCATAACACCATCGTCTGCAGCAACAACAAGGACAACAATATCAGTAACTGCTGCACCTCTTTGTCTCATAGCTGTGAAGGCTTCGTGTCCTGGAGTATCTAAGAAGGTAATCTTTTGACCATTGATTTCTTTTTGATAAGCACCAATAGCTTGAGAAATACCACCAACTTCAGCCTCAGTTAAGTGTGAAGATCTAATCGCATCAATTAAGGTTGTTTTACCATGGTCAACGTGACCCATAATTGTGACGATTGGAGCTCTAGGCATTAAGTCTTCTGGTTTATCAACGATTTCAACTTCTTCGAAGTTTTCTTCGCTTACAATTTTTTCTTTCTTGAAATCATAGCCGAATTGTAAACAAATTAGACCAATGGTTTCATCATCGAGAGTTTGGTTAATTGTGACCATCATTTTCTTTTCTAAGAAAAGAAATTTAATAATATCATTTACTTGAACATTAAGTTCTTTAGCAAGTTCTCCAACTGGCATGTTACGTGTAAAGACGAAAACGCCGTTATTAACTTTGTTTCCAGCTTCTTTTTTAGCTTGGCCAGATGGGATATTTGTTTTTCTGTTATCTTGATATTTTGCCATAACTTTTACCTCCCTTTCTTTTAAATATCAAACGACAATAACTAAAAGTTATTAATTGTTATCGTCATCGTAGTATTCATCGTAGTCATCGTAATCGATGTCTTCGTCTGAATCATCATACTCATCTTCGTAGTATTGTTCTTCTTCTTTTGCAAGTTCAGCAAGTTCTTCGTCAGTGTAAATAGCCATTTTTGGTTTGACTTCTTCTGGCTTAGCTTCTTCTTCGTGAGCAACTTCTTCCTCTTCAATCTTACGTGGACGTTTGGAAGTCTTTTGAGTTGCTTTGAAGTTTTCTTTTGCTTTTTCATTGTCTAAAGCTGCTTCAAGAGCATCAATTGAAGTGGTTGTCTTAACAACAGTCTTCTTTTCTTCTTTTTGTTCTGGAACTTCGACTGGTTTTTCTGTAGCAACTGGTTCTTCAACCTTTGGTTGTTCTTCAACAACTGGAGCTTCTTCGACTGGTTTAACTTCTTCTTTAACTTCTTCATCAGAAATCTTTTGTGGTTTAGCTTTTTCTACACCGGTCTCAAGTTTAGAAGCAGAAGCACGTTCGTTCTTGATTTGGGAAAGATATCTCTCGTACTTCTCTTTTTGAAGTCTGAGTTTTTCTTCTTCTTGGATTGTTTCAATAGTCTTGAGTTCGACTTCGATATCGCTTGCCATGCTTTCTTCTTTAATGTCAATATGACATTCAGTTAATTTAGAAGCAACACGGACGTTTGCGCCTTTACGACCAATTGCAAGTGAGAGTTGTCCATCTGGAACAATTGCAACTGCGCATTTTTTACCTGCTTCATCGGTATAAACCCCGATTTTAAGGATTGTTGCTGGTCTAAGTGCATCAATAATGAAAAGTGCATCATTTGGAGAATATTGAATGATATCAATCTTTTCTTTTTCTCTAGCGTTGCCGAGTTGAGCGACAATCTTTTGAATAACTGAACCGTTAGGACCGATACAGCTTGAAACTGGATCAACGTTGATATCGTTGCTGTAAACAGCAAGTTTTGAACGAATACCTGCTTCACGGGCTAAGTTTTTAATAATGACTGTGCCATCATAGATTTCTCTAACTTCTTCTTCAAAAAGTCTTCTTAAGAAACCTGGATCTGCACGTGAAACACGGACCATTGGTGATTTACCAGCTTCTGCGCCTGTAACATTACTAACATATAATCTAACTGGAGCACCAGACTCTAACATTTCGTCACCGATTAAATCTCTTCTTGTTAAATAAAGGGAAGAACGTCCAACATTAACGACTGCACCTCTATCATCACATTTTTCAACAACACCAGTGATCATTTCACCAATCTTGTCTTTATATATTTCGTAGAGTGAAACTTTTTCAGCTTCTGCGAGTTTCTGTCTTAATACAGATTTAACTGTTAAAGCGGTAAGTCTTGCCATATCTTCTGGAGATGATTCAACAATGTATTCATCACCAACAACATATTTTTTGCCTTTCTTTCCTTTATTTGCGTCTTCAAGCGAGATTTCTAAAATATCATCTTCGACTTCCTCGACGACTTTACGAACATATTCCATTTTAATTTCGGAATCTGTTACTTCGACTCTTACATCGACGCCTTCAACAATGTAGCCATCACAAACTTGCTTTTCGTAAGCTTTTTTGAGTGATTCTTTGAGGGCAGTTTTAATTGCTTCTTTGCTAATTCCCTTAGATTCAGCAATTTCTTCAAGAGCTTCTAAGAATTTTGTTGCATCCATAATTTTTCTTTCTCCTATTAAAATTTGATTGCTAGACGAGCTTTATCAACTACGTTTCTCACTATTTCGCATTTGACAAGTCGTGTTTTTTCTTTGTAAGAGATAACGATTTTATCGTTATCAACACTTTCTAAAGTACCTTCAATAATGTTTAAACCTTTGTATGGATGAGTAAGATGAATATTGATATACTTACCAACGTATTTTTCTAATTTGGCGACATCAATTGGTTTCTCTGCTCCAAATGTTGTGACATCTAGAACATAGTTTGACTCAATTAAATCAGCTTCATCTAGGATTGGTGAGATAACATCATTGACCTTTACAATTTGATCTAAATCAATTGCTTCATCATCTTTGTCCACCATTACTCTTAAGTAGTTTGTTCCAAATTCACGAACGAATTTTACATCTACTTCAGTGTAACCCAAAGCCTTAATAGGCTTTTCAATAAGATTTTTGACAGTACTTTCAAGTGTCATGTAAGTCTCCTTAATAAACTAAAGAGTGGCAACCTGCCACTCTTAGAAATAAGAGTTACTCAGCAAACTGAGCATAATTAATATACATTAACGTATATCTTTTTACAACTATTTTTTACGAAGAATCTTGTTTTTAAGCTTTAAAGCGTTCTCTTTTGACTTTTCGTAGTAACCTTTAATGACTTCCTTAACGTTATCCTTACTTAAGAAATGCAAAGCGTAGAAAGGCTTTTTCTTATCTTCATGTGCGAATTTATCTGACAAATATTCTTTAAGTTCATCGAATTTAACTGTGGCTTTATCTGACACCCTTTTAATCATTAAACCGAGGTGCAAGGAGTAACAGAAGTCAACAATAATCATGCCTATCACAACACCGGTAAAGAAAACATAAATTGGATATTGAGCAATGAATAAAAGTGCTTTAACTAAGATTGGATTTAATAGGAAATAATAAGCCACTCCAACACCAAACCAGATGAGTGAAAAAAGCGGGCAAATTAAGCCTTTAAAATTACCCCATCTATCAGAGTAATCCCAAAGCTTCATATGCAAACCTTTGATAAATATCAAACCAGCAACTAATTCAATTAAAGTTAATGCAATTCCGATTGCTAATAAAGTAATTAAAACAACTGCCCATTTTGGTAGTCCAAATTGGTCTAATGGAACGTTAGAAAGACCATACAAAATCATTGTCCCGAAACCATATAGTGGAATGTATGGACCAACCATAAATCCAGGATTAACCCAGCGCTTTTGGGAGACAAATCTTCTAAACAATAATTCGATTACATAACCAAGTGTCGAACCGATTACAAATAAGGTAGCAATTGCGACTAAAATTTTCATTACCATGTCTAATATTATAATCCTAGAAAAATCAAAATATTCAAATTTTGATGGTAAAATCCTTGTTTATCTTGCATAAATAACCGCAATTATTTATAATTTATCTCGCTTTAGATTAAAGGAGCTTACAAAAATGCGTAAATTCTTATCACCAATTCTTAATGTTATTAATCTTATCCTCGTCTCAATCGCATGGGGATTAAGTGGACAATCCGCAGTCTTAGAAACCGCTAATCACACAGAAGTTGGCCGTGGAAATATCTACCAAGTTATCTTCATGGGCACAAAACCAAACATCTTAGCAATCGTTGGATTTGGTCTTCTCTGCTTAGCATGCTTAGCACTTCTTGTTGCTTTCCTTCCATTAAAGGCTCGTAAGTTTGTTGCCTGTGTTGAAGGTTTAAGCTTCATTGGCGCTGGTGTATTATTCTTAATCGGATCAGTTCCACCACACTATGATTGCTCAATTATTGAACCAAAATTATCAGGTGCATTAATTGCAATCTGTGTCCTCTTATTCGTTGCCGGTGCATTCTCTCTTCTTATGACTGCACTCGAATTCGCAGGAAAGAAAGAATCCAAATAATTAGTTAACTAATTATCAAAAAGCTTCCCAACTCGGGAAGCTTTTTATTTTGTTTGTTAACTTATTTGTGTGTTTCGTTATAGGCAGCTCTAACACCTTTAGCGAGTTGATCAGCACACGATGTGCCTTTCATCCCACATAAGTTTCCTAATAAATATTGTTCAATTTTTTCAACTGTCCAACCATTTACTAGTTTTGAAATAGCTTTAAGGTTTCCGTTACAACCACCATAAAAAACAATGTTTGTGACAACATTATCATTTATATCAAAATCAATATATTGTGCGCATGTACCTGTAGTTTTGTATCTATAATGCATATTATTGCTCCTTTTTAATTATATTAATTACTCGAGCGATTGTTGGAGAAAGTATCGCTGTTATTGAAAATTCTATAACAAAATTCCATCCAATCATAATCAGAAACACATATTTCATAATTTCGTCGGTTGTTCCGATAGGTTGAAATAAACCAAAGAAAATAGTGAAAACTGCTAAAACAAATAAACCTGTATTAACAACTGGAACAACTAAGGATGCAACAATTGAGCCAATTAAAGTATTCTTTTTAGCAATCAATTTGTAAACAAAACCCGCTAAAAAACCAGCAATTGTGCACTTTAATAAGCACACAACAATTGTTCCAAATAACGAGTACGATAAGAACGCTTCAGTTGATGGGCTAAGTAAAACTACAAGCCCATTTCCGAATCCTAATAAAGCTCCTGCTAAAGGACCATACAGAATAGCGCCTAATGCAATTGGAATAAGTGATAAGTTAATACTTACTACACTTGGGGTAATATAATTACCCATTGCTTGTAAAACTATTTCAATGGCAAGCAAAATTGCTACACCAGTTATCTTTTTAACTTGATCGTTTTTCATATACTAATCGTCATCATTCTCGTCTTCAATTTCACCGACGAGTTCTTCTAAAATATCTTCCATTGTAACAATACCAACAACTTTGTCTTCGTCTTTAACGATTGCTAAATGTTGATGGTTACGTTGTAATTTCTTAAATAATCTTGAGATTTTGTGGGTTGGTTTACAAACAACAATATCAGTCATAATAATCTTGCTGATATCTGTTTCACCTTTAACTAAAAGTTCAAATAAGTCTTTTTGGTGAATTACTCCATACGCTGTATCAAGTTTAGTTGATTTACATACGACAAGTCTTGATCTATTTGTCTGCATAAAATACTGACAAATCTTTTTAAACGACTCGTTTCCGCGAATATGATCAACTTCTTTAGCCTTGACCATAACATCTTCAACTTTTGTATCACCATATTCTATGGTGTTTTGAATAATATCTTCTTCAATATCATTTAAAACACGAGCTTCATTCATGTCTTCAACAAGCATGGAGAATTCTTCTTCTGTATATGGAGCTTCTTCATCATCTTTAACTCTAAGAATTAGTTTTACTAACTTTTGAATTCCTGCCAAAATGATGGAAATCGGCCAAAATAAGAAGTAGAAGAAATAAAGTAAATAGACATTAAGTCTAGCAAAAAATTCTGGTCTTTGTTTAGCAAGTGATTTAGGCGTGACTTCTCCAAAAATAAGGACCACTACTGTCACGACAATCATCGCTAAAGTAGGACCTAAATCGTTGTAATATTTAACAAATAAAACTGTGGCGAGAGAAGACGCTGCAATATTTACAATATTGTTTCCAATTAAAATTGTTGATAAAAGAGCATCATAATGTTTATTTAGATGCATTACCATCCTTGCACTTTTATGTTTTTTTGCAAGGTTTTCAATTCTAATTTCGTTTAAACTTGTAAAAGCTGTTTCAGATAAAGAAAAGAAGGCTGACATAAGTAGCAAGCCCACTAAGATAATAATTGAAACTAAAACGAAATTTGAAATTTCGGTAAATGACGTAAATGTAATACTGGGATCAGGGTTCATATCTACGGTAATAAATTATATAAGATTTAAAAAAAGATTTGTAGTGAAATCTATTGATTCACTGCAAACCTTATTGTCTTTAGAAGAATAAGAGTGCTTCATCTAAATTTGAGTAGTCAATATTGTTGTTATCGACGATTGGGCCGTCTTTCTCTTCAATATTTTCGGCCAAATTTTCATTACGAACTTCAAATTCTTCCGCAGAATCAAACTTGAATAGATTTTTCATGACATTTGTCTCCTTTCTAGAAATCTACTTTAGTAGGAGGGCCGGGTCTTTGGTGTTTACGTCCTCGGAATATATAAACCAAAGGAGCATAATTTTAGTCCCTTTAAATATAAAATCAATATGAAAACTTATGAAAGCAGTTACAAAGTAAAATAAAACCACATCTTTTTATCGATGTGGCTTAATAACTAAAAAGTTAAGATTTATTATTTGAAATATCTCTTTAACATTGCTTCAAGAGCCGCGCCATGGCGTTGTTCATCTTTTGCCATTTCGTGAACTGCATCATGAATTGCATCATAATTAAGTTCTTTTGCTTTCTTAGCAATATCGAGTTTTGATGCACATGCACCATTTTCGCCTGCGAGCATCTTTTCAAGGTTTGTCTTTGTATCTTCGACAACAACTTCACCTAAGAGTTCGGCAAATTTTGCTGCGTGTTCTGCTTCTTCGTGCGCAATTTGCTCAAAGAGCAATGCAATTTCAGGATAGCCTTCTCTTAAGGCTTGTCTTGCCATTGCTTTGTACATTCCAACTTCACTACATTCACCTTTGAAATGGTCTCTGCAGCCTTGAAGAACAAATGGATCAACACCTTTTGCAACACCAATGTCGTGTTTGCATGCCCATTTAAGTTCGCCTTTTGGGGCTTCTTCATCAAGTGGTTCTAACATGGAAAAATCAGCACCACAAATAGGACAATTTTCGCCTTCTTTTACTTCGACGATTTGTCCACAAATCTTACAACGATATTTCATTATCTTTTCCTCCGGGGGATTGAATTAACAATCCTATCATTGACTTAATTATAAAATAATTGTTTTTATTTACAAGGTTGATGCATTTTAAATTTAAAAAAACATAGGTTTTCCTATGCTTTTTCGATTTTTTACTGCAAATTCTCTAGTTTTTCCAATTCTTTTTCGTATTTCTTAGGCTCTTTTAAGAACATAATTGAAGCTTCTGGAAATAACTTTTTAATCTTCTTTTCAGCGCCTTTTCCTTCTCCACTTCCTGAGTAGAAAACAAATGATAATTTCTTACCTTTAAGATCTGTTTGCTCAAGCACTGAATTAATTGCAGGAGTTAATTTTCCATTCCAAATTGGTGATCCAATTACAATCTCATCATAACCAGAAACGTCGTTATTATAATCAACAAGTTTTCCTTTTGCGCCAACACCAGCCCTAAAGCCACCAGAAAGAATCATAAAGAAAAATTTCTTTGGCATCTTTTTCTTCTCGGTTACTTTTCTAAGTTCATAACCTTTTTCTTTCATCTTGTTAGCGACAACTTCGCCACTACCAGTTAAAGAATAATAGATAAATAACTTGCTCATTTTTGTTCTCCTTGATTAATCAAGACCTAAATATACTTTTTTAAGAATAATTACCTTCTCATTTTCACGTTCATTAATGACGCGGTCCGATTCCTTTAGTCTTCTTTCTTTCTTGATATTAATGATTTCAATCATGTGTTTTAAAAGCCAAACGCCTAAAATAACACCAGCAATTAGTAAAGCCATTCCAAGAAGATAGAGCTGTTTTCTAAATGCAAATATACATGATGCACAAAGTGCTAATGAAATAGCAAGTGAGAGGAAAATTTCAGCACCACTAATTGTTTTATAAAGAATCTTTCTAAGCTTCATTTTGCGGATTTCATGTTCGTTTACTAAGTATTTTCCAATGTAAGCTTCAGTATTTTCTTTATTAAATTCTGGAGCATGTTTGGTGTCTGCAAATGTTAATTCTTTCTTAAATATTCTTAAGAATAAGGATTCCATGTAAGCTTGATTTTCATGACCTTTTAGTTGTTTTACAATACCTCTAATAGTGAGTTCATCTTCTTCAAGTGTATCAATAATGATGCTTACAAAGTTCTCGCCATTAATAATTTCACTATTAAGCATTTCAAAAATTGTATAATCTCTAGTTACTTTCACAGAATTAATAATTGAACGATAGAAGGTTCTTTGGTTTTCAAATGGTACAAAATCAAGACAATCAATATTCGCAATAAGTTTGCTTAAGAATGCTTCACAATTATCAGTTAAATAGTAAATAGCATAAATCCTTCTTTGAAGGAAGAATGGTTCAATCTTGGTATGAATCTTATTGTGCTTATCAAGTTGATAGAAAGAGTGAGTTGTATATTCTTTAACGAAAGTTTTAAGTTTTACTTGGCGATAGTTTTGTCTAAGTCTATAGTCAAAAGCCTTATTAAATTTCTTAACAATTATTTGAATTGTATCTCTATTTTTATCAATAACTTTTATTTCTTTTAAAATGCGTTCTGCTCTCAAAAAGTTGTTAGATTCTTTTAAAAGAAACTCGTTAATTAAAGTGTCTACATCTCCCCAATCAAGCTTATAAAGCGGTTCAAACTCCGAGTATGGAATAAAGGAAATTGTTTTTATAAAAAGGCGATTGAAATTATATGGTTTTTTAACAATTCCTTTGTTCTTTTCAAATACTTTTCTTGCTTCAATTAAGTCTTCAAGAGTGTTTTTATCGAGAAGTTCATCAATTTTGCTCTCGATTCTGTCGCGAATCTTTTTTTCAAGGTTCTTAAGTTCAATGAATTCAAGATTTGGATATTTGTAGTGAACAATATCCTTGACTTCATCAGTGTAATTCTTTGAAAGTTTCTTGTATTGCGCCAAAGAAATTTCAGCATTTAAGAATTGATCAAATATTGGTAAAAGTTCGATGCACTTCTTAATAACATTAATAAGTTCTTCGTTTTCGAGCGCAGTGAAAGTGTCTAAAGCACCTTCAAAGTCTTTCTTTAAGGCAAGCTTAAAACCTCTTTGAGTTTCTTTGTTAATCCTTTTGAGTTCTTCAGCTTTTTCTAACGAAAAAGATTCTGTTTCAGTTGAAACTTCCTTAACGGATGATAGATAACTTGGGGTTTTTTCTGTCGCCACTAAAATAATCCTTACGTTAAGCAAACCTTAATTAAAATTATACATAAAAATTTTATTTTTACATAAAATCAAAAAAGTTATGATATTATTTAGGGCGAATATTCATTGAATATAAATTAGTTAATAATAGGAGGTTTATGATGGAATACGTTATTGAAACTAATAACATAAGTAAGAAATTCCCTAATAAACTTGCAGTTGATAAAGTATCTATCCATGTTCAAAAAGGTGATATTTATGGCCTTATTGGACGTAATGGAGCAGGTAAAACAACTTTAATGAAGATGATTCTGGGAACATTGTTCCCAAGCGAAGGAGAAATAACTCTTTTTGGCGAGAAAAATCTTAACGAACAAAGAAAAAGAATCGGTTCATTAATTGAATCACCGGGACTATATAGAGGCTGCACAGCTTACGAGAATATGAAGAGATTTTCTCTTCTTTATGGCGGAACAGATGAAGAAATCAAAGAACTTTTAGAATATGTTGGTTTAGCAGATACCGGAAAAATGAAAGTTGGTCATTTCTCACTCGGCATGAAACAAAGACTCGGTCTTGCCTTATCTTTATTAGGTAATCCAGAAGTGTTAGTTCTTGATGAGCCAGTAAACGGACTTGATCCATCCGGTATTAAAGAATTTAGAGATATTATTCTTAAGTTAAATCAAGAAAAGGGTGTTACATTTATCATTTCTTCTCATCTTTTAGATGAGCTAGGAAAGATTGCTACACATTATGGTATTTTAAGTGACGGCTTACTCGTAGATGAGATTTCCTCACATGATTTACAAGAAAGATGCAAAACTTGTTTGATAATTGAGGCAGATAATTTAGAGAAAGCTCAAGAAGTTTTAACAAAAGAAAAACTACTTGGAAATTACGTTATCAATCAAGATAAATTATTAATGTACGATCACTTTGATAAACCATATCTTGTAAACGAAGTTTTGGTTAAAGCTGGTATTAAAGTAAATTCAATTTCATTCTCTAATAATGGTTTTGAAGACTATTTTATCGAAAGGTTAGGTAAATAGTATGGCAGCATTATTTAGATTTGAACTAAGAAAATTACTTAGAAACAAGGCTTTATACATTTGTCTTGGTATCGTTTTATTCCTTTTAATCATCAATACCATTACCGCGAAAGTTATGGATGATTTATTAGCAGAAGAAATGGCTGCTGCTTATGCTGAGATGGGCATGCCATATGAATCGTCTTTCAGTGCACTTTCCTTACTAAAAGGAACATTTAATAACAACACCGCAATTGTTGAAGGAGTTATTGTAGCCCTTATTGTATGTGAAGACTTCACAGGAGATATTATCAAAAATATCTATTCTAAAGGCTATACAAGAACACAAGTATATTTCTCAAAAATGCTTTCTTCATTTATTGCATTTTTTGGTATTTATTTAATCGGAACGATTATATCGTTCTTACTTGGGCTAGTCTTATCTGGAAAACTCGGAACAGTTGGTGATAATTTTGCTTTATCTGTTGTTTGTATTGTTCTTATTGTTTTGGCATATTTCGCCATCTATTTTGCTTTAGGAATAATATTTAAGAAAACTGCACCTGCAATTGTTCTTTCAATTTTAGGACCAACTTTAGTTTATATTCTTTTAGTGTTAATTGATGCATTTATTAAGGATGGAAAGTACTCTATTTCTGATTATTGGATCACTGGATTAATGAGTAACTTGGCACTAGCTAATGTTGAAAAAGGCTTTATTATTGCCGGATTTATTGTTCCAATCATTTTGATTGCAGGATTTACATGTCTTTCATTCTTCTTAAATAGAAGAAAAGATGTAAAATAGAAATATAAGGAGAGAATTATGGATTTACTTATTCGCAACAAATGGGTTTCATTAAGAGGTTCTTCAGTTGTAAAAGATCTTAATGAAAAAGATGTCATGAGAGTTCAAGGAAAATTTTGGACTTTCACTGCTAAGAAATTTATTCAAACAATGGATAAAGAAACAAAATATGTCGTTAGAAACAAATTCTGGAGACTTTTCGCCTATAGAGCATTCGTTTTAGATCCAACTCAAAAAGAAAGAATTGCTCATATTAGAAGAAAAATCTTCTCATTCCACGACAGATACTTTATTGATTCAAAATTCGGAAATATTGAATTAAAAGGTAATATTTTAGGATTTGACTATCACATCTATATTAATGGTAAAGAAGTTGGCCACCTTGGACGTAGAATCTCTTTAAGAGATTCATTCGTACTTCACGTTGAAGAGGATGATGTTGATCCATACTTCATTGTTGCCCTTGTTATTGCCCTAGATAACATCACCGATAGAAGAAATCAAAATAACTCAGCCTATTATGATTAATCAAAAAGCGAGCCTTATGGCTCGTTTTTTTAACGAAGTAAGTTATATATTCCAATAAACTGTACTACCGCTCCTAAGACAACAAAAATATGGAATACGGAGTGAAGATATTTATGTTTTTTACCAATTCCATATATTACAGCACCTATTGTATAAATAATTCCGCCAATTAGAATTGGCCAGAAGACATTTCCTAGAACATTCGCTCCAAAAGGTAAAAATATGAGAAGTAGCCATCCTTGAATAATGTAGGTAATGTAAGATGCAATTTTTAAGAATTTTACGTTATTAGGTATTGCATTTACTAATATTCCAAATAAGGCTAAAACAAATTCCACTATTGCCATAATAATTCCTAAATTTGAAGGATTAATACCAAGCATGCAAATAGGGAAATATGTCCCAGCGACAAATAGATAAATATCAGAGTGATCAATGATTCTAGCAATAGCTCGATAAGTAGTCCCAAATTTAGATGTGTGATATAAAGTTGAAAAAACAAAAACAATCATCATTGTTATATCATAGATATAAAATGGGTACATTTTACTAAAAGGAATGTGATTTACGCATTCAAAAATAATAAAGAAAATAAGAATTCCTAATGAAAATAGGAATCCGATTCCATGAGTTATTGCGTTAAATATTTCTTCCCCAAATGTGTATTTAGGTAACTTTTTCTTATTAATAGCCATAATACCAACCCAACTATTTCTAAGTTTATCTTATTTTGATTCTTCAATTCTTTGTTCAGATTCTCTGAAATATCTTTCGTAATTCTTTTTACAATATTTTGGATGTCTTTCTTTTTGGAATTCTACTTGCTTCTTGAATGTATAAGGTTCATCGACTCTCCAAGAATTAAACATACCAACTTTAATAGCGTGTTTTGGACAATACATAATGCATTTTTGGCACATTAAGCATTGGTAGCCAAAATGAAACTTGCCTTTTTCTTGGTTAAATGAAATGTTATGAGCAGGACAATCATTAACGCATTTCATGCATTTAATACATTTTTTATTTTCTACTTTGTAGAAAAGACCATTAAATCTTCCGCCCCACCATTGAATGCGAAGAACAAAGGCGAATGGACGATCTAAGAACCATCTCTTCATATGTTCTTCTTTTCCTTCGAGGAATTTGTCTAAATCTAAAGGAAGAAGTCCGTTCATCGTTGTGATCATTTTATAAGCCATATAATCTGTATGTCTAAAAATGAATGAATATGGCATCAAGTAATGATATTCATTAACAACCTTAATATGTCTTCTTTTTAAGATAGATGTTAGATATAAACTAGAAGCATTATTCCAGAATAAATGCTCACCAGATTGTTTCATAATGCAGCACGGAATATCTTTGCTCGCTTTTTTAATTTTTTGAGCATATCTAACCATTGGTTTTGGGCAGTTAAATCCATAAACTGGATAGAACACAAAAAGTCCATCATAACCATCAACATTTGTAATGTCTCCAGTCATAACATCAACTGTATCTAAACTATGACCACGCTTTTCAAGTTCTTCTTTTGCCTTAAGGCAAACAATCTTTGTATTTCCGGTTCCGGTGAAATAAATTCCTAAGTATTTCATTTCATCTTTGGCTCCAAATTTTCATCGAAGTAATAAACGTGATCTTCGTTTTGCTCATGTGTATCATACCAATATTGAGCATAAATCTTGTCTTTTTTGGCGAGTCGGTCAAAATCCCAGACATACTCTTTATAAAGAGCATTCCACCAGTGACCGCCTCTTAGAACGGTAAATGGACGTGCAACAAATCTTTGTCCATCTTGGTTTTCCCATTCAACTTTGGTGTAAACATCACCCTTCTTAAATGAGGTAGTTAAAAGCTTTCCACCATGCATTTTTGCAACATTTTGTAAATCTTCCAAAGAAATATCTTTGTCACTCTTATTAATATCAAAACCATAATCAATTTGTTTGATAAGTTTTAGCTTTTTAGCTTCGCTTGCATCCCAAAGATTAAAATCTTCCCATTTTGTTGGTTGTTTTTCGTATGCTTCCATACTTCCAAAGAATGCAGTGATACGGGCTACATCACCATGTTTATACCAATATTGAGGAGCATTTGAGTCTTTCATTGTCGAAACAATAGAAAATCTCTTAATAAGCTTCTTTGGCACGATTCGAGCCATTTTCATTTCTGGATGTGCTTCACCAATCTTTTTCCAGTAGTCATGAATGTTATCTTGACGATAGTTGAATAATACATTTAACTTTTCGCCATCAAGATAGAAACCACAATGGAAGTTTCTAGTACAACAGTAGTTTGGATCATAGAAATCTTTGACGTCTCCACCAAAAAGTGAGAAGCCACCTTGGACAGTTTCATATCCGGTAATTCTGCTTTGTTCGCCACTGCCAAGATTAAAAATTTTGCCCCAGAAATTTTCATGACTTAAATGACCAGCTACATCTTCACGAATAATAGCAGCCATAAGTCTTCCAGAGTCTTCTGCGGTTGACCATTCAATTGGATCATTAAATGGGGTGTGGAACATAAGACCATCGCCCATATTTGCGCTTAACATGTCTAGATAAATCATTGCGCTTTGGCG
Source organism: Bacilli bacterium (assembly GCA_017534425.1). Taxonomy (GTDB): domain Bacteria; phylum Bacillota_I; class Bacilli_A; order RFN20; family CAG-826; genus Fiminaster. Next base: position 19,389 of record JAFXWB010000035.1, read on the forward strand.
AATAACTACAAAATTAGGAATACTACTTTCCAAAATCGCAAATTCACCTCTAAGTTTGTGGGTTGTGTAAAAATCAAAAACACCAGGGAAGAGAGGGTCTCCTACTCTAACATAAGGGTTTTTAGGATCACGATGCCCATAAAGGGCAACTGTTGTAATATCAATTAATTTAATTTCAGGGCGAGCTTCTAAAATTTCGACAATGTTTTTAACACCAACTTCATTAGCATTATAAGAATCCATTGGAAACTTATCTGCACGAGGAGGAATTGCGGCGGCTAAATTAAACAAATAATTTGCACCTTCAATTGCTTTAATAACATCATCTTTAGACGCTACTGTTCCATATAAAATTTCAATTTTTCCAGGGTTTTCTTTAGCAAGTTTTTCAACTAATTTATTACGTTTATATTTCTTCTCTAAAAGGACTTTGACTTTGTTAACTTCCTTTAGTTTAAGAAATTCCACTAGCGTAGGAAAGCCCATGTGCCCTGCGGCACCGAATAATGTAACAATCATAAATATTATTTAAAATCTCCAGGATTTGGATAACAACGATCCATTGTTTTTTGGATAGCTTCTTCTAAGCCTCCACGAGAGATATGAAGTTCAGCATTAATTTTGTCCATTACTTCTGGTTCAATCATCATGTCTTTAGACATAATTTCTTTCATAACTAAACCAAAATTAAGTCCGCCTTCAAGACCTTTCTTCTTATCTTTATTTTGGATGGCTTTACCACCGATAACACACATCCAAGTAGGAGGAAGATGAACTTTCTTATTCACCCCTTTACATTTGCACATGTATTCAAGCATCCATTTAAATGATCTATTTTCATCTCCGATTGGATATCTTTCTCCATCTTTTCCATATTCAAGAGCGCCAATACCAGCTTCTGCAATATGTTCAATTGCAATCATGGTTGTGCCACCTTTTGAAAAGAACGCACTTCTGTGACCATTAACAAATCTATCAAGGAAAACACCTCTCCAAATTGGAACACGTGCCTCCATTGAACCAAAGATGTATGGTAGTTCAAGAACTACCACTTCCATGTTTTTCTTTTGTTCATTAAGAAGTTTTGCTTGCTCTACTCTACAACGAATGTATGGATGTTTTTCAGCAAGTTTCATCTCAGGATATCTTCTATCGAAGTATGCGAAATATGAGTTATAAACTGCTGCTTTTTTAACTCCTGCTTTCTCTGCCGCTCTAAAGACTTTGGCGCAACAATCGACTAATCTATAATGGAAAAAGTCATAAGATGGAGCTTTTGGAGTGTATCTATCATCTGGTCCGACTGCATAAATCATGTAGTCATAACCTTTCATTACTTTACTAATTTCTTCTTCCGAAGCGCTAAACACATCTAATAATGTGCTTTCAATTTCTTTTGGATACCAACTAGATAGGTCTTTATTTTCTAAATCATCATCGAGAATTGAAATAGAACCAACTTTATATCCTTTAGATAATGCAAGTTTGGCAGTATAAAAACCTAGGAAACCTGTACCACCGACAATCATTAGTTTTTTTGACATGTTATTGTCTCCTTAATTTTCTTGCTTACTATTATAGTAAAGTTTTAAAGAAACTAAAATAAAAAATGGATTTCAGCTTTTTTAGCATAAATCCATCCTTTATTAGCATTATTTTAAAGTACATTTTGATAGTTAATCAAACTCGATAAAACTCGCATTATTTCTATTCTTTTTCCTTTTACCCTATAAAAGACAAGATAATTTTTGACAACTATCTTTCTTATATCTTGATTTTTTGTAAATTTATTATTTGTGATTTGATACATGAATGGAAAGTTTAATAAATTTACAAATACACTTTGAAATTCTTCCATTAAATAATCCGCTGCTTTTGGGTTTTTTAAAACTTGAAAAATATAAAGATAAATTTCTTCTAGATCCTTTTTTGCTTTTGGTGATAAAACAACAACAAAACTATTTTCCATATTTTGTTTTAAGTTGCTTAAAGAACTCATCACTAGGAGTCATTTCGGCGCCACGTTCGACTTCATCGACACTTTCATCGATAAGTGCGGCCACCTTCATTTGTGTAATCATCTCTTCATAAACTTCAATACTCATCATGACTGCTTCTCCATAACCATTTTTGGTAATTATTATTGGTCCATCGCATTCTTTACATACCTTCATAATATTTGCTGTATTTTTTAGTTCATTAACTGGTAAAACTTTCGGCAATGCGTGCATACCCTTTCACTCCTTTTTCTTATTCTGGTCTAATTATACCATAATTCACCCATTTTACAATTTGTTTGCAATAATTTTTTTATTAAAAAGAACTAAATAAAACTTTTTATAAAGAAAACTTATTTTATAAATGCTCAATGTTATACAATTATAGAAATGAAAAAGGGCGGTTTGTTATATTCTTTCTTATTAATTCCGGGGCTAGTTTTATCTTCTTGTTCCTTTAAACTTTTAGATTTTTTGCCATTTCTAAAAAAAGAAGAAATTAGTCAAAAAGAAGATGAAGAAGTTAAGCCTTCTGAAACTCCTGAACAAATCGATCCAAGCACCGATATAGATCCAGAAGAGGAAGAAAAACCAGTTACACCTCCTGACACCGAAGAAAGTTTTAATTTTATTAAAACTCCAGAAATAAGAATGCCAGCAGAATTTGAGCCATCTTCAATGATTAAGATGTGCTACCCAAATAACATGCCGTTAAGTGTTTATAAAACCATTGCTGAAGATAACAAATTACTCATTTTGGTAAATCCAAATTATGACAGTAGTTCAAGAATCTCAGAAGCAAGAAGTGATTTTGAAGATGCTGGAATTAAAATGGAAAATGTTACCTTTTTAGACATGCCTATTGATGATGACTACACATACTGGGTTAGAGACTTTTCACCATTTTATGTCTTTAAAAACAAGGATTTATCCGTAGTTGATTTTACCTACAATAGACCTGCAAGAACTGAGCAAAACGTAGTTCCTCAAAAACTAGCTAACTATTTTGGAATGAGTTACAGCAAAATGAGCTTAACTCATACTGGCGGTAACTTAATGCAAGATGGTAGAGGCACCGCTTTTAGTGATGATTTAGTCATTCAAGAAAATAGCAATAATGAATCAAAAGTTAGAAGCCAAATGGAACAATTTACAGGAACTGATAACTATGTTATTACTATTGACCCACAAGGTGATTATATTGCCCATATTGATTGTTGGGGAAAGATTGTAGCGCCAGATAAAATAATTGTTGCAAAACTTCCTCAATCAAATTCAAGATATCAATATTATGAACAGGTTGCTAATTTATTAGCAAACACTAAATGTTCATACGGTTATAACTATAAGGTTTATCGTATCGAAGAACCGGGCGGAAATATAGTAGCGCCTTACACCAATTCATTAATTGCTAATGGTCATGTTTATATGCCACTAGGCACAAACTCAACTTATAACCAAAAAGCACTTCAAGTTTATCAAGAAGCTTTACCGGGTTACGAGATTCATGGAATCCAGGGATTTTCTAGTAATACAGGACTTGAATTCTTAAATACTGACGCCTTGCATTGTAGAACCCATGAAGTTCCTGATAACAATATGTTATTTATTGATTCTCGATATGTTTATAACGGTGAAGTCGAATTAAAAGATAAATATGTTGTTCAGACAAATATTGTTACGTATGCAGATGCAGAAGTTAATGAACAAGATGTTCTTATTAAATTTTCTATTAATAACTCATCATATCAAACTAGCGAGATGACTCGTTATGAAGACACCACCAACTTCACCTTTACATTTGAAGGTTTAGAGTCTGGTGATGATGTTAAATATTACATTGAGGCTAAAGACTCAAATAACAATTCAAATGTGGATCCAACTTGTGGTGAATTAGATCCTCATCACTTCACTATTGTCTAAACAAAAAGGCTCTATTTTAAGAGCCTTTTTAAATTTTATAAATAAAATTAATGAAGAATTAATGTAACTGCTAATGCAATTGCGGTCATTGATCCTGCAAAGGCTGGATGATAAATAACTTGTTTAACTTTAGAGAAATCCCATTGTTTTGCTTCTGCAAGCTTAATAAATCCATAAAGAATTGCGCCAAAAGCAAATGCATATAAAATAGCGACACAGTTATACATAAAGACATATTTTTCAATGTTAGATAAGACAATTTGTCCTGTAATTTCTGTAGCAGTACCAATTCTATAGAACGTTGTAGCGAGTAAATATGTTGTACTAGCAAGAATAAATGTTGCTAAACCAGCAAATGATACAACTTTCTTTGGTCTAATTACAAGAATTGCGCCTGCCATTGTAAGAGATTCAATAAGCATATATAAAGCTGGTTCTAACTTAGATGCAAAGATTAAAGCGCCAATAACTTTAATAACAGATGCTAAAACACCCATATAAACAACGCTTCTTGCTTTTCCAGTTCTCTTATAACAGCCACCCATTAAATAATAAGCAAATGGGACTAAAACTGTTGTGGATGATAAAAAGATAAGTCTTGTATTGTGAATAAATGATAAATGTAAGAAGGAACCAAGTGTTGCCTCAACAATGCCCCAAAGGCCTCCAAATAACAATACTGAAAAGATGATATTTAAAATTTCTGATTTGCGGTTTTTTGTTTCTTCCATTTTATTGTCCTCTAACTTTCGCTATTAATTTTAAATTAAAAAAGGCCAAATCTCTATAATATTTGACCAATTTTAGAAGGTTCGCACGCGCGGTCATTAACCTTGAATGACGCGTGCGTTAGAAAAATTTTATCTAAGTATTTCCTTTATATTTCTTTATCCATTATATTTTATTAACTCGTACTTAATTAATAGGTATTATTATTTATTGAAGTAAGGGCACACTTTTTTACCTTCCTTAGTCAATAAACCTTTCTTATCTAATTCAATACAACGATTAATGTTAGTTTCAGTCCAATGAGAATTCTTCTTTCTTGGAGAAAACCTTTGAATAAGATCTCCATCAATGTTTCTAAGTGTTGAATCAATCCAGCCAAAACATAAGGCAGCATTAACAGCATCGTAATAACTTAAAATATCAATGCATTTTTCGGGTTTTTTTCTAGAAACTTGAACAAATAATTCTTTTTCTTTTTGAGAGTTTTCTAAAAGCCAAGAATACATTTCTTCAAAGCTATCAAATTTAAAAATCTTCATATCAGTTTATCTAACAGGCGGCAGACATATGTCTTCCCTACGCTTCGGCGTACAGTCCTATGATGCATTTATTATTATAAAAGAAAACAGTACCGATTTAAATCGATACTGTAGTTATCATCTGGTCTTTTTAGACTATTTTGATACATCGGGACATTTTTAGGAAAATCCGGTCAACTATTACTTGTCTAACAAATTAAGCCCATACGTTTTTACATTTCCGTTAACGGCATCAATTATCCAATCCGAGACACTTTTATTTTCTTCTAGTTTAACTAGGAAATCGCTAGAGATAATTGTGTGTTGCGTATTTTTTGTTGATGAATCAGCTTTATAGTCCCAAATATAAATACCAACATTTGGAATATTTGCTTGTAAACCGTTGACCATGTCTTTTAAATCCTTTTGGAAAAGATCACCATTAGCTTTATTCTTCTCCATTTTTCCGTAGTTAATATAGGCTTGATATTGTTGTAATGTATCATCTCGACAAGAACAATCAAAGAGGATTTTAACTTGATCACCACGTTTTTCGTGTAAAGCGGTTAAGCTGTCTAAAACTATATTATTAGTGTGTAATCTATCAGAGATTTCTTTAGGACTCTTCCAAAGATTTATCGCACTTTCTTTCCATCCATCATATAAAAGTAAGGAACTATCGACACAGGCAGTAATGTTTGTTGCCTTTGGGAAATGGTTAATAACATCGTCTGCTAATAAAGAGGTGGCAAATCCTCCAGCAGAAAAACCAGTTACTAATAAAGATTCAGAATCTTCCACATATTTAGCAACAGATTCCATTAACAACGAATAATTCTTATATCCTTGATGATAAATGGTTTTTTCTTTACCTTTTTTGGTATATTTATATTCCGCTGTTCCGGCATGGAAATCTCCAGTTGCATATGGAACAATTACAAAGTTCCAATCCTTAAAAGGATTTTCATTAGCGTCACTACCAATACCGCCTTTTGCTACAAAATCTTGAGCGGTCATATCGACGGCATAAAATTCTTTACCACGTTTTGATGTTTCTTCAGTAATGCTTACTCCACCACCAAAGAAATAAACAACTGTCTTGTTTTCATTCCCTTTTTTGAAAATGCCATGCCACTGTTTTCCAGTCGAAGTTAATGCACCCTCAGGTTTGATAGAATAATAACTTCCAACCTCTGGTTCACCTTTTAATTCCGGAAAAGACATGAAAATTGTGTTTTTCAATAGCGCACAAGCGCTAATACCTAGAGTGGCAACAACGCCAACAATAACTATTGGGATAATCCACCATCTTTTTCTTTTCTTTATTTGTTCCGCCATAATTAACTCCTTTTGTTGCGTTTGCTTTTAATTTATGCTACAAATGTATCATACTTAATTAGTTCGGTCTATAATTTGAGCTTAAAAAATAATAAAAGTACAAATAAACACATTTTGTATCATAAGGAGGAAATCTTATGCCGAGAAGAAAAGATATAATTGTTGTTGATCAATTAGAAAACGCCATATTTGGGCTATTAAAAGAAAAAGAATATAAAGATATATCGATTTCTGAATTATGTAATAAAGCTTGGGTATCAAGATGTACTTTTTATAGAAATTATAAGGATATGGATGATATCATCTATCAATATTTCATGAGAGAATCGAAAAATTGGTGGGAAGCAAACTACACCACTTTTCTAAAAGAAGAAAAGAATGTAAGTGTTAGTCTATTTGAACATCTCTTGTCCCTGAAGGAAACAATATTAATTGTTTATCAAAGAGGCTTATCTCATATTTTTGAAAAACATATATTCGATTCCGCTATAAATGGAAGAAACATTTTTGACAAAGAACAGTCTTATTCTTCTGCAAGAGTGTCAGGCTCAATAGTTGGTTTGACTAATGAATGGGTAAGAAGAGGAATGCAAGATTCACCTGAATACCTAGCCAAATTTTTAAATAAAGAAATTGAATACAAAACAATTTAAAAACAGTACCGACTAATCGATACTGTAATAAACTTTGGATGTTCACGCCATAAATAGTACAATGGACCACTTTCAAAAATTGTGGACCGCCTATTTAATAATCATCTAAAAACATTTTGCTTTTCTTTCTTTTCGACACCTATCCATATTTCCACAGCGGTAACATAATTCGTTCTTAACGGGCTCGTCATTATTAAAATAAGAATTTATATTTTCAATTGTTGTTTCAGCAATATTATCTAATGCTTCAGTTGTTAAAAAAGCTTGATGCGAAGTGACTATAACATTAGGCATTGAAATGAGTCTTGCCAAGACTTCATCATTTAAAATATGACCTGACTTGTCAGAGAAGAATATATCACTTTCTTCCTCATAAACATCAAGACATGCAGAGCCGATTTTTCTTTCTTTAATTCCTTCTAGTAAAGCTTCAGCGTCTAGTAAACCACCTCTAGAAGTATTTAAAATAAC
>JAFXWB010000036.1 GCA_017534425.1 Bacilli bacterium
AATCGGCAAATTTGGGTTAAATTATAACGAATGTAGACAATACGCAAAAATAAAAGACTTTGATATTGATTACATAAAATATAGTGGCGGCATGCCTTACGATGTTTTTATTAAAAGATGCAAGGGCAAGGATGAAGAAACAAAACAATATTGGCGTTGGCATTACAAAGACTATATCAGACTAGCAGAAGAACAAGGTCACAACATAAAAGAAGATTACTGGAAATATCCAAAGGATCTAAAAGAAGCACATGACAAGTTAATGGATGCAAAAACAAAGATAGAAGCTGCTAAGAAAAAAGAAGAGTTTAAAACACTTTTAAAAAGAATTAAAAAGTATCTTAAATACAATGCAGAAATCGATGGCTACTCAATATTCTTCAGTGCTAAATATGAAGAATGGAAAGAACAAGCCGACACGCTACATCAATGCATCCTAGCAAGTGCATATTACAAAAATACAAACTGCATCCTAGCATTCATAAGAAAAGGCAATAACCCTATCGCAACAGTAGAAATTAAGAAGAACAAAGAGATAGGGCAATTTTATGCAAATGAATGGGATAGGGCAAATTGTCAACCTAGTGAAGAGGTTAAAAAGGTATTTTACAAATGGTTTGAAAATGTGAAAGTAGGTGCTAGATTATGACAGATTTATTTACACCTGAAGAACAGGTAGAACAAGAAAATAGATATTACAGAAGAAAAAAGGAAGCAATAGAGTATTTTAAGAGTGAGGGTTTTATATGCAACAAGATAACTGAACGATGCTATGGATCTATTAATAAAACATACTTCCTAAATGACAGCCGACAAACTGCGACAATATGGATACAGTTTAATGATTCAGAACATTACCACGACACACCAGATGGTGTAAAGCCTACAGGTGATGGAATAATAACAGCGTGGAACATAAGACTACACACATGGGAATGGGAGCATTATTTCACAGGTCAATTCGCAGAAGATAGACACTGCGACATGATAAAAGTGTTAAAAGAGCTTGAACCAGTAGCTAAAGATTTTGAAAAGTACAAAGCATGGTTAAAAGAGTGGAACAAGCGCAAATAGCTACAACCTAGTGGCGGCTAGTTGTAAATATGCTGGCGAGCCAAAAATACGCAGAAAATTAAATTTATTAAAAATCGGATAAATATACGAACAAAAAAAGATTTCATCGAAAAAATACATATAAAAGTTAAAAGCCGCCACTTTTAACTGAATGAAAAACTGGAGGAAAATATGAGTCATAGTAATTTAAAAGAAATTAAGCAAAACAAGGCAACAAAGGATAATTACAATCATCCAATAATCAATTTATTATTTTCTGATTCACCACTAACAAAGGAAGAAATAGGGGAAAAGTTAAACATAACAAGTGATAGATCAATTAGAGATGTTATAGCGGTATGTAGTATGCACTACCCTATACTTGCGACATCTAATCAAAAGGGATACAGAAGAGCAAAAGATATAAACGATTTAACAATCGAAGAGTTAGAAAAAGAAATGGAAGAAGTAAAACATCAGCTTGAAGAACACAAATCAAGAATCGCATGTTTAAAAAAGAAAATGAAGCCACTTGTTGCATGGTTAAAAGTAGCTGAAAAGAAAGTAGGAACAAACAATGGACAATAAAGAGAGAGTCATAGAATTATTACAAAAAGTTAATAGACCAGGAATTGAAAAGTTAATAAACTGGTTAGAAAAATCAACATTCTTTACTGATCCTGCATCAACAAAGTATCACGATGCAGAAGAGGGCGGACTTTTAAATCATAGCTTACTTGTCTATGACAATTATGTAGCTTTAACAGGTAAAGAAGATGAAACCACAATAATCACGTGCTTACTACATGATGTTTGTAAGATAGGCACTTATAAAAAGGTTATGAAAAACGTTAAATCAGAAAACGGACAATGGATACAAGTAGAATCTTACGACTACCAAGACGATGGAATGCCATACGGACATGGTGAAAAATCAGTGTTAATGATTAGCCACTTTATAAATTTAACAAAAGAAGAAATGCTGATGATCCGCTGGCACATGGGAGCATACGAAAGTAAAGAGGTATGGAACAATCTAGGAAAAGCACAGGAAATGTATCCAAGTGTTTTATATATACATTTTGCCGATATGATGGCGAGCAAAGGCATACATTATAAAAGGTGATAATATGGCGTGGTATCACATTTTATTAATAATTTTAGGCATTGTAGCTTTATGGTTACTTGCGACAATAATATATGCTTGCATAAGGTTAGGTGATGTTGACAATGATTAAATGCAAAATATGCGGTGAGATAAAAAACGAATCCCAATATTATGTAGCTAGAAAATACTACAAAGGTACATTACATATAAACTACTTTGGTGCTTGTAAAACTTGCTGTGGTAAAAGGCAAAAGCAAAGACTACTTGAAAGAAAAGAAGAAGCTAAAAGGCAAAGAGTAGTAAAAATTGAAGAGCAAAAAGATGACTGGATCATTAGGAATCTTCAAAGGTTTGGAAACTGCTACATCAAGAAAAAAGATAAATACGATTTAGATAAAATCAAAGCAATTATAAACAAAGACTTTGACCTACAACCAGCAGGCGACATGATAGGGTTTATAATCCAGGTAAAGAGGTAGAAGAAAATGCAAATAACAGTAACAAAGTTTATACTAATATGCATTGCTTGCTTTGCATCAGGAATGGCTACAGCAGGAACGATATCTATATTACTTAACAGAGGTAGAAGAAAATGATTAAGATAATTAAAGATGGTGCGATGCCAAAGAAAACAAAGATAGTTTTTAAAGAAACTTGCGATGAATGTGGTTGCGAGTTTGAATTTGAACTTGAAGATTTTGTGTCTAGGGAAAGAAGATTAGATGGCTACGGAACTATACTTTGCCCTTGTTGTAATAAAATCATCAAAAAGAAAATAGAACAATACGAACAGATAGAGGTAGAAGATGAGTAAATTAGATATGTTTAACAAAGAATATTCATTAGAATTATTAGGCAACAAAATAAGATACAAGAAAGAATATGTTGGAAATGACATATACAGATTATACATTAAGAAAAATGAAATTGAATTACTTGAAAAATATTTAACTGAATTACAAGCGATTAAAAATGCCAATCCTACTGAAGCGTTAGAAGACTTAAAAGAATTACATAAACTTGCCTATGATATTGATGTGTGGAAAATAGAAGATATAGTTCAATCATCACATATCAAACAAGCATTACTTAAAGCACAAGAGCAAGGCAAGGCTTTAAATGAGTTAATAAAAAATCATATTGAGTTTGTTGTAGAAAAAGATAGATGCTATTTCAAGATAAAAAATTCCAAAGGTAATGAAAAATCTTTTACAAGTTATACAATGCTTGATTTTTGGAAAGAGGTATTAAAAAATGAGTAAAGAAATGCTAGAAGATTTGATAATTGAATTTGATGAAATGGGATACGAGCCATCAACATTATGCCCAGATGTAGAAAAAGAAGTTAATAGTTTTAGAAGAAGACTAAAACAAACTAAAAAAGAGTTAGAAGAGTTAGACAAGTTCAAAGCATTACTAAACAAATACGAAATTAAAGACATTGAAGCGCTAGAAGAGTTAATCAACGATTATGACGATATGGCAAAAGCATTGATCCAATACACTCTTGGAATAGAGGTAGAGGTAAAAAGCTAATGGAAGATAAAAGAATAAAACTTACTGACATCCCGTATGGTGATGGCTACATAGTAGTTTACACATTAGAACATGAATCTGCAAGAAAGGTTTATTCCACAGTAAACCCAAGAATGGACAAGAACGGCAAGTATTACCAGGTGTCATTTAAAGACATTATGAAAGAGATAGAAACCAAAGAAAAGAAGAAAATAGACTATTTTATAATGATTGCTGAAAGTGGTCTAAGCGGAATAATATACAGGTACAACAACTACAGAGAAAAAGAGCTTTTAATAGTTGGAACAACAAAAGGTTATGCGTAGAAAGGAAGAAAGAATGAAAAGTAAATTCACAGGTTTATGGTTTATTATAGGATCATCAATTTTACTAGGATTTGGAATAGCATTATTTTTTAAAAGCGAACACGACTTTATGATATTTGGAACAGCCTGCAGCTTCATGAATGTTGTTATAGTTTTATTCGTAATAGGTGCGATTATGAAAGACAAGGAAAATGATGATGAAAAATAGCAATAATACTACACTTATAGAAAGAGTAAAAGTATATATATATAAGAAATTCAGTATTACAGAAGAAGAATTACATAATAGTAGTAGAAGATATATAAAAGAGTTATTACAAAGTATTAAGAGTAGTAACTTACAAGTAAAGTATTTAAGAATTAAAAGAGAACGTTTAAAAGAAGATATAAAGGATTTAGAAGCATCATTTGTGGTTGGTGATTCATACGATAGAGAGTTCACAGGACCAAATACAGGCTTACAAGCTAACACCACTGAAATAAAGTACATGAAGCGTGCAACAATGAAAGAAGAGTTGCAACAGCTTGTACTTAAAACACTAGAAATCGAAAAATCCCTAGAAGATAACAACAACCTTATATCAGACTTTATTAGTTTAATTTCTAAAGAAGAATATCAAATAATTTTAAAAATGACTTACATTGACTGCATGTCAAACATTGAAATATCGAAAGCTTTATTTTACGCAGTTAACACAATAGACAATGCAAGATGGCGAGGAATAAGAGAATTAACAAAAATAATAAAAAATTAAAAGTAAAGGAAAAAATAAAATTGCATAGTTTTGCAAGTATTTAAATATGTTAAAATGATAGTGTGGAAATTAACAAGACAAGTTATATCCATACATTCCCCCAATAATGAAAGTTTTTCATTCGCAAGAAGCAACTATTTAAAAAAAATGGTTGCTTTTTTCTTTGCTCTTTTTAGGAAAGGGGAAGAAACATAGAGAAGATGGGGATAGGTGGTGTAAGAAGAATTGGGATTAATAAAAGACATTAAAGATGTATTACTAGCAGTTCAAGTAAAACAATCTAAGTACAAATACGATTTAATAACAATAGATTACTACAACCAAAGAGATCATACTTTAAGCTGTAGATTTGAACTTGTTAAGTACCACAAAGAAAACATAAATAAAAAAAGACAAAGGGTTAAGGATGATGAGGTCTATGGTAGGCCACTCGATATTTTAAATTATCTATTAAGTGAACTTGAATCCTTTTCTTAAAGAAAGGGGGTAGGCAGTTATGAGCAAGGTCGCGGATAAGAAGCCCAAAAAAACAGGCAAAAAAGAAAAATCGCAACAAAAAGAAAAAATAAAACAAGATAAAGAAATCTTGTCTAAGCATTATACTGGAACAAATATCCGCAAGCTTCCTAAAGTACCTAAAGCGTACTTAAAAGATTTAGCAAAAATAGAACCAATAACAACAGAGCAATTAGAAAGTTATTTAACTGCAATGCTTTTAGGTGTCATCCCTGATAGATTCGGATTAGAAGTTACTGCTGATACAAAGATGAAAGCAGCCAAGAGCTTAATGGATTTAAGAGAAATAAAATTGAGAGAGCAGTCGATGCAGACTGAAGAAGATTTATCCAACATAGCTATTGAGTTCGTAGTCAAGCAAAAGAAACAAGTTGATGAAGAACAAATAGAAGAACAAGAAGAAATGAGTGAAGATGATGGAAGTAATTGAATATAGCCAAAAGCAATTACAATACATTAAAGAGTCATTACACTTAAACCCTAAAGAAGATCATAGATGGAACATCAAGTCAGGTGCTACTCAATGCGGAAAAACAACAGTTGACTTTCAAGAGGTCATCCCGTTTAGAATAGCAGTAAGACACAACATGCCTGGATTAGTTACAATCTTAGGCGTATCACTTGGAACAATAGAAAGAAATGTACTCATCCCAATGAGAGAGTATTTCAGAGCTAAGAATCTACCAAGAGCAGTAAGTCAAATTCATAAAGATGCAGCAGGAAACACTTATGTAAAAATCTTAAATCAAATAGTGTACTTATGCGGAATGATGAATAAGACAGCAATATCTCGTTTAAGAGGTAGTAAGTTCAAATATGCTTATGGTGATGAGGTCGCCGAATGGAATGAAGAAGCGTTCGCATTGTTAAAGTCAAGAATGAGTTTAGAGTATTCTTGCTTTGATGGTGCTTGTAACCCTGCAAGTGACACACATTTCTTATATAACTTTATTCATTCAAACATCGACATTTATTTACAAGAATATACGATATTTGATAATCCGTTCTTGTCAAAGAAATATGTTCAAGGTCTTTGCGATGAATACGCAGGCACTGTATATTACGATAGATACATTTTAGGGCTTTGGAAGAAAGCAGAGGGAATTATCTTTAGAAAGTACGCTGACAATCCAAGCAATTACATTTTAAGTGAGATACCAAGCAACACAAGATTTTCACATGTCAATATTGGTGTGGATTTCGGTGGCAATGGTTCGTATCACACATTCGTTGCGACAGGGTTCTTGGCAAACTACTCAAATGTCATTGTTTTAGAAAGTGAAAGAATAACAGGACAAACAACACCTGATGAATTAGATCAAGCGTTTGTTAAGTTCGTAAGAATGGTTATAGACAAATATCAAAAATATTCAATGTCTTATACTTGGAATGTTTATGCAGATAGTGCTGAACAAGTTCTTATAAGAGGTTTTCGTGTGGCAGTAGATAAAAACAACTTGCCATGCAATGTACTAAATGCTAGAAAGATGGAAATAAAACAAAGAATAGAATTGTTGTTAAGATTGTTTGGAATCAACAAGCTCTATTTTATGTTTACAGCCAAGAGTGCTATTGCAGCTTATTCAACTGCTGTATGGAATTCAAAAGAGGGACACCTAGATGAAAGACTAGATGATGGATCAACTGATATTGATACTTGCGATGCTACCGAGTATTCAATAGAGCCAGAATATAAAAATATTTTAGCAAGGTTAGGAGGTTAGAGATGTTAGATTTAGAAAATTATGTCAAAAGTGCATTAGCAGTTTTAAAAGGGCAAAACGCTAATGTTAATGTACAAGGAAGAAATAAAAACATAGAACTTTATTATGATATTTGGAGAGGCAATCCATCTTGGCTTAAATATAACTACAAATTAACAAGTGGTGTTTCAAAAGAAGCTAAAATGAAAACCTTAAACATGCCAAGATACATTTGCAGGTTATGGGCTAATAATTATGCCAATGAAGATACAACATTAACAATTAACGGAGAAAATAAAAATAATAGATTACAAGAGATTTTAACAAACAACAATATTTTTGGAAGATTTAATAACTTCTGTGAAATGTTTATGGGGTTAGGTATTGGTGCAACTGTTGTCGAAACTGATATCGAATACGACAAAGAAACAAAAGACATCATACCAGGAGATAGTGAAGTAAGAATTAAAATGATTCCTGGTAGGAGAGTAATCCCCATTACAATTGATGATGGAGAAGTAATCGAGTGTGCATTTGTTTCCTATAGTACAGGTGCAATAAAGCTCATACTTCACTATTTAGATGAAAGCAACAAATATCATGTGGCTACATTTAAAGGTAAACAAGCAGAACAAGGTGGATATAACATCGATTTAGAAAACTATGTAGACATTAAAGCTGATACAATTCCGCTTTTTCAAATATGGTATCCTAACTTATCAGAAGAAGATGAAGTTGACAAATCAATAGGCACTTCAATATTCTCAACTGCAATAGACACATTTAAACATCTTGATTTAGGTTATACAGCTTATTACAAAGAAATTAAACTAGGTCAAAAAATTAAATTTTTGTCAACAGATCAAGTAGACCATGATAAAGATGGCAACCCTGTATACGCATTCGATGAAAATGATGAATCAGTTATTTTCATAAAGAACGCAAACGATAGTAAATCTCAAATGCAAGAATTCAATGGCGAATTAAGAATTGATGCAATTACAAAATACATCAATACAAATCTTAATTGTGCTGCAATGTTATGCGGATTAGGTCAAACACAATTCGAGTTCGATGGTGGCGGAGGTAGACCAATACAAACAGCCACAGGTGTTATTGCAAAACAAACAGAGCTTTATAGAAATGTTGTAAAACAAGAAAATCTAGCTACAGGTTTATTTAGAAAATTAGTTCAAGCAATAGCGTATGTTAATAACACATTTACAAATAACACTAAAATTGAGATTAAATCGTTAAATGATATAACAATAACATACGATGACAATATTGTTGAAGATACAGCATCAAAGAAGCAAGCTGAACTAAATGAAGTAAACGCTGGTGTTATGTCAATTGCGGAATTTAGAAGCCATTGGTATGACGAGGATCTTGAAACCGCAAAGAAATTCGTACAAAATAATGCGCTACTAATTGATAAGTACACATTAGCTTTACAAAGTGGTGTAATGACACCTGAAACATTTGTAGATATCGTATATGGTGAGAACTACAAATATAAAAACGAATTAATCCAAATGATAAAAGGACAATATTCACAACCTAAAGAACAAATCAATACTGGTTTTGAAGATGAAAACGATGAACCTGTAGAAGAAGAAAAGGACCAAGAGGATGATGAATAATGTCAAAGAAGAAAGAAAAGAAGCTCGAACACATCCAAGTAAAGGATAACGGCATTAAGTTGTCACAAAAGATAGGTGATAAGTTAAACGATGTATCGCAAGAACTTGAAAGCACTATTGAAGCATCCTTGATAAAAGATACTGAAGATTTAAGAAGATGGCAAATCAAGAAAAACAACGAAATAAGAAACTTTAAAAAGCAGTCAAAGGATTTAATCCAAAAGGCAGCAAAAGAGATAAAAAAGGACCTTAAAAACGATAATAGCGTTAATTTAAAGCCAAGCCAACAAGTAGCAATATCAAGTCAAATCAATAAAGGCTTGTTATTCATCCAGGATGATGCGACAAAGACATTTCAAAGAATAGTACAACAAACAATGCAGACATTAAGAGTCAATAAAACATTGGATTTACAACAAGCATTATCAAAGCACATGGATGCAGGCCTTGACATTGGTGTTGTTTACAAAGATGGTAAACACTACGAGTTTGACACATACTTTGAAATGAAAGCAAGAACAGACATTCAACAAGATATCGGTTCAAACATGATAAGTACAGGTCAAGAAAGTGGTGTGGTCTTTTACATCTCGGCATATTTTGGTGACTGTGCAAAGGATCATGTCGATTTGAATGGAAAAATCTTCTGTGATGAAAAGTGGGAATCATTAGCTCCAAAAGATAGAGTAGATGAAATAAGGGATTATATCGAAGCAAATAAAATAATGACAGTGCAAGAAGCAATGGGAGAACCATACTACTACACAACAAGACCAAATTGTAGACATTATTTTCAATACATCGATATCGACTCGGTTATAGGTGCTAAAACTCAAAAGGAAGTATCAAACCTAAGAGATGATAGAAGCCTTAATTTTAACGGAAAATACAAACCAGAGAAATACAAGGCACTACAACAACAAAGAGCAAATGAACGCCAAATAAGAGCTGAGAAGAAAGAAATCGAACACAACGAGAAGATGCTGGCACTTGATCCTAACAATGACAAGATTAAAAGTAGCATCCTAAGAGGTGAAGCAAGAGTTCGCGACATACAAGCTAAGCAAAGAGAATTAATAAATAACAATTCTAACCTTGTAAGGCAGTATGACAGGGAACAATTAGGCAATAGAATAACACTTAATGTTAAAAAGTAGGTGATAAAAATGGGAATAATACTTATTTTAGGGCTAATTATAGCCGCAATAGGTGAAGCATAAGAAAGGAAACAATATGATAACACCAGATACAAGAGATAGTAGTTATGATAACCCATATTGGGAGGGAAACCTCAACGAGAAAAACGAAACCATAACAAAGGGTTACGATATCGCAGTAAAACAAGTAGACAAAGCAATTGATAATATAGCATGCATTGACACATCAGAGCTTAATACGGACCAAATATATCACTTGCAAAAGGTTGTTGAAGATGGCTCAACAAGGCAAAAATTAAGAGAGTATTTTCTCGGATATTTAGAAATTCAAAGAAACACGATGGTTGTAGCAATGATAGAGAATCAACCTGATGAAGAATCTAATTAAAGGGCTTGGTAGTCCTTTTTTTATTGTTGAACATAACAACGTTAAAAAAATGCAACTATATTGCTAAATCCATGTAGCGTAAAAAATTGGATATTGTCAAAAATTTAAAAAGTGGCTAGAGAAAGCACGTATAAAATTATCTCGTTAAAAGAAAGGAAAATATGACAAGAGAACAAATTAACACTATCTTTACTGATTTAGGACTTGAAACACCTAATAAAGGGGTAGTAAACGCATTATTAAATGCTTTTAATCAAGAAAAAGGCACTGAAATTGATAATGCAAAGAAAACTGCTAAAGATGAAGCAGAGGCCAAATACAAAGATTTTGTAAAGCCTGAAGATCATCAAAAACTCGTTGATGAACTCAACGCTGAAAAGGGCAAAGGTGCTTTAGCTGAAAGAAAAGCAAAATATCAAGCAAAGAACCTAAATATCGATGATGAAGATATCTTGACATTAATCGAATCTAAATTAAAGGATTCTAAAGATTTCGAGAAAGACTTAGATGAATATGTCAAAGCTCATCCATCATTTGTAAAGGTTACAGAAAAGAAAGAACCAAAGAAACCTGAAACAGCAAAAGTCACTCTCGGCGGTGCTGGGAATGAAGATAAATCAGGACAATCAATAAATCCTGGAGATATGTTGAGCGCAGTAAACGAACATTACAACACAGATAAAAAATAAAAGAGAAAGGTTAAAAAGGTAAAACAATTATGGCTATTACTTTAGCACAATTCAAGGTTGGCATGGCTGATAAGGTCGACCAAAATGTTATAGATTTAGTACAAAGAGAATCAGCACTTATGAATGGATTAACTTATGATGATGCAGTATCTCCTGGAACAGGCGGTTCTACATTGACTTATGGTTATTTACAAACTACAACACCAGCTTCTGCAGCAGGTAGAGCAATCAATAGTGAATACACAGCACAAGCTGCAGTTAAAACTAAAAAGACAGTAGATCTTCAAATCATGGGTGGTTCATTTGAGATTGATAGAGTTCTTGCTCAAAATGAAACTTCAAGAAATAGTGAAGTTGCATATCAAATTTCAGAAAAGACAAAAGCAACTGTAGGAAGATTCCAATATTTAGCAATCAATGGTAATTCAGCAACTACAAATGAATTTGATGGTTTAAATGCATTACTTGCTGGAACTGAAAATGAAATCATGGCATCTTCTGTTGCAGTTAATGGTGCAATGACAGCTGCACACGCTGAAGATTTATGCGAAGCATTAGATTTAGCACTTGCTTCTCTTGATGGCACAGCATCAATGATTCTATGCAACGACAAGATGAAAGTTAAATTAAATGCAGCAGCTCGTATGCTTAACTACAAAGAAAATAAGGTTGATGCATTCGGCAATGGTATTGACAATTATAATGGTATTCCTATCGTTGATATGAAAGACTATTACAATGGATCTGCTACGGTTAAAGTTGTACCTGCAAGAACAGCTGCTGAATACAGAGTTCAAGTTGTTACTTCATCAACATTCAAGACTGATGGTTCATTTGCAGCTTCAGCAGATGGCTACTTATATACTGAATCAAGTGGAACATATACAAAGGTTTCAAGTGGTTCATTTAACTCATCAGCAACTTACTACATTTTATTAGGTGCAGCAAATACAACTGACATCTATGTAGTTAGATTAGGTTTAGATGGATTCCATGCAGTTACACCTAAAGGAGGCGTTGGTATCAATACAATTCTTCCTGATTTCAGCCAAGCTGGTGCAGTACACAAAGGCGAAGTTGAAATGGTTGGTTGCGTTGCATTAAAATCAACAAAAGCAGCTGCAGTTTTAAGAGCTATTAAAATTGCTTAATTAAGTAAATAATTGAATAAGAGGGTAGGCAAATGTCTACCCTTTTATTTGTTATAAGGGGGTTATTATGTCTATAGAATATACATACAATAACATAACAACAAATGAAGACTTGATGCGATTAAAAGGCATCGACTTAAATGAAGAATTAGTATCAACACAAACAAATGACTCAAATGCTAAAGCTGCAGAACAAGCCATTAATGATGTAGAAGAGTGGTTAATCAATTATATTAACTTAAATTACTCTTTTAAAGGTGATAGGGAAGATTTATCACCATATCAAAAAGAACGCTTTAAAAAGGCAGTTTGTGAGCAAATAGACTATATTCTTGAAAATGGCGACTTAAGAAACATATCAGGAATAAACCAAGACAACAATACTACTATTGATATTGCGACTTTAGAGAGAAGAGGAATTGCTCCATCAGCATTAATGAATTTAAGAATGTGCGGTCTTGCTAATTTAATGAGGTACTAATTATGTCATTATTCAAATATGCAGGAACAAATAGAAAATATACTGATTTTTACTACTTATTCAAAAGAGTAAAAAATTATAAATTTGAAGAATATGAAACTGAACCAAGCAAAGAATTTAGAGCTTGCGATTTAGTCGATTATTACGAAGAAGAAGTACAAGATGGTAATACATCAATAAGAACAATAAAACACTTAACTATCGAATCACCTATTCCAATCAATTGTAATCCTGGTGATGTAATAGTTAATTTAAAAGATAATTCAAGATGGCGAATAGCAAAAGTAACTGTCAACGATGATAACAGAGGAAAAGATAAATCATTAAGACCAAAGCAAAAAACAATCCTAGAATTAAGAGGTTAATATATGGAACAAGATACAATTCAAACTGCTATTGATAGATTCTATACATTACTTCATTGGCAATTAGCTGCACAGCTTCCAAGACCTGGAGGCGTGCATATTTATTCAAAAGGTGCAATGATAGCTGGCTTTACATCAAGAAAAACGGCTGATGGCTGGGTTATAAGTATATCAGATGGTATTGATTATGGCTCACTTGCACTAGGTTTTAATGATGATGGTTCAAAAAGAACACCACGCGGACCACTTGAAGCTTTAAACTTTAAAATCGTTGAAAGAGCATTGCGAGATGTCGCAAAAGTTATTGCTATTCCATCAGGTGGTAAGGTGGTAATTAATATATGATTAATACAGAATATAAAAAATACCTTGAAACAACAATAAAAGCGCTTGCCGAAAGTGGTGAAATAGCAAACGATATTAAATTCGGATATCATGAAGAATTTTACTACGAACAAGAAAACGATGTTGAAATAACAATATCAACTCTTCCAGGACAAATAAACAAAGGATTAGTACAATATCCTGTTCAATTAAAAATCGATGTAATAGATAAATATGTCGATGAAATAAAAACGGCTTTAGATGAGTTGGTTGTTAATTTAAACGAAAGCGTTGTAGCTTTAGATGGTGTTAGCTACAAACAATTTTATACAACCTCAACAATGCTAGGCTCGTTTTCAAATAATGGTTCTAAAAAATATAATTCATTAACAATTAGCGTAACACTTATAAATTATTCAAACATACTAGGACTTGAATATTTAACAATAAATGGTGTCGATACGCTTGGACCATTAGTAAGCTATTCAATTAGTTATGAAGCTGAAACATCATCAACTGGCGCAATAGGCACACCAGAAACAAAGTCCTTAGCCAAGACATACGCAAGAACATATAACTTTGTATTTGTAGCAAACACGAATAACAATGGTGTTAAAGCATTATTAAGCCAAATAATTCGTGGAACAAATCCAAATACAAGCATAACAATGATAAGCAAATTCAGTACGATAGACAATTCAAATGTAACTGAATCTTTAATCGTAAAGACAGGATCAAGCGAACAAGAATTAATTTCAACAAACCTACCATTAATGAGAATCATGTTAATTAAGGGGGTATAAAATGGGAAGATTAGACATTTATATCTCAAATAAAGGAACAAGTGAACAAGCACTAGACAATAGCGCAGCCAATGGCGGAATTGCCCCTGAAAGCAAAGCAAACAATAGCTCAACAAATGGAATGGCAAGAACAATAGCCGCAAGCGCAATAACTCATTCAATTGTAAACGCAGGTATAAACAACGCTAAAAGCATTATTCAAAATCAAATAAGCATTTATGGTGATGTTACAGGCGACTACATAAAGCAAACTAACATGGAACAAACATATAACAATATCATGAATGGTGCGGGAATGCTACTAAACGTTGGAACATCGTTCATGGTACATCCTGTTGTAGGTTTAATCAATTTTGGTTTACAAGGCATCAATATGGGTGTTCAAGAGTGGCAAAGGCAAAAGCAATATTCAATCGAATATGCAAGAAGCAATGCCATAGCAAATTATAACAGTGTCAGATTAGGTGAAAAGCTAGTCGATGGAAATAGAAACAGGTGATCGTATGCAAGCAATGACTTTAAGAGAAATTAATAACAAATATGAATCATCAAATGTAAGATGGGGAAGAGCCAAGACACAAACATTAAGTACAGAACTTGACTCATCTATTATTGTTATTTCAAATTCCGATAAATTAGATATACAAAGCTACGACATTGTGGAACTTTTAAACGAACAAGGACAATACGAGCACTGGCTCGTTGCAGATAAGCAAGAAAGTTATATAACATTTACTGCTCCTTTTAAGTTTCAATATACAATCCAGTTAATGAGCTTAACAAAGCTGCTTGAAACAAGCTTCCTACCTAGCATGACAATTACAAATATAGGGCAAAATAGAACAATAATCTTTTATATCGAAGATGCGTTCCGCAATTCCTATTTTAAATCTAGCCAAAATATTCCAATAAGCATATCCGACAGATTACGAGCATTTGCTAATGTAGTAGTCAAAGAACACACATTCTCCGAACCAACTATAAGAGAATTTATCGACTGGTTGTTGTCATCATTAGGCGCAATATGTACCTTAAAAATGGCAAAGACAAACAATCATTATTCATTTGTACTTGATTACATAAAGTTAAGTGCATCATCGACACAAATCGGCAACTACATAACAAATATTGAAACAGGGCAAGATAGCGAAGCGTATGTATCAAGAATATTACAAACAAGTGATGACATTGTATCAGAGCAAACAATAAAAGAATACTTAAAAGAAGCTACTACTGAGCCAATATTTAACACTGATACAGCTCAGTTGATACTAAAGAGAAAAGCGTATGATTTTACATCGTTAAAAGCGTTAAATGTAGGTTTTAGAGTAAGATTGCAATACGGGATGCATGGTCCTGGTGGTGGATCAACACCAGAAGTGTTCACAGCTTACAACTCGGATAATGATAGCAATGTGCCAAGCACAATATCAATAAGTATTGGGGATTTAGTAGTCCCTACTGAAGAATACTCAACATTAAATAAACCGAAACCGAGTGCCTACGAGTCATCAAATCCAATAAACCATCCAGGAAATTGTGCAGTAGAGTTTTATACAACGACATCAAAAAAATGGTTAACAAACACTTTGACTTGGGATAGAGGTAAAAGTGTAATTACGAATATTCACTACATGCAAGAGTGGAAAGAATGGTGGCAAGAATACAACACAGGAACATCCATAGAAAACGCGATAAGAAGAAAAATATGGGAATGGTTCAAAACAACTTATCCTAACAAAGGTGATTCGTATGTAACCGCAGGCTCATGGCAAGATGATGAGATGGAAAGAAAAGTGACAACCACAGGACTACCATCAATGTATTGGTGGCTTGTTGATAATTTATCATACGAATACGATGAACAATTATTCGAGGTAGAATATCAACCTTACTTCTCACCTAAAATCGTGGAACAATCAGAGAGAAGAAACGCGATATACTCGGTAGATACAAACACAAACGCTAAAACTAATATTTTACTACAACTTGATAGAAACAAAGAAAAGTTAAATCAGTTAGCATGTGATTATAAAATAATGACTGCAATATCAAAGGTCACAAATGATGATTACACGCCTAAAATCTCAGTAGGTCAATATTGGCTTGATGAGAATAATAAGAAATACATCCTTACAAAGCTAGAAACAGCCGTAAATCCATCTTTCATCCAATACAAGGGTACTTTATCCTTAAACTTTTCAAATGCGATTATAGACACATCTTTGAACCGCGAGAAAAGATACTATGCTTATGCTAACACTGAAATTGTAACAAGAAAAGAATCTATAACTTATTATTATAAAATAATTTTAAATAACTATAATTCAGGTTATAGTCCATTGATGCCTGCGAATTATTGTAGAATTGAGTTTCTAGCTGGTGGTACGCCTTATCGCAGAGTAGGTTATTATATATTGCCTGTCGTAGCAATTTATAACGATAGAATGGCATCGTTCGAAATTCAAACAATGGATAATATATCAATTACATCAGTTAAAGGCGATTCAATCACAGGCGGATACCAAAACAAGGTATTAAAATATGTCGATGACTACGGTGAATTCGCGTATGCTAATGTAGAGCTTGGTGTTTTAGATCATAAAGCATTTGAGGGCGGCAAAACCGCTATTGAATGGGCTGCGGAAACAGATATCAGCGAATGCGGTGATTGGTGGGGTAGCAATGAGGATATATTCGACGACATGAGCGAATTTCTATTCTTTGATTTGACACCAATTATTGACGTTGCCATTGATAAAGACAATAGAGAAAAAATAAATATCACAGTGCAATACATTCCAAAAACTGAAGTACAAATAGCAAACAGTACCGCATATTTTAATGCGTTTTACTTTGATAGATACCTTGACAATTTAAAACAATACTATGAAGCTGTTAATGCTTCAGATAATCCTAGTTCATTGACAAAGCCATTTACTTGGACTTTGACATGGTTAAGCGGAAGAACAGAACAAGGCGTAACAAAAACTGGTACTGTAACATTGGGTGAACTATTCAGTACAAACTTTATGTCTATTTATACAGCATCAGGCGGACAGTACGCCAACGATGACAATATAAGATTACGAATTTCATGTAATTATTCAGGTAGCTATACAATAGACATAAGAAATTACAAAGGTGGTTATTTAACACCTGAATATGAAGATTTTAAATAGGAGGTAAAAAAGATTGAAAATATTTATTAACACAACAAGTTGGGCAATCGTTAAACAAGAAAACGAAGCTCCAATTCTAGTTGGTAACAATTACGTTGATGCATTAAAGGTATATTATAATGCGAATCCATCAACTCAATACTTTTATCCAACATTAAACATTTTAAAACCAAATGATAGAAAGGTGGGATTAATAAGTTTTGATGCTACAAGCGTTGAAGAACCAAACCCATCAACTTATACAGATGATGACAATAATACTTGGTACATGTTTAAATTCACATTATCAAGCGACAATCACCAAATCGATGTATCAGGTAAATATCAATTTACAATAACAACAAATTATTACAACAGCACAAATGGAGCAATATTAAAGCAAAGAAACATCAATACGATATTAAGCGTTGTTAATGCCGTTACAAACGATGACAATAGCGTGTTAATTTTAGGTGATGATCCTAGCCAGGTTGTCGCTGAACTATATGCATTATGCCAATCATTACAAACAGGTGTTGCAAGCCTACAAATAAGCGTATCAGCTTTAATATCAAACAAAGCAGATAGAGATAACACAAGTCAAACAATAAAAGCTGGTTTGATTAAAACCCATACATTACAGGGTAATGGCTTCGGTGTACTTGTTGATGATGAAATATCGTTCAATGATATCACCTGGTTTACTGATGGTGATGGAACAAACAAATGGAAGATTTTTTATAATTCAGATGGCAACTTACAATTTACATCAGTTACACCAGCCAAAAAGGTTGAAATTGCTAATGTAAAAGTAAATGAAATTCACGATGGTACAGGCACGAGTGAAATTGAAATGACACTTGGTGGAATACAATTTATTGCTAAAAAATGGGACAACCCAAGCCTATATAGACAACTTAATTTCTACTACGAAAGCGGAGTAGAAATTGATGAACCAACACGTAGTTTTAACCCTACAACAAAGAATTATGTAGATACAAAAGATGCAACACTTCAAACAAATATCAATACTGAAATAACAAATAGAACAAATGCAGATACAGCTTTACAAACAAACATTAACAACGAGGCAACAGCACGATTTAATGCAGATAACAACCTACAATCACAAATTGATGGTATTAATGCAGGTCAGAATTTAGCTGATATCGTTGCAGATTTAACAGCATTAAATAATCTTCCAACTACTAATTTAAAAGTTGAAGATAAGGTGCAAGTATTAGTCGATAGCGACCACGATGATGGCTCAACTGTATATAATTGGAACGGCTCTTCTTGGAGGTATATTGGTAAGTATGGACAAGATGGCTATACAAAAGCAGAAGCCAACACATTACTTGCAACTAAACAAGATGTAATCGATGATGATAATAAAGTATCAAGTGATTATATCGATGACACTAACCAAACACATAAATTCGTAAGTGCCAACGAAAAAGCACAAATAGCTCAAAACGCAAACGATATAACAGCCATGAAGGATGGCACAAATATTGATAGTTTCGCAGATGTAGAAACTGCAATAAGCAATATCACACTATCAGGTGATAACACAAGCGTTGAAATCAACAGCAAAGTCATAAGCGTGAAAGATAAAGGAATTACAGGTAATAAACTAAATTTATTATCAATTTCTAATATAAAAAATCTTGCAACTAATAATTGTGGTAATATTCATAATGATACTGCCCCTGCGTGGCTAAAATTAAGAATTTATAATTTTAACATTGAACAAGGTAAAACTTATTTAGTATGTGCTATGTTCAAGAAAAATGCTAATCATACTGATACGGCACAAGTTGTATCAAATTTAAGATATAGTGGCACAACATATTCAAATTATACTACTATTGCATATCAAAATATTACATTATCTAGTGATTATCAATTCGTATATAGAGTATTTACTGCAAATGAAGATAAATCAAATTATTTTGGTGCTTATTTTTATAGATATAGTGCATATAATCAAGAAAAAGTTATAGACATTGATGTTAAATCTATGTTGGTTTGTGAATTACCAAATAATTATAATTATGAAGAAATAATGAATGTTGTTAAAAATTATGATTATTTAGCAAATATAGATTATTTAACAAATATTCAAGAAATTAAAAATGATTTTTGGGACGATAAAACTATATTGTGTTACGGCGATAGTTTAACAATGGGTGCGGGTGGTAGTGGAACAACTTACCCTAGTGAATTACAAACTTTATTAGGTAATACTTATGATGTTAAAAATTATGGTGTAGGTGGTGAGGACGCATTAATGATTGCGTGCCGACAAGGTGGAATACAAGCAATGTTAAAACCTATGAATATTACAACATCTTATACAAATTGTGAAATAAAATCTATTATAGGTAATACGACATTAAATTCTTTTGGCTATCAATCAGGTAGAGGATTAAATCCTGTATTGGTTGACGGAAAAGAATGTGACTTGCATTTTTCAAGTTGGACGCAACAAACTATTAAATCAACAACTGCATTTACAACAACTAGACCATTACCTGTTATACCTTATTCTGCAACATTAAAGAATAAAACTTTAATTATATGGGCGGGTCAAAATGGTTGGGGTAGCCAAGATTATGAAGATTTAATCAAAATTATTAAAAATATGATTGAATACAATCAAAACAATAAATATTTAGTAATTGGCTTGTCGACAGGAACTACAACATCAAGAGCAGATTTAGAAAACGCAATGACACACGCTTTTGGAAATCATTATATAAATATTAGAGAATATTTAGTAAATTATGGTTTAGATGATAATAATTTAACGCCAACATCACAAGATGAAACAGATATATCTAACGGCACTGTTCCGACATCATTAAGAAATGACGGAACACATTTAAACGCTAGTGGTTATTCATCAGTAGCAAAGTGTGTATATCAATATGGTAAAAATAATGGGTTATGGTAATTTTTAATTTAAAACTTGATTCAATTATATTATAATATAATAAAGGCAAGGTGGATAGAATGAATGAAATTGAAACAAAGATAGTTCAGCACGATGAACAAATAAAAACCTTATTTAATAAAGTTAATAAATTAGAAAATATCACAACTGAACTTAATAAATTAGCTATCAGTGTTGAAAAAATAGCAATTAATCAATCCACAATGCTAGAGCAGCAAAATTATAATACAGGGAATATGATGAACCAACAACCTCAAGCTCAACAGAATGTTCAACCTCAAGCACCACAAACTTCTTACTTACCCTTAACCTTTGTAAATGGTGTTATTGGTGCTAAATCCTTTATTGTAGCACCTAATCACACAATATTTTTAAGAGATAGTGATGAGGGTAGCAATTTGTTATTTGAAAAAAGTGCTGATATGTATGGCAAATACACAATAAAAGCTTTTCGTATGACCGAGATTATGCTATAAGAGGTATTGGTCGCCCTCGAAATTATGATAGAAGAGATTATGCCGATGATGATGTAGAAAAAGATTACAAAGAAGATTTAAAAGAGTGGACTCAAAAACTAAAGAAATTTGATCGCTTTGGAGTACCAAAAGAAACAATAATCAATGATGCTAAACAAATGGGTGTTAGTTTCGATGATTATAATGAAGAAGAATTTTATACTGCATATTTAATGCATGTATCAGATTATCCTACAATTGCCAACGACCACAGAGTATATCTTGGAATGGCAAAATCATGGTTAGAAGATAAAGACATCCAAATTGAGCCTAGCGAAAAGCTTTGCAAATACATGTATGAAATTGTTTTATCAGAAGAATAAATATGTTTATTTATTTTAACAATAATCCAAAAGGCGATAAAATAGGTGACTGCGTTGTAAGAGCCATGAGCCTAGCGTTAGATATTGATTATAATATTATTGGTGATATGCTACTAAAAAACAGCAAAAGAAATAATTGTCATATTATTTCAATTGATTGTTATAGTAAAATATTAGAAGATGAATTCAAATTAAAAAGGTTTCGTTCAAACAAAATAACTGTTGGAGCATTATCTAAAATATTTTCTAAAAACACATTGCTAATAAGAATTAAAAATCATTTAACATGTAGCATAAATGGTGATATATACGACATATGGAATCCTGAAAAAGAAAAAGTAGATTGTTTTTGGGTTGTAAATTAGGGAGCTAATAACTCCCTTTTTATTATGGAGGAAACATGGCAAGAATAGGAAACGGAAAAAAATACGATTTACAATGTTTAATTGATCCTGCTACACAACAAAAAGGTTGGATAAGTCCATCCGATTTAATTATTTTTGTCGGAACAGTAATAACTGACGACAAAGGCAACAAAAAAGTAGGCAGCGCAATAGGTAAAAATCTAGGTGTTTTTTTAAGTGAAAAAGATAACGAAATAGATTCGTTAAGAAAAGAAGTAAATGAATTAAAAACAACATATCGTAAGAATATGAAAGAATTATCAAAAATAATTGAAATATTAATAGGGCAAACTGAATTAAACGGTTTGAATCTATCAGAATTAAAAGATAACTTGGAGGGCTAAATATTATGAGAAAAAATACTTTAATTAAATTGTTTGTTTTTATCGGTTTTGCATTTATGGCTTTATTTGCTTTTATCGTTCCTACATGGGCTGATGAGGTAGAGCCAGTACAAACAACAACTACAACAACTGAAAGTCAAGAAGAAGCTGAAGAACCATCAACAACTACAATAGACATTAATCCTGCAGTATCAGTAGAAATCGAAACACCTGAAGAAACAGGCGAAGCTACTGAAGAAGATAGTGCATTCGTTAAATGGATTAAATCACTTGATACTGACACAGTAAAAGGTTGGATTATTACTTTAATGGCTAAACTTGGAATTGACACTGCTGTATTATTTGCAATGCTTATTTATTTCGTTAAGTCAAAAGTAAAGGATGCAAAGACAAGCAAATTCTACAATGATTTAATTTCAAAGATGGATGCAGAACATCAAAAAGAACTTGAAAAAGTTACTAATGAATTTGTTACAAGATTAGAAGAATTACAAGCACAGGTAACAAACGAGATCAAGAAAGCAAATTCAGATGAAAGAAAACAAGCAAAAGACAATGTAGATAAAATGAAAGCTGCTTTAAATGAAATTACTGTAGAACTAGACAAGTAGGTGATTCTTATGTTTTTCAAAAATATAGATACATGGGAACAAAAGACACTACGCATAGCATACATTTTATTTACAATAGCATATTACATTTTTACATTACTTATACCAGTTATCATAATAGGATGCAGATATGAAATTTTTAAAAAGGTTTCAAGTTATCGTTTAACAGGTTGGGGAATCATCCTAATAATTGTGGTTGTATTTGTGGCAATTAGAACTTTAAATAAAGCCTTAAATAAGCTACCAGAAACAACTATAAACGAACAAAGGCTAAAATATAGCCTATTAGGTGTAAAAGCCCTAGTCATCCCTATTTTTATCGTTATAGTAATGGGAATGTTAAAAAATGATTTTACACTAGCGTATAAAACAATTTTGCTTTGCGTAATCTTCTTTATTATTGGAATAGTTATCGATTATCTTTTTATTAAATATTTAGAAAGAGAAATCGAGCTAAGAAGAAAAGCAAAGGAAAAAATAGAAGTAGACAAGAGAGTCGAAAATTTAAAGAAATAAGGTATAACTTATGGATAAAAAGGTCAAAAATAAAAAACTAATATTATATACATCTTTAGAAATAATAGTTTTATTAATAATGACCGTAGTCGGAAACATGTGGGACTGGGTGAATATGCAGTTTCGCCCAGACCTCATTGCCACAGGCGGATTCTGGGAAGATACTATAATTAAATCCGTTTTATATTCGGGTTCATTAGTATTAGCTATATTATTAAAATTATCAAAACTAGAGTTAAAAGATAATAGATACGATGATTTATTAAATTTATATCATCAAAAATGGGATTTTAAGGAAAAGAATACTACTGCATTCAGTAAGTACATAGACAAGGAATTAAATCCACGCATCAAAAAAGAATACATAAGAACAATGCTTAATAGCAAATTATTAAAGATACAAAAGCATGAAAAAGATGAGTGGCTAAGTGATTATTTTAAAGTAAAGGATCTATTGGAAGAAAATCCAGAATTTGATTACATGAACGCTTATCCGTTCTGTGATGAAGAATCAAAAAACTATTTTATCAAAAGAACAAGAATCGAGGCAATGCTTGAACCTGAGTTCTTAGATAAGCATTATTTGGAAATTAGATGTAAATATCCAAGAGTATCAACAGTACAATTCGGATATTATTTAGATATAAGAAGAAATCGTGATGATCGTTATAAATTAGACAATGAAGTAGTAAAGGATGTATCAAAGCAAGCAGCTATAAAAGTTATATTTACATTCTTTATTAGTTTTTGTTTAACAATCATGATGTTGCAACCATCAACAAACGAACTACTAGAACAAGCAAACGGATGGATAATTTTATTAATTAAATATATTATCAGAGTTACAATGATATGCTTGTCATTTGCTACTGGTTTGTGGACTGCAAAAACAACATTCAACGATAACTACTTACTACCATTACTAAATAGAAATGACATACTAGATGACTTCGCGTTGTGGTTAGATGTAAACCCAGTCAAAGAACTTGGTGTATCAGCTATTAAAGAACAGGTAGAAAAAGAGATAAGGCTTGAATATGAAGAAAAGTTGAAAAATTCAATGTCCGATTATCAAAAGCAAGTACTTGAAAAGTATGAAAATTTAAAAAAGGAAGAAACTAAGGGGACAGCATAAAGTCCCCTTTTTCTTTTTGTGGTGTAATTTGTGGCGTATTTTTTGCAATACAAAATAAAAAGCATTAAAATAAATTAAACCGTTTTAAAATTAGTAACCAAAGATAAGATACTAATATAAACGATTTTAAACAATATAAATATAATAATAAAAAGTGTCAAACGATTATCTATCGATTCCCCTCACTCGCTCCATGACAGTTTAAAGTGCTTGAAATATAAGCACTTTTTTATTTTTTATAATTGTCGTGGTGTATTTTTTGGTGTATTTTTGGAAATTTTTGGAAAAAATTGGACTTTTTAAGATGAATAAAAACAAAAGAAGCGTGTATGCCACACGCTTCAAAATAGGAGATTTATTCTTGGACTACTTAATGACACTTACATTATATCATTTAATGTGTAAAATTTCTAATACTTGGCTTTCATCATCCTGGAACAAGTGCCAATAAATATTCATAGTGGTTGATGCGTTTTTATGTCCTAATCTTTTTGATACAACCTTAATAGGAACGCCAGCTTTAATAAGATTAGTTGCGTGGCTATGCCTAAAACCATATAAAACGATTTGTGGAAGATTCGAAACCTTTAAATGCAATTTTAACTTGCGGTTTAAATTTGACTCTCTAAACGCCTTATCCTTACCAAAGATAAAATCATCAGGTTTATAATTTTTAACATGATCCTGAAGAAGCACAATGATGTCATGCGGCATTAATACCTTACGATTTGAATTTATGTTCTTGGGCGTTTGAATTATATCACCCTTGCCGAGTTTGGATGTCATCGACTTATTAACGACTAAATAATCACCTTGAATGTCCTTAACTTGTAAGCATCTAAATTCATTAGGTCGCATACCAGAATAAGCAAAAGCATAAAAATAAAGCCAGTACTCATATTCACTTGGCTCATCCTTAATAAACGAATCTAAAAATTTATTTATTTGTTCCAAAGTTAAAACAGTGCGTTCATTAACGATTTTATTCATTGAAACATTTTCAAGTTCATCAAGTAAAGAATTATTGGAAATATATCCTTTATTTATGCCAAACTGCAGAAGCGCCCTAAATTCACCTATAACCATATTTGTGAAAGACTCTGAAAAGTCACATTTTACAAAATTATTCTTCCAGGTAAAAACATCATCATTTGAAAGATCGTTTAATTTTTTATTTTCAAATGTAGGAGCTACATGATTTTTATAACGGCGCTTAATACCATCGAGCGTTGTTATTTTTGTTTTATTCTTTTTATATACAATATACAGGTTAAAAAGGTCAGAAACGGCGTAATTTTCAATTTTCTTTTTAGGGTTGAGTAAATTATCAATTTCGTTTTGCTCTGCCAAAATGGCTTCGGTTTTATAACTGAAGCCTCTTTTTTTTGCTCTTACTTTTTTATTATTTATTATTTTAGTAAATTCAAAGTACCAAGTACCGCGTTCCTTATCTTTATATACTGGCACAATATCACCTCAAAAATTATTCAACTAAAGCAAGGAAATAATCAGCACTAACCTTAAACAAATCACAATTAGCTTTTATTTCATCTTCAGTTAAAATAGCATCTTCCTTTAAAATTAAATTCGCACGTTCAGGTGATACACCAATTTTGCGAGCGTACTCTTCAATAGTTGCGATGTTATTCCTAATACATAAAAATATAGCTCTATTTTTCATTTTTTATTTATCCCCTTTTTTTAGATTTTAAATAGTCAACATAGTTAAAAATTTCTTGCATATCTTCAACGGTCAAACCTTTAGTAGCATCAAGTAGTTCATGCTGAACCTCAGTAATTGATCCATCGGCATCTGCCACTGTAATTGTTTGTAACTTTGGGTTGTCAGTTTTGCCAAGAAGATAATCAGTCGACACTTCGAAGAAATTTGCAAAATCAACTAAACTAGAAGCCGTTAAATTCCTTTTATTGTTTTCAATCATACAGATGTTAGCCTTAGTAGTATGCAATTTATCAGCCAGTTCTTGCTGGGTTAATTTTTTGCTTAATCGAAGCTCTTTAACTCTATTTTTCATATCATCACCTCCGAAAGCAAAAAAGATAACACAAAATAATAAAAATATCAAAAAGTTTCAAATTATAATAACACAATGATATAAAAAATTAAAAAAAGTTAACAAAAAATAAACTTTACTATTGATTTTTATTTTTTAAGGGTGTACTATATAAGAGAAGTTAACAAAGAGTTAACCAAAGGAGGAATACAAATGAAACAATTTAGATATGTAATTAATGGAATACCAGAACAATGGCAAGATGCAAGAAGCGTTCCAGTATGCTTGATGAACATTAAAGCAGAAAGATATACAAGAATGTATGGAAGAAATTGGAACATCGAATATAGATAAAAGGAGGTAATAAAATGGATGCAGAAAAGAAACTAAAAGATTATATCGAGCTACATGGAATTAAAAGTCAATTCATTTGTGATAAGACAGGCATTACAAAAGTAGCAATGTCAAACATCCTAAACGGAAAAAGAAAGTTAACAGCAAATGAATTATTGCTAATTTCAAAAGCAATTGATCTACCACTTAATTTTTTTACTCAAGAAGTTAACAATTAGTTAACGAGGTGAATGGAAATGAATGAAAAACAAATGAACATATTACTACAAAAGAAATATTGGCACTTAGAAGATATATGCATCTTCTTTGGATGCGGAAGAAATAAGGCTAGTCAAATCAGACAAAAAGCAATCAAAGACTTTAATGGATTTGAGCCGATATTCCCGCAACGTGTAAAAAGGGATTCAGTGCTAAAAGCAATGAATATAGATATTTAATAAGAAAGGAAAAAAGGGGAATGATTAAAGAATTAAGTATTAAGAGTTTTAGAAACTTAAAAGAGTTAAAAATCAATTTAGCTCAAACAACAATAATCACAGGTCAAAACGAGCTTGGCAAATCAAATGCTTTAAATGCTCTTATGTGGTTATTAACAGGAACAATCCTAACTGACAAGTGGGGTTCAGGTGAAAACGACATCGACTCAATAGTTCCAAAGGATGCAACAAGAGGAATTAATCCAGAGGTTGAAATCACACTTGAAACCGGAACAACATTCAGTAAAAAGTACATCACAAAATATAGCAAGGATGGAAGCAAGGTCATAGGACACACTACTGAATTTTACATTAATAATGTCGTTTGTAAAAATGAAAACGAATTCAAAGATGCCTTATATCCAATGCTAAAATACACGCCAGGATTAAAAACAAAGGATGTAAACGAATTAAGATTATTTACTGATCCTTTATACGCATTACAAAAACTAGATGCAAAGCAGCTAAGACAGTTATTAGTTGACTTAGGATGCAGCGTATCAGATGAAGAACTATACACTAAGGGATTTGAAGATTTAAGACCTTATGGCGGCAAGTACATGGGTAAATGGAGCGTACTAAGAAAAGACCTAAAAGACAAAACAAATGTTTTAACAAAAGACATTGAAGCACTACAAGCAAAATTGGAAACAGTACAAACTGCTGAAGCATTTGATGAAACAACCTTAAAAGAATTAAATAAGAATCTTGAAGATCTAATCGGTAAAAAGGCAAACATTAGAGCTTTAAACAATAATCCAGAGATTAACGAGCTTGAAACAAAAATAGCGGTTTTAAACAACACTATTTCAAACAAGATAGCAAATCATACAAGTGATTTAATCAAAGAGAAATTAAACCTTAAAGCCAAACGCCAGGAAGCACTTGATAAATTAAACAATGATGAAAATAGTAAGTTAAAACCAATTCAAGAAGAATTAAACAAGGTTAACAATGAAATAGCATCATTAAGCTCATCAATGCGAGCATATCAGCAAGCACATGACAACAACTCACAATTAGCAAAGTCATACATCGAACTTGGAAAATCAAACCAAGAGAGAAAAAACACGCTTGCTATTAGATTAGA
The DNA here is from genome assembly GCA_017534425.1 of Bacilli bacterium. Lineage (GTDB taxonomy): Bacteria > Bacillota_I > Bacilli_A > RFN20 > CAG-826 > Fiminaster. The sequence continues at coordinate 27,881 of JAFXWB010000036.1, forward strand.
TTCAGTAAGAAACGATGAATACAAAGGCAAAGTAAAATGCCCTTACTGTGGCGGTGAATTTGCAGACAGTAAAGACAAAGAACAAGAGTTCTTAAAACATCAGCAAGAAGAAATCGAAAGCATCTTAAATGAAATTAACAAATGCGATGCTAACAATGAAAAATACAAGGATGAGTATAATAAATACTCACAATTAAAGCGTGAAGCTAGTGAGCAATTATTAATCGCAAACAACAAGATGTCAGAGCTTAACAATAAGGCCATAGACCTACAAGGACAAATTAACAAAGTTAATGCTGAACCAGTAGACATGACCGAGATAAATAAGATAGATGCTGAAATTCAAGCATTAGAAATGAAACAACCTGATGTATCAGAAGAAACAAAACAATTAAACGAATTACAAACAAAGTTATTCGGTTTAAAGAACTCTAGTGAAGCATTAATCCAGGATGAAATAAATAAAATAGATATCAAGATTAATGAAACAAGAGAACAGATCCAACAAGAAATAGTAAACAAGTCAAAGTTTAATGAAAGATTAGAGTATCAAAAGAAACTTGAAGAAACTCAAAAAGCATTAAACGATAACGAGTACTTACTAGGAAAAGTTAATGCCTTAATTTACAAGATGATATCAATGGTAAATGAAAAGGCGACTGAGATAACAGGATTAAAGTTCGTAATGCTAGAAGAAAACATCTCAAACGATGGTGTAAAGGAAGTATGCTATGCAACAATAGATAACATACCATTTAAAGACATCAACACAGCCAAGAAATTAAAATATGGCATCAGCTTTATAGAAAGATTAAAAAAGATTTTAGGTGCAAACGATATGCCAATCCTAGCCGACCGCATGGAGGGTATCGATGACATTAACAAAATCAAAGAATTAACTAAAGAACAGTTGGTATGTACTAGAGTATCAACTGAAAAACAAATAACAATAATTTAAAAGGGGATAAGAAAAATGGAAAATAATAATTTATTTGAACAAGCCACACAGGCACAACTTAAGAAATTAATGGATTTAGGCTACACTGGGGACATGAACCTAACAAAGGCGGAAGCATCAGAGATTATTTCTGACATGTTAAACCGAATGGGAGGCAATACCTACGGCAACAATTATAAACAACAACCACAATATGACAATTTCAATAGCTCATCAGTACAACCACCAAAGAGCCAACCAAAGCAAGAACAAGTACAAAATCAAGTATCAAATGTTAATTCAGTAAAAGGAAACAATATGCTAGATTATTCAATTCAAACAAGAACAGGGGAAACATTAACACTAGATCCTCAAACAGTAGACTCTTATGTGTGCAAAGATTTAACACCTACAGAATTCAACTACTTCTTTAGTGTATGTAAGACATACGAATTAAATCCATTTTTAAAAGACATATACGCAATTAAATTTGGAAACCAACCTGCAACATTTATCATTGATTACAAAGTAATGCAACAAGCTGCAGATAATAGTCCAGTATTCGATGGATTAAAAGTCGGAGTAGTATATCTAGATAAAAATGGAATACCGCAAGAAAGAGATGGCGCGTATATTCTTCCTGGTGAAACATTAATAGCTGGATGGTGTGATGTTTTTAGAAAAGATAGAACACACGCAAATAGAACATACGCATTATATTCAGAGAATGTGAAATACAACAACAAAGGCGAAATAAATACCAACTGGGCAAACAAGCCAGTATTTATGTGTGTAAAAGTAGCTAAAGCTCAAGCATTAAGAGAAACATTCCCTAATATGTTTAGTAACAATACATACACAGTTGATGAAATGACTGAGTTTGATGAGTCAAATGTTATCGATGCCGAAGTTAAAAATAAAAATAATACTGAAGTAAAAGAAGAACAAAAGAAAAAGACAGCATCAAAGAAAGCAGCTCCAGACAGTGAAGAATGGTTAAACGATAATGACTAACCTTAAATGCCTTGCGACAGGATCAAGTGGTAATTGTTACATCTTACAAATAGATGACACCACTTGCATCCTAGATGCAGGATGTGACTGGAACAAACTCACATCAAATGTAAATTTAAACAATGTAGAATTCGCCTACATATCACATGAACATAAAGATCACTCGTTAAATTATAAAAAATTGCTTTTAAGAGGGGTTAAATGCTTTGATGGTATAACAACCCACAATTTAAAGAAAAAACAAATTAAAGGGCAATTACAAGCGTTTTGGATACCAATTTTACATGGTGCAACTAATAATTGTGCGTTAATTTTAAAAAATAATGAAGAATGTGTACTTTATGCAACTGATTTTAATATATGCGAATATGACTTATCAGAGTTTAAATTTACAAGGGTAATAGTTGAATGCAACTACCTTGAAGAAAGAGTCAAAGGACACAACGATGTCAAGACTTTGCGACAAATCAATACTCACATGGGACTTGATGGTTTAAAGATATTCCTTGACTCGCTAGATTTAAGCAAATGCCAGGAAATAGACCTAATACACTTGTCAAGTGACTATGGTGACAAAATAATGATGGGTAGTAGCATCTATTCAAAATACAAAATTAAAACTGGGGTATGCTTAAAATTTGGAGGTATTGAATATTATGGCTGAGAATAAAAAAGCATTCATAGTATATACAGATTGGAAAAAGTACATAGACGAATTAAACGATAAACAAGTCGGTCAATGGATACGTTGGATGTTTGATTATTGCAATGACAAATGGAAAGACAAAGACTCAGAGATTCAATATCCAAAAGACACAGCTGTAAAAGTTCTATGTAAAATGACAAAAGACATTTTAAAAAGAGATTTAAAAAAGTATGAAGATAAAAAAGAAAGAATACTTAAAAATGGTAAACAATATCAAACCGAAATCAGTGTGAAATCAGTTAAAAATAAAACCGATATCGACACCGAAATCGAAACCGATATCGATACCGAAATCAAGACAGTAAATAGTAATAAGTTAATAGTAAATAGTAATAAGTTAATAATAGAAGATAAATCTTCTTTAAATAAAGAAAAAGAGTGTATAAAAGAAAAAACGCCTACAAGTCGTTTTATTCCACCAACACCAGAAGAAATAAGAGAGTATTGTGAAGAAAGAAACAACTTGGTTGATGTAGAACGCTTCTATAACTTTTATCAATCTAAAGGATGGATGGTAGGAAAAAATAAAATGAAAGACTGGAAAGCAGCTATAAGAACTTGGGAAAAAGAAGCAGGCTTTAAAATGACAGAGGAAGATTGGGCAAAAGATGGAATCTTCTTTAAAAAATTATAAAAATGGGAGCAAAGAAAGAATGGAAGATTGGGTAAGATGTAAACACTGTGGTAAGGTGCTACCAATTAGTTGCTTTTATACACATTGGGGAATTAGTACAACAAGCAAAGATAAAAGACAAAAATATTTAAAAATAAACCATACATGTAAAAAGTGTAGATCACAAATAAGAAAAGATAAAATCAACGGCATTGTCCATGATGTAGTAGAAAGAAGAGTACAAGAAATTCAAGACATACAGATTTACAAACCAAGTAAAACATTATACTGGGTAGTTAGGAATTTAAAACATTATGGTAATTGCTTTGTAAGAAAATTAAGAAAAGTCAATTTACAAAAGACTTCGGAAGCTGTAGGGTTTGAAATTAAAGTAACACCTGCAGGTGGTGACCTAGATGGTTATATTTTAGAAAGAAAGTAAAGGGGTAAAGAAAAATGAAAAAAATTGAGTTAGAAGAAAATGAAGTAAGAATGGTAAAAGCAATTTTACAGGATCAAGTATGTGAACTTGAATGCTATGTGCCAACATACAATGGTAAGGATAAAGAGGACATCCTAAGAGAAATTGAAAAATGCAAAAAGATAATTAAAAAATTAAGTTAAGGAGTAAAGATATGCCAACATATGAATTTGATTTTAGCCTAGATGCCTGGATAAGAGGTTTAAAAATTGATGCTGATTCAGAAGAAGAAGCAAAAGAAAAATTATCCAAAATGAGCGTTGATGACATCATCCAAGAGGGATATGTAAAAGATTATGCTATTAAAGATTTAGATTGTGAAGAACAAGACTACTAATAGGAGGACAACATGGAAAACTTATTTGGCGAAAATATTGAGGAATTAGAAAAACAAGAAAAGGCAGAAGAAGAAGCAAGAAAGAAAGCGGAAGCTGAAAAGAAGAAACTTGAAGCCGAGCAAAAGAAAGCCGAGCAAGAAGCCTTAAAAAAAGAAAAAGAAGAAAAAGTAAGTTATACATTCACAACAATAGGTGATGTAAAAACTGAAATTTTAAAAGCATTAAAAGAAATTGCGGAAACTGATCCACAATTTAAAACAAAATTTGATGAAACAAAAATGGATGTTTGCTACAACTGGTTAATCGAGCAAATAAAGAAAGCTTATACCAAAGCAAACGGAAATAAAAATGGCGGTGTAGATATTTCAAACGAGCAGTGCATAGCTGCATGCAAACACTTTTATAATGAAGAGTTATGGAAATATTACGATACACCAAAGGAAGAAGCAAAGAAGAAAGAAACAGTTAAAAAAGAAAAAGAGCCAGAACAAATGAGCCTCGATTTTGATTTTAACGATGATGAAGATACAAAAGAACAAGAACAGGAAGATACTGAAGATTACTCACAATTCGATGAGGAACAAGAACAGGAAGAAGAACCTGAAGAGGAATAGCGTATGCATATACAGTATGAAAGAATTTCAACATTAAAAATCAAATACGGTCATTTAATAGTTGAAACTGAAGCACTATGGAAAGGCAAAAGAAGAAAGGTACAAGAAATAAACCTAGATAAAGGTGTTAGATATCAAGGGGTTTATTACTCAGGTTTATGTGGCTATGGTGTAGTTTTTGAAAACGAAAGAATAATAACTCGTGGTGGTTGGTACTATGGCAACGAAAAGCTAGGCATAGAAAAGTATGGCAAATACTACGATGAAATAGATCATCCAGCAATAGCCGATGCAAGAAAAGTGACACCAAAGGAATATGAAATAATTTACAGCTTATATCCAGACTTTAAATACACAGTTAAAAAGATGCAGTACGAATGCAACATAACAAACATACTAAGTATTTTAAAAAGATGGATAGCACATCCTAAAGAGGTTGAAATGCTATACGCTGTAGGCTACGGACAATTTATTTTTAACAAATCCGTTTATACACTGCCAAAAGAAAGCAAGGATAGATTAATCAAGTTTTTAATAAAAATGCAAAAAATCGGCAAATTTGGGTTAAATTATAACGAATGTAGACAATACGCAAAAATAAAAGACTTTGATATTGATTACATAAAATATAGTGGCGGCATGCCTTACGATGTTTTTATTAAAAGATGCAAGGGCAAGGATGAAGAAAC
>JAFXWB010000005.1 GCA_017534425.1 Bacilli bacterium
AGTGCAAATGCTGAAACCATACCTAAGACAAATAATTGTTTTTTCATTATTTTTCTCCTTTAACGCAATTATTTTATCACTTTTTACGCATATGTGAAGAAGAAATTAAATAAAAAGTCTCCATAATGGAGACAATTTACTTTTAACTAATTTTTATTTTTTTATTTCTGGCATATAGAAATCGCACTTTAAATATGGGAGTAAATAAAGTAGACATCCAACTGCAGAAACAAAACCAAATGGTAATGAAACAATAATTAAAACTAATGTATTTGGATGACCAAGTGCAATTAATAAAATCATGAAGATAATTAAAACTACTTCAAAGATTCCAGAAATAAATCCTGCTAATAATAAGCCCTTCTTTGGAACGACTTTCTCTTTATTCTTAATGAATGGAATAAGTGAATAAAGAACAAAGATTGAAATAAATAAACTTAAAATTGCAGCAAAGAACAAGATCATTCCTAAATATGCGCCGTTTTCAACATCAGAAAAACCAACGAATCTAACTAAATATTTTGGAGGCTCAAGTTCTCCTGCAAAGTGGTATAAAAAAAGAGAGGCAAGTGCATATAATGCAGCAACTCCAGAAACAATCGCCATTACAATAGATGTAAACTTAAAATTATTTAGTTTTTTGATAAGATTTTTAACCATAGTAAATAACCCTTTGTACGATTAAATTATATAATAACCATTAAAAATTACAACAAACAGGTAAATATTTATTTAAATTGTAATTGGTATAATCTCCAATAATAATTTTTATTTTTTAAAAGTTCGTTATGAGTACCTCTTTCAATGACCTCACCATTTTGTAAACAAATGATTTGATCTGCTTTTTGAATCGTGGAAAGTCTATGGGCTACAACAAGCATTGTTCCAAGAGTCGACATCTTGCTTAAAGAATCCTGAATAATTGCCTCAGTTTCGGTGTCAATATTTGCGGTTGCTTCATCAAGTAAAAGTATCTGCGGTTTTGCTAAAACTGTACGAGCAAAAGACAATAATTGTCTTTGGCCTTGTGAGAAATTCTCGCCTCGCTCCACAACTTTTTCTTCTAATTTATTTGGAAGTTTATCAATAAAATAATCAGCATTCACATACTCACAAGCTGCCTCTATTTCTGCGTCACTATACTTGTCATCTGAAAGCGTAATATTCGACTTAATCGTACCAGAAAATAGATAAACATCTTGAAGCATTTGACCGATAGCTGCTCTTATTGAACTTACCTTAATATCGTTAATATCAACATCATCAATCAATATTTGTCCTTTTTGTGGTTTATAAGCTTTTGTTAACAGTGAGAAAATCGTTGTTTTTCCAGCTCCGGTTGCACCAACTAAAGCAAAAGTTTGTCCAGGTTCGACAACGAAATTAACATCCTTTAAAACCCAATTCTTATCATCATAACTAAACCAAACATTTCTAAACTCAATCTTACCACTAAAATGTTTAATTTCTTTTGCATCTTCCTTATCTACAACCTTTGGTTGAACATCCATTAAATTTAATAATCGTTCGCTTGAAGTAAGAGCTCTTTCAATGTGCATTAATTGGTCTGCAATTGACTGAACTGGTTCAAAGAATTTCTCCAAGAACCAGGCAAAAACAACAACTGTTCCAGCGGTCAAAGCAAGCTTCGCAGAGAAGAAGAATAAAATAGCTGTTCCGATATATTGGCAAAGAATTACAAAAGGACGATGGAACGTATAAGTAGCCATGATTTTAAACCTATTATTTCGGTAGGTTGTATTGCGTTTCTTAAAGCCTTCCCGTGCGCTATCTTCTCTATTAAATAATTGAATGATTTTCATTCCATTTAAATCTTCAGAAAGAGTTGTGTTTAGATCACTTAAATAGCCCTTTTCAAGTCTATGTAATCTCGAGATTCTTTTTCTAAAGAAATAGGAGGCAATTAAAACAACAATTGCAATTCCTAAAATGATTAATGCAAGTAATGGTGAAATGAATAACATTACTGCATAAACACCGACTACAGTCAAAATATTACGTAGCAAGTTAGTTAATTGATTTGTATACAAATCACTAAGTTGAGATGTGTAGTTACAAACTCTTGTGACAAGCGATCCAACAGGCATTACTTCAAACTGATCAAGAGACATCTTTTCGATATGTTCAAAGACCTCAACTCTCATCTGATAAACAACATTATTACCGACTTTTTGAAGAATTTTTGTCTCAAAGAACCTGATACCTTGCGAAATTATGACACACGTTAAATAGACTGCAACACCACCAAATAAAAGTTTTAAAATGATGTTTACAGAGTTCAAATTATCAACAATATCACGGTAAATAAGTGGAACCACAATGTCTAAACCAACGGAAATTACTACTAGTAGTAACGAAAAAATCATTCTCCACTTATGTGGCTTTAAATATTTGAAAGTTCTCTTTAAGATGACTCTAAAAGGAATCTTTACATCACCAATTAATTTCGACTTATTGTCTTCCATAGTTGGTCTCCTTTAGTTCATCTTCGAGTTTTTGAAGTTCTACCATCTTTTTGTAAGTTGGTGAAACCTTCATCAAATTATTAGGTGTATCGAAAGCTTCTAAACTTCCTTCATTTAACACCACAATTTTGTCTAATTTATTAACGGTTGAAACACGAGAAGAAATGATAATTGTGGTTTTTCCCGCTCTTTCTAACTTAATGTTTTCTAAGATTTTCTCCTCAGTATCGATATCAACTGCCGAAACAGAATCATCCAAAATTAATATTGGAGCATTTTTAATAAATGCTCTTGAAATTGATATTCTTTGTTTTTGACCACCGGAAAGTGATAATCCTCTTTCGCCAGTCAACGAATCATATTTCTTTTCAAAACCATCAATGTCTTTTGCTACATCAGAAAATTCTGCAGCTTTTACAATGTCCTCGTGAGTTGTGTTTTCATTACCGAATTTAATATTTTCCTCGACTGACATTGAGAACAAGAAATTATCTTGTGGGACAGATGCGACTGCTTCTCGAGCAGATTTAACTGTGCAGTCCATAATATCAATATCATCAAAGAAAAGTGTTCCTTCATCGAGATTGTAAAGTCTTGTAAGTAATGCAACTAATGTTGATTTACCTGACCCAACACGCCCAACAATACCAATATTTTCTCCAGGATTAATTACCAATGAAATATCATTGAGGACTGGTTTTTCTTCGTTTTTGTATGCAAATGAGAGGTTTCTAAATTCAATCTTTCCTTTAACGTCTTTAAGTTCAATTGCGTTTTCTTTATCTTTGATAACTTCTTCAGCATCCATAAATCTAGCAATACGTTTATATGAAGTTTTTGCTCTTGCGTGCATTGTAATGACTGAACCTAACGCAATTAACGGCCAAATTAAAATTATAAAATAATTTAAGAAAGTAACTAATTCGGCAGTTGTGATTTTGATATCCATTCCAAAAACGTGGGCCGGATTTCCAGAAGCCGCACAATAAACAAACCATCCACCAAGGCCAATGATTAAGCAAACAATTGCCTCAATCAAGATGATGATGACAACATCGAAAGCAACACTTACAACACCTAACTTAATATCTGCATCTTTGTTCTTTCTTGCGACTTTTGAGAAATGTAATAACTGTTGAGTTTCTTTTAAGAAAGCTTTAATAACTCTAATGCCCGTAAATGTTTCTTCACAAAAATCATATAAACGGTCTAACGCACTTTGACGATCAAGCCAAAGTTTGCTCATGACTTTCTCAACTAAAACACCCCAAATGATGATTAAAATGATTGGCATTATAATAAATAATGTCATTACCCAGTTTCTTAAAAACATTCTTGTTAAAACAACACCGGTCATAAAGAAACCATCGACAAGCATGACGGTTCCCCAACCCATATATTCTTGTAATTCTTCAGTATCTGAAGTAACCCAAGACATGACATTTCCGACTTTATTTGCCTGGTAATAAGTTTGGTCAAGTCTTAAAGACTTATCAAACATATCTTGTCTTAGTCCTTCAATGATTTTTGTAGACGAACCAAATAGGAAAAATCTAAAAACAATACGACCGACAAATAAGGCTACTGAAATAAGTAAAACTTGAAGTCCATAGCGTTGAACTTGAGCCATTACGTTATTTGGATCGTAGTTTTCAGTGAATAATTCAACAAGTTTTCCAATTAAATCAGGAATAAAAAGCTGACAGACATCAACAGCGCACAAAACTAAAATACCTAGGAAAATAAAAATCCCGTATTTTTTGTAATATTTGTTTAAGTATTTTCCAAATAACATTAGAAAACCTCTTTTACATCATCAGCTATCTGAGCTTTTAACTCTTCTAAAGAAGAGAATTTGATTTCTGGACGAATAAACTTTAAGAATTCAAGGATAATTACATCTCCTTTAATTTCACCTTTAAAGTCTTTTAAGTGAACTTCGATTCCTGGTTTTTCTTCATTTGAAACGGTCGGTTTAATTCCAACATTAGTAATTGAGATGTGCGGAACATTATCGACATAACAAATCGTTTTATAAACACCAAACCTTGGAAGAATATAATTGTCGGATAATTGTAGATTTAAAGTCGGAAATCCAATTTCAGTTCCGATGTGTCTGCCTTCAACGATTGTCCCAACAACACTATAATTATGACCTAAAAGGTCATTTGCCTTTTTAATGTCACCATCTAACAATAAATTATCGATTCTTTGTGTTGATACTTTTTCACCATCAACATTTTCAATATCAATAACGTTAACATCAAAATAATCTTTTAATGTTGAAATAGTTCCTGCTGCTTTAGCGCCATATCTAAAATCTTTTCCAACGAAAATCTCTTTAACATTCATCTTCCTAAGCATTTCAATGAAATCTAAATCACTAAGCTTAGTAAATTCCTCATCAACTTGAGTGACAAAATAATAATCTACACCCAACTTTGAAATAATTTTGAAACGATCATCTAATGATGTTAAAACCTCTTTACTCTTTCCATTATCTACTATAGTAGATATAGGCTTTGAAAAAGTAAGTAAACCTAAAATATATTTAGCATTTTTTCTGGCATATTTTATTAAAGCTTGATGGCCTAAATGAACTCCATCAAAATAACCTAAGCATATTGAAAGGGCATCAAAACGTTCAGTAGGCTTTTTGTAATCTAAAAGAATTGTTTTCATCGCCAAACATTATACACATAAAAAGAAAAAATAGCACTTACTCTTATCAAAGATAATTTTTGCGCTATTTTTAAATGTTATCTTAAGCCGCGTACACAGCCATAAACATCGTTTGATTCTCGTTTGTAGTAGGCTATAATGCCATCTTTATCCTTTATAAGGATATTTTCATCATTTATCGGAAGCCTAAAGTGCATTCCGTTTAATGCTTTCTTGGCTAAGTCGCCATTAACCTCAAATGATTTAATGTGATTTAGCATTTTTTCAATCGGTAGCAAATCTTGCTCAGTTACTTCAAATGATTTTTTGGCATCTTTTAATGAATATGGACCAACAGCTGTTCTAGTTAGTTTTGTTAAATGACCAACGGTCCCGAGTCTCACAGCAATATCTTCGCCAAGTGTTCTAATATATGTACCTTTTGAAACCTTTGCAATAAAAGTAATTTCATCTTTTTCAAAACTAACTAAACCAATATCAAAAACCTCAATTTCTCTAGGTTTCCTTTCAATTTCTATGCCTTTTCTTGCATATTTATACATTTCTTGTCCATTAACTTTTAATGCTGAAAAAATTGGCGGAATTTGGCTACTTTTTCCTAAAAAACTATGTAAAACCGCGGATATTTTATCTTTTGAAAGAGATGGAATTTCCTTAGTTTCCACCACTTCCCCAGTCAAATCTCCGGTATTAGTTTTTATTCCAAGTTTAAGTGTGGCTAAGTATGTTTTGTCCATCACTTCAAGGAATGGAGAAATCTTAGTTGAACTCCCTAAAAGAACGATTAAAAGTCCATCGGCAAAAGGATCAAGTGTGCCTATGTGACCAGCCTTCTTTTCATTTAATTTACGAGAAACATTATTAACCTCTTGTCTTGAGGTTAGACCTATTTCTTTATTTATTAATAAACTACCGCTTACCATGAATAACTATATTCTATATTGTTTGTGGTATTTAGAAAATAAAATGTATAATATTCGCGATGAAAGCACTAAGATCAATCCTTGGACTAATTAGAAAAGCTGATCAGAAGTTTGATTTTTTCCACGAAAACGACAAAATCATGATTGGCGTTTCAGGCGGAAAAGATTCTATGGTGCTTTTAAAAGCACTTTCTCAATATCAACACTTCAATTGTGTTAATTTTGAAATTGTTCCAGCAATTCTCGATTTAGGCTTCCCTGGATTTGATGCAGAGCCAATTAAAGAATACGTGAAGTCTCTAGGCCTAGAGCTTAAAGTTGTCGACTCAAAAGAAGTTTTCCAAATTTTAAAAATTCAACAAAAAAATGCGCCAAATCTTCCGTGTTCAATTTGCTCCAGAATGAAAAAGGCTGCCATTAATAAGACCGCAAAAGAACTTGGATGCAACAAAGTTGCATTTGCTCACCATGGTGACGATGCTATTGAAACTTTGTTTATGAATGAAATTTTTGGCGGAAGAATCGCATCTTTCCAACCAAAAATGCACCTTGATAGGGCAGATATCGAATTTGTTCGTCCATTAATCCTTTGCCACGAACAAGACATAATTCGTTGCCAAAAGGAAGAAAAGATTCCATCATTCCCATCACATTGTCCTAACGAAGGAAACACAATGCGTGCGGAAATGAAGGATTTACTCAAAAAGTTATATAAAAAGTATCCATCTGCAAAAGATAATTTCTTCCTAATGATGGAAAATTACGATAAAGAAGTACTGTATTATCAAGACATTTTCTACAAAGTAGAAAGAAAAGATCTTTCATTTAAACCTGTCATCAAAGCAGAAGACTCTAGAATTGAGACTAAACTTAGACTTGAACTTAAATGTCTTAATCTTGATGAAGATGTAAATCGTTACGTTATCTACAAACTTGATAAACCAATTGGAGTTATTTCATTTACTAAAGAAGAACTCCCTCAAATTCATAATCTAGCTTTGCTAAAAGATCATAAAAAAGAAAAAGAAGTAATCGAGGCATTCATTGCGAACAACCTGAAATACTTCAATTCTCCGTTCTATCCAATGTAAAAAAAGGCTTGTGCCTTTTTTATTAATCATCGTAATGTGACCTCATTGAGTGAACAACTATATAGTTTAATTCTTTATAAACTTTGTAGACCAATCTATGTTGTATGTTTATTCGACGTGAATAATATCCTATTAAATCTCCAACCAACTTTTCATATGGTGGCGGATTTTGAAATGGGTTTGTGCTTAAAAGAATGAGTAATTTTTTTGCTTTTTCTTCTAAGCCTGCACGTTTTAAAAATTGCTTATCCTTTTCAGCGTTTTTAGTAAATTTAACAACCCACATATTTACCATTCTTCATCAGGATTAAAAGTAGACATTTTTTTAATGTCTTCTTTTTCACCTTCTTTGATTTTTTCTACTAACCCTTTTTGTGACACTAAAAAGATTGTTTCTAACATTGCGTTATAATCTTCTTCAGAAACAATAACCGCATTACCTTTTTTTGTGCTTACAGTAATTGAGTCATTATATTCGACTACTTTTTCAAGCGAATTAAATAAGTCTTTTCTTAATGCTGAAATACTTGTAACTGACATATGTCACTCCTCCCAAGATTAGTATAACAAAATATTGTACAATATCAAGTACAATTGTACCATATAACGTACGTTATTAATTTACATAAGAAAAAGACCTTCAAGGTCTTTATCTTTTAAGCAATACTTCTTTTTCGTACTCGCGAACTTCTTCAAACATCTTAGCATCGCTTACCATACCTTGACGTTTTAAGTATTCATCCCATACTTCTCCCCATGGAAGTGTTTTGATTTCTTCTTGCAATGCAAGAACTTTAGTGTGGTCATACGAATCTTGAGCTTCTTTTAATAAATTCCAAGGAGTTAACAAAGCTTTTAATAATGCTTTCTCCATGTTTCTTGCGCCAATAACTAAGGCAGCAATTCTATTAATAGAAGCATCGAAATAATCTAATCCGATATAGCTCTTTTGTAGACCGTTACATTTAACAAGTTCATCCGCAACTTCTTGAAGATCGTCATTGAGTTTTAATACGTGATCACTGTCCCATCTAACTGGTCTAGAAACATGGAATGCGAGTTTGTCGTAGAAGGCAAACATACTTGAGATTTTATCTGCAACATTTTCAGTTGGATGGAAGTGTCCTGTGTCTAATAGACAACAAACATGTCTACTTGCAGCATAATTTAAATAAAATTCATTACTTCCGACTGTATAAGATTCAACACCAATTCCAAAGACTTTGGATTCTACTGAAACATCCATGACTTTTTTATCATATTTGTAACCTGCAAGAATCTTATCTAAAGACTCTTTGAGTCTTAATCTTGGTCCAATTCTATCAGCAGGTGAATCTTTAAGACCGTCCGGAATCCAAATGTTCATTAAAGCTTTTTGACCAAGTTCTTTACCAAAATATTCAGTAACTTTTAAGCCATTAATACAGTGTTTAATCCAATAATCTCTAACTTTTTCATCTGGAGAAGAAAGGCTTAAACCATCTACAAGCATTGGGTGAGAGAAAATTGTTGGGTTATAGTCCAAACCAAGGTTTCTTTCTTTTGCCCAACTGACCCATTCTTTAAATTGTTCAACTCCAACATCACATCTATCAACAATTTTTCCGGTTTGATAAATGGCATGTAAATTGATCTTTTTACTTCCAGGAATATATGACAAAGCTTTGTCTAAATCTTGAGTTAATTCCTTAAAGTTTCTAGCTTTGCCTGGATAGTTTCCTGTAGTTTGAATTCCACCAGTTAATGAACCTGCATTTTCAAATCCATTTACATCATCAAGTTGCCAACAATGTAAAGAGATTTTTGTTCTAGCAAGCTCTCTAAGAGCTTTACTAACATCAATACCATAATTTGCATATAATTCTTTAACTTCTTTTCTCATAATTTTCTCCTAATTTAACTTCTCTTTTCGATAGGTAGTTTTGGCGCATCAATTTTATGTCTGATAAATTTTATCCCTTTTATAATATGCCCGTTTGCCAATTCTTTAAAGCCCAAAGCGAGATTATATGTGAATACTCCGCCTGAAGCCATACTTGCCGTCATTATTGAACTGGTAAGTAACATTTTTTCAATAGCCTGTGCTCCTTTTATTTGATTATCTCTATCAATACCTTCTTTCATTCTTTTTGCTTTTCTCATTTGTTTATGAGGAACTGAAAGAGCAACTTTTAAAAGTAATTTGCCCATAAAAGTATTCTTTAAATCTGACATCTTTGTTTCTAAAGTAATCGGTTTTTTTGGAGGCAAAGCTGGAATTTTAATGCCCCAAATTTCTTCATATTTTTCATTACTAAATTCAGAAAAATCAAATAATTCATATGTTTTTTGAGATAATTTCTGGACTTTTTCGCCTTTTATTAAAATCTCTTGTTTTAGTACAATTTCCTTAGAATTCTTACCAACTTGGACTTCGTATTTACCATCTTCAAGAACAAATTTATTACTTCTAATATCAAAGAATTTGAGTTCCTCTTTATTAATTAAAACACCAACTTTTTGGGTTTCGTTTGGTTTTAAAAAGACTTTCCTAAAACCTTTTAATTCTCTAAGAGGTTTATGAACGTTTTCTGTTGGAGCAGAAACATAAATTTGTACAACTTCAGCGCCCTCAACAGCACCTGTATTTGTGACATCAACACTTGCTACTAACTCATCACCTTTTTCTTCAACTTTTAAATTCTTATAGTTAAACGTTGTATAAGATAAACCATAACCGAACGGAAATCTAACTTCTTTATTCGCAGTTAGATAATATCTATAACCAACATAGATTGATTCTTTGTAAATATCTTGTGGGGTATTTGCGTATTCTTCATTGAATGGAACATCTTTATAAAAAATTGGCCAAGTTTCAGCAAGTTTACCACTTGGATTTTTTAAACCAAACAATAATTCATATGTTGCTTGTCCACCATTTTGTCCAGATAAGAACATATTTAAAATAGAATCCACATTCTTATAGAACGAAAGTTCAACAACTGATCCACCAAATAAAACAATAACTAACTTTTTGTTTTCTTTAATCAACGCATCAATAAGTGCTAATTGGTTCTGCGGCAAAGACATATTTTTTCTATCTCCACCTTCACTTTCTGAATCATCGGTTAATCCTAAAAACAAGACAGCTTTATCGAAATCTTTGCTAACTTTAACGGCTTCAGTAATTAACGACTCATTAACTAAATCGTTTTTTAAGGAATAACCTTTTACAAATTTATAAGAAATGTTGTTTTGATCAAACACTTCTTTAACTGACGAACTTCTTGATGGACAAATAAGTGATGAGCCGGCACCTTGATATCTCATCTTTTCAAACATTTCGCCAACAACTAAAAGTTTTTCTTCTTCCTTAAAAGGAAGTGCGCCGTTATTTTTAAGTAAAACAGCGCCTTCAACAGCAATATCTTTTGCGAGTTCGTTATGTGCATCCCAATCAACTTGGTTTATTTTCTCATCGTTAGAATGTAATTCGACAAGCTTAAGCACATTTTTAACCGCTTTATCTAAATCTTCTTCAGAAAGTTCTTTATTATTAACTGCATCAAACAACCATTTTCTGCAAATCGGGGCATCGCCAGGCATTTCTAAATCTAGACCAGATTTTACACCTAATACACGATTATGGGTTGTTCCCCAATCGGACATTACAAGACCATTAAAGCCCCATTCTTTTCTTAAAATTTCGTTTAATAACCAATTATTTTCAGAACAATGTGTACCGTTAAGTTTGTTGTATGCACACATTACAGTTTCTGGATGTGTTTTTTTAACAATATATTCAAATTGTCTTAAATAGATTTCTCTTAAAGCTCTTGCATCTACAATTGAGTCACCTAAAAAGCGGAAATTTTCGTTATTATTAGTAGCAAAGTGTTTCAAAGAAACACCTACACCATTTTCTTGAATACCATTTACTTCTGCTTCACCCATTCTACCTGCTAAAAATGGGTCTTCTGAAAAGTATTCAAAATTACGCCCACATAATGGGTTTCTTTTAATGTTTACGCCAGGACCTAGAATAACATTAATGCCATAATATTTGGCTTCTTCAGCCATAGCATTACCCATTTTTCTTATTAGATTAGGATTCCAAGTATTCGCACTACAACTAGCAGTTGGAAAAGCGGTTGCTGGTAAAGAACCGGTTGCACCACTATCATCTCCATTATTGACTCTAAGACCATGAGGTCCGTCGCTCATTCTAATTGAAGGAATATTTAAACGAGGAACTTCGTTTGTGAACATAAAATTATGTCCTTGAAGCAAAGCGACTTTTTCCTCTAAAGTAAGTTCTTTTAACAATTTATTAATAACCCACATATTTTTAATAAAACAAATTAATTAGGCATATTTAAATGGCGTAATTTTTTCGAGAGAATCTTTGCTATCTAAGTGAATTTTTCTTGAGTCTATATCGAGTTGAATATTTAAAAAATATCTTTCAGATACTCCAAAAAATTTGCCAAGACGAATAGATGTATCAAGGCTAACGGCTCTTCTTCCGTGGAGAATATCTTGAATTCTTGAAACAGGTACACCAATTGAATTTGCCAAAAAATAAGCTGAAATATGGTATGGTTCCATAAACTCTTCCTTAAGAATTTCTCCTACTGTTGGTAATTCTATTCTCTTCATGTTTTTCTCCTCTAATGATAATCAACAATTTCTACATCAATTACATCGGCACCATTATTATCTAATCTGAATATAATGCGATATTTTTCGTTTATACGAATACTATAGTATCCATCTAAATTTCCAACTAATTTTTCTAAGTGATTTGATTGCGGAACCCTAAGGTCATTTAAGGAGTTCGACCCATTTAACATTATTAGTTTTCTTAACGCAACTTTTTGAATGTTACTCGGGAATTTTTTTGAAAAAATACCGTTATAAACATTTTCAGTCTCTTTATCCTTAAATGTTCTTATCATAAATATACCTGTTTTACGTGTACATGTCAATCATGTATTTGAATATGAGATTATTTTCTTTATTTATATTATATCATATATGTTTTGAAATACATATATGATATTACAAAACACATCCTTATTTAAAAAGGATGCATATCGAACTAGTCAACGAAAAGTAGACAATTCAAAAAAATCATCAATACCCCATGTCAGATTTATACTGATGTGGGGTTTTGTATTTAAGACAGTACATCGGGCGCTCATAATTGTAGTAATTTATGTAATCTTTTATC
>JAFXWB010000037.1 GCA_017534425.1 Bacilli bacterium
CCCTACTTTTAACAAGCGGCGTTGCAGCTTTTAGTGCTGCCTCAGCAATAAAGAAAAAAGAACATGCTGTTGAAACTAGTGCAGCAGATGCAATGAATGCACCTGATTACACTAATCTATATTCTACCCCGGGTCAAAACTGGTTAATTAGTAATGATGATCCTGCTGCAGGACAGTCTAGTGATTATGCAACATATTCAACATCTATTAACTCGTCCACTTCTGGATATTCAACAACTACTCAAGCAATGACTGTTACAACTGGAAAAGATGGTAGTTTAAAACCATACATTAAATTACAAACCTCAAGAACAAAAGAATTTAGAGCGATGTATGTTCCGTTTAAAATGCAATTCACTGTCCCTGGTTATGTTAAGGCAACATACACTCTTAAATTAACTTTACTTGCCCAACGCTATAATGCAGATGGTGGTGGTGCGGACTATTCAACCGAGCTTTTCCATTATGGTGAGACATTACAAACACCAAATAGTTTCTTTTATCATCAAGATGATTTTGCAACCAATACAGGGCGCGGTTACTCTCAATATCGTGTCGCTAAAGGAACAGCTAATGATTATGTTTCTTATCAATACACAAAAACATTTACACTAGAAAACTTATCAGCTGGATCAGCTGTGAAAAATGTTTATTTTGGTGTTTTCTGTTATATGGAATCATCAGGTTATAGTGGAATTTTTACCGGTTCAATAACCTCAGATTCATGCACTTACACATTTGAAAGTGCTATTGCAATGCTTACTAATGGTGGATCAACTGAGCTTGTTTATACTCCGGCGGAAGCTATTTCAAAATTTAATGCTACATCTGGTCAAACCATGACATTAGTAAGCGACATTGATTTTTCCTCATATCCTAGTAATCCTACTTATACTGCTGCCGGCACAATTAATTTACAATCATACGATATTCTTCTTGGAACACGATTAATGTATGTTAGAGGAAGTATAACATTTAATGGTACAACTACCGCGGAGATAAAAGGCTCAGCCGCTCACTCAGTTCTGTTTTTAGATTCTGCTGTAACAGTTCATTTAAGTGGATATGTATCAGTTGTTTCAGAAAATACATCAACACAAACAGCAAGAGCAATCTTAATTGCTCACGCAAATGCTGATTTATTCCTTGATGAAGATGCACGTATTTACTCTAACTATTATGGTGTTCAAATTGATGATGGAACTTTCCATTGCCAAGGAAGAATATTTACAGGAATAGGAGCAACAACTGATGTTCCATATGCTATTTATATTGGAACTTCCGAAACCACTCTTAAAAATGTTTATCTTTACGGCACAAATTGTAGAGCTTTAAAGATTCATACAAATTATTTAGCAAAATCAAGAATTTACGCACAATATAATGGCACACCATACAAATCAGGTCTTGATGTAACCATTTCACTTGGTAACACTTACTCACTTGGCGACATTGTAGTTAGAAACGTTACTACTTCTGGTGATAATAAAAATGACAACAGATTCTTATTGTCTCACTCTGAATATCAGATTTATACTTCTGGTTCAAACAAGACAATTCAATATAAAAAGTACAACGTTACCTATACACTCCAAAACTGTACAACTAATGGAGCTGCATTTGCTTCAAAAGCTTCTAATTTATCATTCACCATTACTCCAAACGAAGGGTATGTTCTTCCAAGTAGCATCACTGTTAAAAGAGGCGATGAAACATTAACTCAAAATACTCATTATACATATAACAGTTCAACTGGTGCAGTTAATGTGACTAGTACATACCTTACTGGAGAGATCAAAGTTACAGTGACTGCTGCAAAAATTATTACACTTAGATTCTTTAATACAAACGGTGAAGAAATTGCAGATAGAATTGTGGGCTATGGTTCATTTTCAGCAACACTTCCAACTATCTCAGAAGTTATTAGTCCTGCATATCACTCAATACTTTATTGGTACTTAAATGCTGAACTTACTGGAACAAGCTATGGTGGTGGTTATACTGGCACAGTCTATAACTCATACGATTATTACGCAAAATTTGATCAATCAAATGAAGATGTCGTTGATGAATTTGTTGGTGTAAAACTTCACTTTGATGTTGATGTAATTCCAACATCTAATAACAACGACACAGGAGCTTGTAGAGGCGATGAAGGTTACTATGCAGTTGCAAAAGCTGCCTACAATTCATTAAGTAATGCCCAAAAGAAAATGTTCTGTCAAAATGCAGAATATGCAAATGGAAGAAGTAGATTCATTGCTTGGGCAAATGCAAATGGTGAAAATTTGAATCTTAGTACATACGCAATTATTCAAGCATCCTCTAGAGCTCTTGGGACAGGAACTTCAGATAACAATAGTTTACTTGTTGCAATTATTGCAGTAACAGTTGTTACTTCAGGTTCATGCTTAGGATTAATTATCTTTAAAAAGAAAAGACATATTTAAGTAGCCAATTAAAAGACTAGCTGCCATCAGGCAGCTTTTCTTTAAGAAATCTTAAATAAGTATTTATTTCTATTAACAAAATAAACAAGGTTGTCAAAACCTGAATCTTTAATAATTTTGATATATTTATCGAAGTGTAATCGGAACTTATCTAACTCATGGGCATCACTTGATAAAGTAAGATATTTACCCCCAAGTGATTTATATAAATTCAAAATATATTTAGTGTGCTTAGTTGGTAAAACTTCTTGAACTTTTAAGTTTATTTCTAAAGCTTTTTCGTCTTTAATTAACACTTTCATAATTTTAGAAAGTTCGTTTTCATACTTATCAATCGATAAATTTTGATCGATTAAAAATGCTGTTTTAAAACCATAATCAAGATGGCAAAATACATCGTAATCTTTGAAAGACTCAATTGCCTCTAATTCTCTTTTGAAATAAAGATTCAATGTTTCTATGATTCCGTGTTTTTTGTATTCTTCAGCAAAGTAATAATCAATCTTATCTGATTCATGCAAAGAGAAATTAATTAAGTCAAATTGATTATCTTTAATAATATTATTAATGCGATTTATTTCGTTGGGTTTGTATCCTATTTCAATTCCTTTTAGAATCTTTATATTTGGAAATTTGCTTTGTAAAGAGTTGAGTTCTTCAAATTGTTTATCAATATCAAAAAAGAGATCTTTGTTTTGATCTAAGTAATTAAGATCACAATGATCTGTTAAAACAAAATAATCTAAATCAAGCTCCTTAGCTTTTAATAAATATTCTTCGATTGGTTGTTTACTATCGAAGGAATAATAACTATGTACATGTTGGTCGTGAATTATCATAATAACAAATATTATATTCCACATCTTAAATTAACAACCAAACAAAGTGTATTTATAATAAATAAGGATAAAAAATAATATGGATATCAAATTATTAACATATAACGTACAAAGCTGGGACGTAACGGATAGAAGAATAAGAGGAATCATTGATTTAATCAAAAGATATAATCCTGATGTTATTTGTCTCCAAGAAGTTACTCAAACTTGGTTCAAAATATTAAGAAAAGAGTTTTCAAATGTTTATACTTTTAAAGGTAGAGATAGATTATATGGAGACAAAGAAGCCCTTAAAAGAGATAGAGAAAAAAACTGTGTCTTATTTAAGAAAGATCGTTTCAAATATATAACATGCCACACTTATTGGTTGGGACCAGACATCAACAATCCTTCAAAGTTTGAAGGCTCTGTTTTTAAAAGAGTTTTTACGGTCGTAAAACTATTAGATAAGAAAAATAATGCAAAATTCCTGGCAATTTCCACTCATTTTGATTATTTAAAGCCTGAGGTTAGAGAACAACAATCAAAGGTTTTAAGAGACTATTTAATTCAACAAAAAGACCCAATTCTTCTAGCTGGTGATTTTAATGGCGGACCGGAAGAAAAATGTTATGAGGTTTTAACAAAAGTTCTAATAGATGTTGGTGCAGAATTTAATCACAACGAATTTACATATCACGCATACGATAAGCAACCATATGAAAAAATTGACTTTATATTTAGAAGTGAAGGTATTAATGCAAAAGAATTCAAGATGATAAAAGATAAATTTGAAGGATTACCTCCAAGCGATCATTATCCTCTTTTTGCAAAAGTAGAAACAAAATAAAGGGCTTAGCCCTTTTTAAAAATTCAGTAAAAATTATCTTTATAAAATTATAAATAACACAAGAAGTGCTGCTGAAATAGTTGGGATTGCGATGATACAACCATATTCAACAAATTGAGTGAATGAGAATTTAATCTCGTGCTTGTTAGCAATATCTAAAAACATTATTCCTGCTAATGCACCAATTGGAGTTAAAAATGCTCCGATGTTGCTACCAATAATCGAGGCATAAACTCCTTTTAAGTAAATTGCTGCATCTAAGTGAGAACAAAGTCCCGTATATAAAATACTCATTGGAATGTTGTTGATTACGTTACTCATCATTAATGATGTAAATCCATACACCCAAACAGTGTTGCTGTTTCCTAAAATTGAAGCTATCTGAGAAGAGATTCCTCGGTAGTTAAATGCCACAACAATAATGAACATTGATAAGAAAAACGGGATAAGAGGATATGGAAGTCTTTTTCCTGCTCGAGATATAAAACAAAAATCTTTTCTTGTTACTAAAGCTATAAATAAAGTTGAAACAAGAAGCGAAGATGCGCAGATTAAAGATATAAGCCACATTTCAAGTTTGATGTAGTTTGCAATAATTAAAAATATAAGACAAATAAGTAAATGAGCCACCCCATTAAATAGCATTACTTTATTCTCGATTTTTTCTGTTTCAATATAAATTTCCCCTATTTTTTCCGACAATTTATGTCTAAACACTAAGAAAATCACAAGTAATTCAACTGTTCCTGCAGCGATAGTTGGAAGTGCCATAACTTTTACATAATCAATAAATGTAATGTCTGCAGATGTTCCTAAAAAGATGTTTGTAGGATTACCAATTATAAAGAGTAGTGACCAAGTATTTGCTGCAGCGAACTCACTTATCAAATACGGAATCGGATTTATCTTCATGCGTTTACAGAAGAAACAAATAAATGGTGTAAACGTTAAAATGACAACATCATTTGATGTAAAGATTGTTAAGGCTGCGACCAAGAAATAGAAAGAAAAGAATAAAATATATTGGCTTTTTGCTCTTTTAGCAGCGACTGATGCAAGGAATCTAAATAACCCAAACTCATCTAATAAGATTGAGATAAAAGTCATTGAGAAAAATAAGACCAAAATTTTCAAAGGGTTGATAGCAGTGTTTGTAGTTAATTGGTTATAAACTTCTTTTATAGGAACAAGTGTTGAGCAAATTAAAATCAACGCACCAATAAGAGCAATAACCCAATAAGCGTGTATAGAAAAATTCTTAATCTTAATTTTTGGAAATAAGAATAACGATATGACTATCGTGATGAATGTAATAAGTGAAATAACAAGCGTCGGTATCATAAACCCGACAACAATTATCTTGCTTTAATAGTTAAATGTTAAATAGATTTTTATGAATTCGCTTTAATTACATGTTTTTGAGGGTTTCCATATCTTCTTCAGAAATCTCAAAATCAACTTTTGCGTTTTCAATCATTCTATCTTTATGGGTTGTTTTTGGAAGAGTGATATCTACGTCTTGAAGTGCAAATCTAATGCAAAGTTGCGCTGGTGTAACTCCATACTTTTCAGCCATCTTAGCAATCTTTTTGTTACCTAAAAGTTTGCCTGTTCCTAATGGAGAATAGGATTCGACAAGGATTTGATGTCTATTACAGTAAGCTTTTAATGCTTCATCTCTACAGCCAATGTACCACGGGATTTGGTTAATCATTGGTTTGATTTTGCAGTTATCTAAGATGTTTTGAATGTCTGCTATGTTGAAGTTTGAAACTCCGATAGCTCTAATCTTTCCTTCTTCATAAGCTTCTTCGAGCGCTCTATATACTGCAACGTTTTCCTTAAAATAATCTTTTCTACGAAGGAAATATTCTCTCCATGGTGTTGGACAGTGAATAATGATTAAGTCGATATAATCGACATCTAATAATTCAAGTGATTTACGAATAGATTCTTTTGCTTCTTCATATGTTTTAAGTTCAGCAGGAATTTTAGTGGTAATAAAAATTTTCTTTCTATCGACTCCACTTAATTTAAGACCTTCACCGACTCCGTGCTCATTTCTATATGCAGCAGCGGTGTCGATATGAATATAACCTACCTCAATGCCTTCTTTAACAACTCTAGCGGCAATATCTTCTGGTGTTTGCCAAGTTCCAAGTCCAATGACCGGGATTTCAACTCCATTATAAAAACTAACAGTCTTTTTTAACATAAGTCTTTCTCCTCTTCCATTTAATACTTTAAGTATTTCAAAATAAAAAGGCTCTTGCAAGTTTAATACATTAGCCTTTTATGATTTTACTTATTTCATTAATTGCTTTTTTAGCCTCAAGGACTGGAGTAGCAACCCAGACATGAAACATCCCTCTGTATAACTTGTAGTTAATCTTGTCATTAAGGTTTTTATTTTTAACTTTTAATCTGAAGATTGAGTTATAACAGAATTCCTGGTCTCCAAAGAAGATGGTCATATGTTTTATCTTAGATAAGTCACCATTAATTGGAGACATAAGTGGATCAGAATTATCCATTCCTTTTCCTAACCACATTTCTGCAATTGCAGGCCACGCTCTTTTGTCTTCAAAATACATCTTCTAAAGGATTCTTCGTCTTCTGGTGGTATTTCAAAATCAACCGCAGGAGACATACAGATTATTTCATCTGGTTGTTCTTCTTTATTTAAAATCTCACCAAGGACCATTGAGATAGTCCCACCTGCCGAATCTCCTCCTATAACTATACGTTTATTAGGGCGTTTTTCACGAATTTTCATGTAAAATTCCACTAAAATTGGGTATAAACCATCACATCGAATTTCTGGGATTAATGGATAATCTGGAGCAATTACTAAGGCATCAGTCTTCTTGACAATCTTATTAATCATTCCCCATTGATGCTTATCGAAGTTGTTATAAAATGCTCCTCCGTGGAAATAGATAAAGATAACATTTGATTTACTTTCCTCATTTAAATAAAAGACGTTCATTCTGGATTCCTGTTTTATTTTTACTGAACAACAGAATTTAATGTTCTTTGGAATCTTATATTCTACAGTGTGAGGAATATTAATTAGTCTTTTACATTCTTCATAAGATTGTCTAAATGGTGAATATCTAAAATGATTAATATAAAACGCGACAAAACTTGTAAAAAAGAAACGATGATAAAAGATTAGAGATAAAATCTCTAATCCCAAAAACAAAAGTATAATTGAGCCTATTACAATTAAAGCAATCATTTAGCTTATTTTAGTTGTGCGCCAATCTGGAATGCATCTCCGACTTCATCAGAGACAAGACGATATTTATGGTTTATTGGATCATAGACAATAATTTCTAAAGCTTTAGTATCAACCTTTCCATCTTTGATATATTTTTCATCAACATTAACGTTTATAATCTCACCAATTAAGATTCCTTCTTCTTCATCATACTTATCAACAATGCATTCCATGACTAAAGGGAATTCTTCAAAAATAGGCGCATCAACTTTATTAGATTTAGTTGCAGTAAAACCAGCTTTAACCATTTTATCTGGATCATTATTTTGAGATACGATGCCAACGAAATCTGAAGGAATTACAGTGCTTTTTGTTGCAAAGGCAACAGTGAAAGCATTATGAATCTTTAAGTTTTCAGTAGTTTTGTGTTTGCTAAGAGAAATAATAATCTTATCAAAATCGTATTCGCCGCCCCAGGCTGCATTCATTGCGTTAGGGTTTCCATCTTTATCATATGTTCCAATAATTAATACCGGTTGTGGGAATAACCAAGGTTTGCTTCCAAAATCTTTTCTCATATATTTATCTCCTACTAATTTAATTATAAAATAAAGGAAACAACGGAGAAACATTATGTTAGAAGCAATCGTTAAACGTAGAGCGTGTCGCTCATTCGACAAAGAAAAAGAAGTTGAACAATCAAAGATTGATGAAATCGTTCAAGCTGGTTTATTAGCTCCATCTGGAATGAACCGTCAAACTCCAGTAATCATTGTTATCAAAGATAGAAAGACAAGAGATAAACTCATGGATCTTAATAGAGCGTGTGGTCAAGGAAGATTCCCTGCAGACTTAGATCCTTTCTATAATGCTCCAGTTATCTTATTGGTAGCAGCCAACAAGAACGGATTATCAATGCTTGATGGTAGTGCGACTATGGAGAACATGCTTCTAGAAGCAACCAACCAAGGTTTAGCTTCAGCGTGGATTCATCGTGCTAAAGAAGAACTCGAATCAGAAGAAGGCAGAAAATTACTTTCCTTCACAGGTTTAAATTTTGATGATTATATTGGAATTGGCCATGCCATTATTGGCTATCCAAAAGACTACAAGTATCAAGAAAAAAAGATAAATCCAGGTAGAGTATTTCAAAAATAAAAAGGCTTAAATGCCTTTCTATTTAATGTTCCAGTAGCCGTATTTTTTACCATTCACTCTTTCGATAATTCCGTTGGCTCCTAAAGAAGCAATAATACTTTTTGCTGTTCTTAACGAGACACCAAGTTCTGTAGCAATTTCACCAGTTTTTATTTTTGGGTCTGCTTTCATAAGGTCGACAACTTTTTCATCTCGAGACATCTTTTTTCTATTTTTTACTAGTGAAATATGAAGTAATCTGTTTTCGAGAACATTACTTTCGCCAAGTAATAGATTTCTTAAAAACTTAACTAAAAATGATCTATCTTCATATATACCTTTTGGTATATTAGTATAATTAGCCCTAACTAGTGCATTTCTGAAATACCATGCATTTTTCCTAAATAAATCATTAGAAACATCAAAACCTAGAGATCTTAGATATTTAATTAAGAAGACCGCAACAGTTCTCGTGTTGCCTTCTGGAAATACATGAATTTGCCATAAGTTCGCAGTAAAAATAGCTAACCTCTCAATAGTTTGATCGATAGATAGTTTTGAATAATTAAACTGTTTTTCTACACTAAAATCATATTGCAATGTTTCCTCTAATTCTCTGTAGTCACCATAAACGACCGAATCATCTTCAAGAACCCACTCTTTCTTAGAAATGTTATAAGTTCTCGTTTGTCCTGCACGTTTAAACACACCTTCGAAAAGATAACGGTGTATTGATAAAAATTGTCCGACTGTAAAAGTGAATGAATCATCTTGAATTAGTTCACCGATTTTTATAGAGACATTATCAGCTTCTAATTCGTTTTCGTTAATATTAGGTTTATTTTTATAATATTCCTTTATTAATTTCCCGAATTCTTCTAAAGAAATCTCGCCACTTATATATCTTTGAGATTCCTTATTAAAATATTCAGATGTCTTCAAATGATCTACATCTTGAAGACCAACACCTGTTCCTAACAAATACTCTCTAGTGTATTTATTTTCCATATGAAAAGATTAGCACAAGCATCTTTAAAGTGCAATCTTAAAGTGCAATTTGCACTTAAAAATAAAAGGAGAATATATTCTCCTTTAGTTTGTTAATTTAGTTTGAACCGCATCGATTGAGATTGAGCTAAACCGATTGCAAGTAAGTACTCATTTACTCTACTACGATAGTTTGCGGCATAACTCCAAAAGAAAAAAACTAAAACTATAGGGAGGCAAGAGGCCTCCTTTTATATTGCTTATGTAAGTGTATATAATATACACATGGGTGAAAAATGGGATAGAAAGAAAAAGCTCAAATTTTTGGTTGCTGTTTCAGCGAGCATTTCTTTACTTGCAATAACTGTGTTGCTAGTGATTTGGTCTATTTTATTGACCGATAAAACTAGAGGCACATATGTAAGGAGTGAAGCTGAATACTCTGAAATAATAAATAAGAACTATATAAAAGGTTTTGAAAGCATATCTGAGTCAGGTGAATTTTCGTTTAGATTTAGAGAAGACGAAATAAATGATTTGCTCATAGATGGCGTTAAGACAATTAATGATAAACATATAGAAAAGATTTATTACGAAAAAGGCGATAACAATTTTCATATCTTTTATGTTGATTTAAAGAAAATGCCAGTTAAGACGAGAGTTGTTTTGACTACATATGTAGGAGATTGGGATGATAACTCAGTTACGTTAAAGATTTACACCGCAAAGATTGGGAAAGTTGAAGCATCAAAGTATTTGGTAAGAAAAGGATATTTAACCGAGAAGTTTTTAAATAAGTATTTTGAATCCTGCCATTTACCTATTTCTTATAATGAACAATCAAAGGCTTTCGTGATTAAAGCAACTGATTATATTTCAATGTTTCCTAAAGGAAATTTTGCCAACCTTTTATGGAATGAAGTGTTAGCTTCTCCTACTTCTTATAAGATAAATCCGACTACCCTCGGCATTAACGTTTCATTTTCTAAGTTTAGAACAGAGACCGAGTTAACAAAGAATACTTTTGAAAATGCACTTCCAAATTTCCATCAAGAATTAAAAGATGAACTGGAAGCCGTGGATTTCTCCTCTATGTCTGTTGGTGAATTAAAAACAGTATATTCAATTAGCCTTGACGAATTCGATCATCTTTTAATGAATAATATGCCTGACACAAAAGAAGAAGTTGAATCTAATCTATTATCTAGTAAAGCCACATTTGAATTGGCTGGCACTAACACAACTTTAAAAGCAGGAGACAAATTAGATATTGCTTATCTATATTCACTCAATGGATATCTTTTAGACATTCATCAAGAAGTTGAATTTTATGATTATTCAACTAATTATTTTGAAGCGACTTTTGAAATTAAAAAACCAATTACTTTTAATTCAAAATCTCATTCTGAAAGTAATGACGAACATCAAAAATACTTTAATTCAATTTTCAAAGGAATTTTTGAAAATATCCAAGAAAATCAATCGAATTTGCTCGGATTTAACGAAAGTAATAATTCATTAGTAATTGACTTAGAGACTATGAATGACTCCCATTCCTCGTCAACTTTGCGTAACGCATGGAAGTCAATCGTTTTAGACTCAACAAATAAAGCAATAAACTTTGCAGTTCAAAAGACTGTATAAAATAAAAAGAATAATGTAATAAAGGTCAATTACATAGTAGAATATCTTTACTAACCTTGTAATCACGAAAACTTCCTCTTTTGTGGATATATTTAAAAGGAGAATTGGTATGCCAGAACTAAAGTGCCCAAATTGTCAAAAAACATTCGTTATTGATCAAGATGATTATGCTTCGCTTCTTTCGCAAGTTAGAAACGATGCTTTTGAAAAAGAATTAAGAGATAGACTAGCTCAACAAGAAAAGAACAACAAACAACAAAACGAACTTGATTTACAAAGAGCAAAAGCCGCGGACGAAAAACAAATTAATGATCTTAAAAATAACATCGAACTCCTTAAACAAAGATTAGACGCTGCTGAAAAGGAAAAACAACTTGCTCTTTCTAATGCTTTAGCCCAAAAAGAAAAAGACATTTTAAATTTACAAAACGAATTAAAATTATCTGAAAA
This sequence comes from Bacilli bacterium, assembly GCA_017534425.1. GTDB lineage: Bacteria > Bacillota_I > Bacilli_A > RFN20 > CAG-826 > Fiminaster. The sequence goes on from JAFXWB010000037.1 coordinate 11,560, forward strand.
GAATAAACAGTTAGAAATCAGTCATTTGAATGAAGCACATTCAAGTGAACTCAAAATGAAAGATGAGCAAATTGCTTTCTACAAAGATTTAAAAGCAAAGATGTCTACAAAACTTGTTGGAGAAACCCTCGAACAACATTGTATGACTCAATTTAATCAAATTAGAATGACAGCTTTCCCAAAAGCATATTTTGAAAAAGATAATGATGCAAGTAGTGGTTCAAAAGGTGATTTTATTTTCAAAGAAAATACTGAAGAGAATGCTGAACTTATCTCTATCATGTTTGAAATGAAAAATGAAAATGACACAACTGCTACAAAGAAAAAGAACGAAGATTTCTTTAAAGAACTTGATAAAGATAGAAACGAAAAACATTGTGAATATGCTGTTTTAGTGTCAATGCTTGAACCAGACAGTGAATATTACAACGCAGGTATTGTTGATGTCTCTTATAGATATCCAAAAATGTATGTTATTAGACCTCAATGCTTTATTCCTTTTATCACGCTTGTTAGAAATGCAGCACTAGCATCTGCACAATATAAAAACCAATTAGTGCTCATTAAGAACCAAAGCGTTGATGTTTCTAATTTTGAAAATGATTTAAACCAATTTAAAGAAAAGTTTGCCTACAACTATAATCTCGCGAATGATAAGTTTAATAAAGCGATTGAAGAAATTGATAAAACAATTGAGCACCTTAATAAAGTTAAAGATGGCTTAATTGGTGCTGATCGTAACTTAAGATTAGCAAACGATAAAGCTCAAGATCTTACTGTTAAAAAACTTACTCGTAACAATCCTACAATGAAGAAAATGTTCGAAGAGGCAAAGACAGTAAAAGAAACTGATGTAAAAGATGCTGAATAACAAAAAAAGCGCGGAATTACCGTGCTTTTTTATAAGTTTTTTTTATTCTTCTTCAGACATGTATTTAAGGTAAATAAATGAGTCTTCAGGACGAACAACAATTTCTTGTTTCTCGTCCTGGTTTTCATCAAGCAACTTAATTTGGTTATCTTGAATTAAACCAATTAAGATTCGTTTACCTTCAAAAGTATTATAGAAGGTTCTTAATAATTCTGCTTTTGATTCAAATTTTAGCTCTTCATTTATAACAACAGTTCTGCATGCCTTGTGAATGATTAAATCAAAGTCGCTAGCTCTATGAGAAGTGGAAATAGTTAATATTTTTTCAAAGAAACGTTTTGATTTTTTATTTAAGGCTAATTGAGTAATTAATAATGACATCATCTTATTAGAAATAATTGTGTTTTGGATATTGAAGTCTTTAACGCTTGAAAGGTTTCTAGAATCAAGAAGTTCTGTAGTGTATGAGATATCTTCAGAATTAACCGGGAAGACCTTAGAGAGTTCTATTAAGGCAACAAAGACATTCGCATCATAACTATCAGATGCAACTTTGTCATCAGATAAGATAAGTATTTTCTTTAAACCTTCTGTTACTTTAACATCTTCAATTAATTCTTTAGTTTGGCATTTATCATAATGTTTAAATTTGAAAGAAATATCAGATGATTTTTGCATTCTTTCTAATGAATTAAGGAGAAATTTGGCTTTAGAGTTATCTCCAATGATAAATATTGAAATCTGAGCAGAACCATGCTCAATGTTAATTTCTAATGTACGTGAAGTCGTGTATTCTTCAGGACGCTTGTTATTTAGTTTTTCTTCTCCTGCTGCTAAAACGAAAAGATTTTTGTCTTCTTTATAAACAGGAATAGTCTCGTTATGAGTTTTTAAGTATTCATCAATCTCTTCATTAGATTCAATTGAGTAGAATTCTGAACCTTCAAAGGAGAACAGTTCAGAATATAGATTACTCATATGAGGCATTACAAGTGATTGGGCGATGATTTGACCAATCTTTTTATTAAAGGATATTGGAGTAATACTAAGTTTCTTAAGAGAAGTGATTTTATGTGACAACCCTTCTATTTGAGCTCTAGTTTCATCCGATTGAGTTTCTACAACTATTTGACATCCATCTTTTAATTTAAAAGAACCAAGTTTTAAGACAATCTTAAGATTGAGAAGATCAGAGTTAATGATATTGTCATCATCAACATCAATCATATCTTCTCTAGCCATAATACAAATTTGAGAAGCTTCTTCTATTGAAATATCTTCTAGATTTCCTCTAAGTAATGAATCTCCCTCTTTAATAATGAGATTAGCTTTAATCTTTTCGTGAACTTCGTTTGTTAAGAATAATGATTTAAGCTCTGCTTCAATATAGTCTTTATTTCTATCTGAAAGAATAACAATGTTCTTTTTAAAGCCTTTAAGCATTAAGTTATAAATCATTTCAGGAACTTTTGAGTTCCAGTTAAGAATAACAAAATGATTGTTAACAATGATCTTTCCTTTTGCTTTTGACTTCTTATCAATGAAGGTTCTTAAAGCGGTGGTGACAGTCGCTATAATGGCGCCAGAGAATAAAATCATACCCAGAATAACAATGATAATTGCAAGAACCATCATCATTCTGTTATCGCCAACATTTAACAATGTTAACGAGTTAGGAGAAATCATCCATCTAGCGTTAGTAATAAACGCAGACAAAAATGATTTTTGGAAGAATTCATAATCGTAATAAACTCCGTCAAGCACTAACGCTAAAACAGAGCCAATACATAAGAGTGCAACATTAATTAATAAAAGAGTTACTAAAGTAACTGCTAATGGTCTTTGATAGGTTCTAAGTGTCTTTTTCGCTTTAAGTTTTAAAAAGAATGATTTTATTTTTTTCATAAAAACTACCTACCTGTTTGCAATAAACAAAGTTTCTAAAATAAATTATAAATTCAACCACACTTCTATTCAATTTAACTTATTAAAATTATTAAATTGACATTAGCAATTTCAATATGTATATTAAAAAAGTCATGTAAGAGCTTAGTGCTCAGACAATTGCCCTTGATAAAAGGGTTTTTTGTTTATTTAAAATCATTCCATACTAAAGAAAATATTTTTAATTTAATGAATATAATACTAAATATTGAAAATCAGATATAAAAATTTTATACTTATTTTGATAAAATTTGTTAATGGAGGTAGCGTTATGACAATTATGGCATCTGCAGATATTCGACTTAAATATAATGATGTAGTTGAAAAGTGTAAAGAAAGCGGCGAGCCAATTTATCTTACAAAAAATGGCCAAGGTGAACTTGTTGTTATGGATATTGAATCTTTTGAGAAAAGAGAACAAGAACTTCGCGCTCAGCAACTTGTTTTAGAATCCTATGCAGCTCGTTTAGCTGGTGGAAAAGAATATTCCCTTGAAGAATCTAAGAATCTTATTTTAAAGATGATTGAGAGCAAATAAAATGGGACTTTTTAAAGTTGAAATTGAAGAAACCGCTCACCAAGATATCGCTACATGCGTTGCTTTTGTTTTGAACGTATCAAAAGAAGCGGCAATTAAATTGGTGAATGAAATATATGATCAAATTCATTCTCTTGAGAGTTACCCAGAACGCAATCCATTATTTGAAATGCAAAAGACATTTCCACATTTATTAAGAAAACAAATTATTAATAAAAGATATCTTGCGATTTATTCAATTGAAGGGAATTTGGTTAAAGTTTATCGATTCCTTGATTCGAGACGAAATTTTGAATCATTGTTAAAATAAACTTTGTTTATATCGATAGAAGGCCCTTTATTTGGCCTTTTATTTTTATCTTAAAAAAATTTAATTCAGTATTTTTCGAACTTTTTTACTTAATTATTGAAAGCGCTAACAAATTATTAGATAATAGTGATACGCGAGGTAAACAGAAAATGAAAATGTTTGACTTAAAAGGCTCAGTGCTTAAGCTAAATACACCAAGCATTGTTGCCTTGCTCAATTCTATTGAGCTTTACAAAGGTAAGACCTTGCCTATTAAAGAGGTCAAAAAAGTCGAAATCTTGAAAGACATGGCACGTCGTAGTGCAGCGGTTATGAGGAACCAAATTGGTAATGTTTATATCCCTGAAGAACGCGAGAGTGCCCTTTTTCATAAAGATTCACACCCAGAAACCTTACAAGAATATATGCTCCAAGGCTACTATAATGCCATTGATTTAATTGATGAAGTATATAAATACCAAACACTTGATAGAAATTTTATTTCTACACTTCACTACTACATTTATAAAGACTACAATCCAGAATTTGGTGGTCGCTACAAAGATTCCATTAACTACATTCAAGAAAATGGGCCAGATGGAGAATTTAGAACCATCTTCGTTACAGCAGCTCCAGAAAGAGTTGTCCAATTATTAGATAATCTTATTTATCAATTTAATATGTGTGCACAGGATGAAGAAGTTAATAAACTTTTACTCATCGCTACATTTATGATGGACTTCATGTGCATTCACCCATATAACCATGGTAATGGCAGAGTCTCACGTTTACTCTTACATTATTTCTTAAAGAAGTATGAATATGATGTTGATGATTATTTTGCAATCGCATACTTAATGAAACAACATCTTGGAGAATATATCGATGCATTTAAAGCATCTTCCGAAGGTTGGTTTGATGATGAAAATAGATACGAACCATTTGTTTCCTTCATTTTAAGAAGAATTCTTGAAGCATATCGTAAACTTGATTACATCATGGAAATCAATAAACTCGATACAACCGCAAAAGATAAAGTCTTAAAAGTTGTTAATGATTCACCAACTCCAATTAATAAGACCTACATCTTAAGAATTCTTTTTGACTATGATAAAGTCACAATTGAAAAAGCTTTAACCGCTCTTGTTGGAGAAGATAAAATCCAGCTTATTACAAAGGGCCGTTATTCAAAATACTTCAGAAAATAGGGAGAAATTTATAAATTTATGAAAACTGAAAACATTCGTAATGTCGTTATCCTTGGTCACCAAAGTAGTGGTAAGACCAGTTTAGTCGAATCCTTAGCATACGTTGCTAAACTTATTCCAGCAAAGGGCGAAGTCGAAAAGAAAAATACATTATCAGACTATACTCCAGCCGAACAACTTAGAGGCGGCTCAATTCAAACTGCAGTAGTTCCATTAAACTATAATGATCATAGGATCAACATTGTTGATATTCCTGGTAATGATGACTTTATTTCTGAAGTTATCGGAGTTACAGGTGTTGTTAAAGGCGCGGTCTTGGTCATCGATGCTTCAGTTGGTGTTCAAGTTGGTACAGTCAAACATTTCAATCAACTTAAGAAAAGAGGCGTTCCCACATTTGTCTTTGTTAATAAGATGGATAAAGAAGAAGCTAATTTTGAAGAAACACTTGAAGAAATCCGCGAAAAACTTGGTAAAAACGTTGTTTCATTCTGCTATCCACTTGGTCATGAAAAATCATTTGACGGCTTTGCAAACGCAGTAGATCTTAAGGCTCACATCTTCAACGGAAAAGAATGCGTTGAAGCAGAAATCTATCCAGATAAGAGAGACAAAGTACTTGAATTACATAATACAATCGTTGAAGAAGTCGCAAAGACTAGTGATGAATTATTAGAAAAATTCTTTAATGGCGAAGAATTTACACTTGAAGAAATCCGCTCAGCACTTAGAGTTGGTGTTTTAAATGGTGAAATTTGCCCATTAATCGTTGGCAGTGCAACAAAGAACATCGGTGTTCAAACACTCCTTAACATGTTCATTTCTTACCTTCCAAATCCAAACGACCTCAAACCTCTTGAAGCACAAGATGAAAATGGAAAAGATAAAGTCGTTCCAACAGATGTCAATCAACCATTCTCAGCATATGTCTTTAAGACAATCGTTGATCCATATGCAGGTCAAATTAACTTATTCAAAGTTTGTTCTGGTGTTTTACATAATGGTGATGAAGTCTACGTTAATGGTGAAACCCAAAGAATTTCAATGCTTTACCAAATGACAGGTAAAAAGCTTGATTCAGTTAATGAAATTATTGCTGGTGATATTGGTGCAGTCACAAGACTTGAAGGTGTCGCATCAGGCGATTCTCTTTCAAGCCCAAGATCAGTCACGATCTTTAAGAAAGTTAAATATCCAACCGCAGTTATTTATAAAGGTATCGTTTTAGCAAATAAGAATGATGAATCAAAACTTGGACCAGCTCTTGCTAAGATGCAACTTGAAGATCCATCATTAGATGTCAAACGTAATAATGAAACAAAACAATTATTACTTGGTGGTCTTTCTGATTCACATATTAACTTTGCAATTGATAAATTAAAAACAATTTATAAGATTTCAGTTAGCACAGAAAAGATGAAAATCATTTACCGTGAATCCATTAAAGGAACAGCAGAAGGTGATGGTCGTTACGTCAAACAATCTGGTGGTTCTGGATTCTATGGTGTTGTTAAGATGAGATTTGAACCTGCTGAAGAAAACGAATTTGCAGAAGAAGTCTTCGGTGGTGCAGTTCCAAAGAACTACTTCCCAGCAGTTGAAAAAGGATTCTTCGAAGCACTTCAACAGGGCTTATTAGCAGGATTCCCTGTTATCGGTGTTAAAGGCGTCTTAATTGATGGTAAATATCACCCAGTTGATTCAAATGAACAAGCATTTAAGATGGCTGGTATCTTAGCATTTAAAGATGCATATATGAAATGCAAACCAATTATTCTCGAACCATTTATGAGAATTAGAGTTAACATTGAATCCAAGTATACAGGTAACGTTCTTTCTGATCTCAATACCAGAAGAGCAAGAATTCAAAACATCGAAGAAAAAGATGGTGGTTATCAAGAAATTGAAGCCCTTGTACCAGAAGCCGAAATTATTGACTACGTTACACAACTTAAGTCATTAACTCAAGCATCCGGTTTCTTCAATCGTGAATTCACCGGTTATGAAGAATTACCAAGCTATCTTGTAGACAAAGTTATCGCTGATAATAAAGTCGATAAATAATTAAAATTCTCAGGAAAAACCGCATTTAGAGATAAAACTCCAGGTGCGGTTTTATTACTTTAAGGAGGTTAGTCATGGTAAATAAAAAGAGAGAAAACATATTAGATGCCTCATGGTTTAGAGTTATATTAATGATGGTTGGTGCTATCTTAACAACAGCAGTTTTGGTGTTTTCAGTATTTACGTTTGTGAAGGCTAAGAATAATCAATTAGAAGAAGCTCCAAAATATATGGTTTGGGTTTTTATCTTTCTTGGCTTGTCTAGATTTGTAAATTATCTTAAAGATAGAAAAGCAACAAGTTTAATTAGAGCATTAGTTCTTCTTACTATCGATGTTGGGTTGGGTGTAATGGTTATATTTGCTAAATACAATACTTACATTTTCTCTTTATCAGCTGGATTATTTGCTTTATCTATTATTCTTTCAAGAATATTCAAATTAATAGAAAAACACTCTGTTAGAGATATTGTTTTTAGTGTTTTAGTAATAGTTTTCTCAATTGCAGTTGCAATTGGATTCTTCCAAAAAGTTGATAGAGATGTCCTTGGATCAGTTATTTTATTAGAATGCTTATTTATTGCTATCTGCACATTTATTGAAGCTTCACTTTTGTCCTTAGCTCAACTTAAGTTAGATGTTTTTGTGAAGATTATATTCAAAACATTTGCGTTGGAAATATTGTTCGGCTTAATAGCCTTAATGGCGGCCTTCTCGATAATTCTTATGTATGAAGAACCGACGATGGCTCATTATCCAGATGCACTTTGGTATTGCTTTACCGTTGTTACCACAATTGGTTTTGGTGATTTCTATGCTACAACACTTATCGGAAGACTTGTTACAGTAGTTCTTGGTATATATGGAATAGTTGTAGTTGCAGTTATCACTTCTATCATCGTCAACTTCTATAACGAGACAAGTGGTAAGAAAGACGCTAAAGAAATTCGTGAAATTAGTCAAGAACACAAAAAGTAAAGGAATTCCTCTATATTTTTATAAAATAAGGATAAAAAATAGAAACATTCTAAAAAAGAAATAAAATATTAGACCACACAGTGGTCTTTTAATTTCTTTATCAAATCATTTGACCAAGCATTATTAAAGTATTTAACTATTTGTAATTAAAAAGAAACGATTTATGAAAAAAGTTTTAATTATTTCAACCAGCATTAGGGCTGGATCTAATTCAGAAATTTTAGCAAATAAGTTTTATGATGGTGCAAAAGATGCAGGCCATAATGTTGAACTTATTACTTTAAGAAATAAAAACGTTTCATTCTGTCGTGGGTGCATGGCTTGTCAAAAATTAGGGAAGTGTGTCCAAAATGACGATGCTAATGAAATTACAGACAAAATCTGTGAATCTGATGTAATCGTTTGGGTAACTCCAATCTATTATTACGAAATGTCTGGACAAATGAAGACAATGATTGACCGTGCGAATTCACTATATTCAAGAGATTACAAATTTAAAGAAGTTTATTTACTTACTGTAGCAGCGGATGATGACCCAAAAACTCCTCAGCACGCAATAGGTGGAATCCAAGGTTGGATTGACTGTTTCGAAGGCGTTTCGTTAAAAGGAACATTATTCTTAGGTGGAATAAATGATCCAAATGAAATTAAAAAGGATGAAAGGCTCCAAGAAGCTTACGAAATGGGAAAAAATATATGAAAATCTACAAAAAAATTATAGATACAATTGGTGAAACACCTCTTGTAGAACTTAAAAAACTTGAAAAAGAATATAACTTAAAAGCAAAGCTCGTCGCCAAAGTTGAATCATTCAACCCAGGCGGAAGTGTAAAAGATCGTATTGCGAAAGCAATGATTGAAGAAGCTGAAAACCAAGGCTTAATTAACAAAGATACTGTTTTAATTGAACCAACTTCTGGTAATACCGGAATTGGTTTAGCAATGGTTGCAGCGTCTAAAGGCTTAAGACTAATTATTGCCATGCCTGAAACTATGTCTATTGAAAGAAGAAACCTTATGAAGGCATATGGTGCTGAACTTGTGTTAACTGAAGGCGCTAAAGGAATGAAAGGTGCTATTGCAAAAGCAGAAGAACTTGCAAAAGAAACACCAAACTCATTTATCCCTTCTCAGTTTACAAATATGGCAAACCCAAGAATGCACTATTTAACAACTGGTCCTGAAATATATAAAGATAGTGATGGAGAAGTTGATATCTTTGTTGGTGGGGTTGGAACAGGTGGAACTATCTCTGGTGTTGGAAAATACCTCAAAGAAAAGAAACCAAACGTTAAAGTGGTGGCAGTTGAACCTGAAACATCTCCAGTTTTATCAAAAGGCACTCCTGGTCCACACAAGATTCAAGGAATCGGTGCTGGATTTGTGCCTCAAACACTAGACACAAATATCTATGATGAGATAATTACTGTTTCTAACGAAAAAGCCTTTGAAATGGGCCGAAAAGTGGCAAGAACAGAAGGATTACTTGTTGGTATCTCCTCTGGAGCGGCATTAAATGCAGCTATTGAACTCGCAAAGCGTGAAGAAAATGCCGGAAAGATGATTGTTGTGCTTCTTCCAGACACCGGTGAGAGATATCTTTCAACAGCGATGTTTCAAGAATAAAAAAATAAATAAGCTACATTTAAAATATGTGGCTTTTCTTTTTGCCAAAATATGTATTACAATGTATTACAAGGATGAAATAGAAGGGAGAGAAAGGATGGTTATTTCTTTACGTATGACAGAAGAAGAAAAAAGACTTGCAGAATCATATGCCAAAATACACGGTATATCTGTAAGCGAAGCAATTAAGCGTGCCTTTTTTGAAAAGGTGGAAGATGAGTTTGACATAGCTGAAGCAGACTTAGCTCTCCGTGAATTTGAAAGAGACCCGAAGACCTATACTCATGAAGAAGTGAAAAAAATATTAGGCTTATGAAATATAGTGTCGTTTATACACCACAAGTCCTAAAAACACTTGAAAAAATGGACAAATACACGAAAACACTAATTTATTCATGGATTGATAAAAATCTAGCCGAATGTGAAGATCCAAGAATTCGCGGAAAGGCATTAAGAGGCGACAGAAAAAATCAATGGCGATACAGAATCGGTGATTATCGATTAATAGTAGATATTCGAGATAAGGAACTTGTCATTTTGGTTATTAAAATAGGACACAGAAGAGAAGTGTATTAAAAACCGGACAGATTAAACTGCCCGGTTTATTTTAATTTTTAAGAAGATTATTCTGCGTCTTCTTCGCCTTCGTCTCCGCCTGCCATTTCTTGGAGATCTGCAAAGTGATCTTTTGGAATGACTTCGCCTTGTTCGAGACCATCTTTCTTAGCGGCATCGCCAATTAAGACTTTTGCTCTACGGACTGATAAGCCGGATTTGATTTTGAAGACGAATGGGGTATCTTTACGAGTACCAAGTTTAGAAGCATCTTCGAATGGATAGGTTGTATCTTTGTAATCTTCTGGATTAAGAGCTAAGAAGAGCTTGAGGTATTTACCTGCAACGACCATCTTAACATAAGCTTTCTTATGGAGTCTAAATGTATCACCAGTGGAGGAAACACGTGATTTGATACCATATGAAAGGACTTCGCTCTTAAGTTCGTTATAAGCATTTCTAAGGAAATCGTCTGCTTGTGCAAGTCTTGCTTGGAATGGGACGAATTCTGGTTTTTCTTTAACTGGAGCTGGCTCTGGTTGTGGCTCTGGTTCTGGTTCAGGTTGTGGTTCTGGTTCAGGCTCTGGTTGTGGCTCTGGCTCTGGTTCAGGTTGTGGCTCTGGTTCAGGCTCTGGTTGTGGCTCTGGCTCTGGAGCTGGTTCCTCAACTGGTGCTGGTTCCTCAACTGGTGCTGGTTCTTCAACTGGTGCTGGTTCTTCAACAACCTCTTCTTGTTTTGCTTCTTCAGCAGCCTTTTCAGCAGCTTCTTTTTCTGCACGTTTTCTTTCGGCTTCTGCTTTAGCTTCTTCTTTTTCTTTCTTGCGTTGTTCTTTCATATCATCACGATAGTCTTTGCCATCACGAACACATAAAAGGGTAACGCCTTGGATTTTACATACTTTGACAACATCGCCAACTTTAAATGTATCTAAATATGGATAGAGTGGTTCAATTGCCCAGTCAACATCGTTGATATAACCTCTTTGTGAATTGAGGCCGTCTTTGTCTTTGCAAATTGTAACGCGTTGTCCAATGATTAAATCTGAATTTGAGCGGTGTTTTCTTTGATTTTTATCTTTATAAACTAATCTTGGTACAAGTAAAGAACCGAGTAATCCAACTACTAGGAATACGATAGGTGCTAAGATGTAGCTCAAGAGTTCACTTTCGAGTTCAAGTGCTTCTGGAATTGGAGCAGCTATTAATGCAAGAGTTGCGCCTAAGCTCCACCAAAATGCTCCGCGTGAGTTCTTGTATAAGTTTAATCCGGCTGCTACTACTGCAATGATTGAGAATAATAGCCAGTAAACTCCAAGAATTGTTTTGTCTTCAACAAATGCCATTACACTTGCTGCGACTGTACAAACTAACCCTGCGAAAATAATTGGGTAGCTTCTGAGAAGTCTTGCTAGTAAGATGACGACTACGCCAACTGCAAATACTAGCAATGCGATAACAAATAGTGACATAAATATTTCCTCCCTATTTAATGTCGAATGATTTTTTTACAGACCCAGACTGAAGGTCTTAATAATGGAATCATAACCAATGCAGCGCATATATTGAATGAAAGGTGGAATAAAGCGACCTTGAATTCAGTGTTGATCTTCATTGCGCCGACTATATCAAAGAATAAATCTTTGATTGGTGTATACATAACTACCATAAAGATAGATGCACCAATAATATTGAAGAAGGTGTGGAACATAGCGGTTTGTCTTGCTGTCCTGGAACTACCAATAGAGGCAATCCATGAAGTAATACATGTACCAATGTTTGCACCTACGACCAGGCATAATGCACTTTCAATTGGAAGAAGTGAGCCTGATACTAAGAAGACGACCATTGAAGTAACGACTGACGATGATTGAACCACACATGTCATGGCAACAGCAATTGCAACTAAGATTAGTGGATTAGATGTTGAATTAAAGACGAAATTAACGACGTTCTTGAATGATTCGTTTTCTATGTTGGCTTGCAATAATTGCAAACCGATGAACAAGATACCGAATCCTGCAACAATATGACCGAATGTTCTCATCTTTCTATTTTTAGAAAGAAGAGGAATTGCTCCAACAAATGCTAAGAATGCAAAGTATGGAGTAAGGTTAAGTGCTGATAAGGAAACGATAAATGTAGTAATTGTGGTACCGATGTTAGCGCCAATAATACATGCGCATGCTTGGAATAATGTAATTGTTCCAATGTCAGCGAGTCTAACAAGGGTAACGGCGGTAACGTCTGAAGATTGTGACAACATGGTATTAACCATACCTGCGCCAACACCAATAAATCTATTTTTTGCTTTAAAACCTCTTGTTAAGAAGTTATCGGTGTTGGTTGTACATAAGACGAAACCTTTTGACATTAAGTTTATGCCGACCAAAAAGCAACCACATGCCGTTAAGACAAGCATTATTGCTAATAATGTGCTTAAAATGGATGACATAAACTACTTACCTTTTAGTGAATATTATTCAGGTTTAACTTCCTTTGCTTCTGGAAGAGGTTGTTTTTGAGCTTCTTTATCTTTGAAGGCATCAGCAACAACGTGAGCACCTGTAATGAAGTCGCTTAAATCGCTTGGAATAAAGACCTTGTTGGCTGGTCCACGTGAAACTTCTTCGAGGGTTTCGTAACCACGGAGTTTGATGTGCTCTGCCATGACTTGTTCGTCTTTCATCTTGCGGTAGCCTTCGGCTCTTAAGATGTTTGCTCTCTTTTCGCGTTCTGCGATAAGGACGTCATCCATAGCTTTTTGCATTGAATAGCCAAGTTCAAATTCTTTGACTTCAACACGGTTTGCTTTAATACCCCAGTTGTTTGTAGCAATATCAAGTTCTTCACGAATTTGATTATTGATTTCTTTACGTGCTTGGAGTGCTTCCTCAAGTGTGAGGCCTGAAATAATATTACGTAATGTGGTAATTGCGAGTAAGACTAAAGATTCTTCTGGCTCGTCAACACCATAGTAGTATAAGAATGGATCTGTAACAGAGAAGAAAATAACGATATTTGCACCGATAGATGCATTATCTTTTGTAATTAAGTTAACACCAGAAAATCTGGTTGGAGCATTTAAAATCTTATAGTTCTTACGAACTGCATCGACCATTGTTGCAGCTTTTGGGAAGCTCATGGTGGACTCGAGTTTTAATGCGAATAATTTACGAACTTTGTCGTTTGATGTATCAATATGTCTTTCACGGAGATCAACAAAGTCTTGAACATGGTTTTCTGCCATTGGATAAAGACCACGACGTCTGCTATGTGGATCTTGGTGTCTTGGATAATATTTAACACTTGCTGCTAAAGCTTCTCTTTCCCTGTCTCTTTCAATGAGATCAGAAACGAGGCTTTCGTCTGCACGGTATGCATCAAGGCCCATTTCTCTATAGCCTTGTTCGAGAGCTGATAAGCTGTTTTCTGCATCAATGATGCCATCAATCATATCAGCGACTCTTCTGCCGGTTGAATTGTACACAATTCTATCAACATCTAACGAGTCTGAATATGCTGCAGAAACATTCTCGCTTTGATCAATGAATTTTTCTCTTGTTAACAAGCGAATGTCCTTTTCGAGTTTTCTGCGTAATTGAGCACGTGTACGCTCAAGTCTAGCAATATCGCGTGTAGCGTCACGGCTTCTTCTTGGACCGTCATTGTAGAATGGAATCTTTCTACGAGCCATGTTCTTATCAAATTCATCTCTTTCAGAGATTGATAAGATATTCCATGGAACTGGAGCGATTTTGTCGAAAGGTCTGAAGATAATATGGATACCTTCTTTAAGTGTTCTGTTGTAAGAACCAAATCTTTCAACAATTTTTCTTGTACCTTGCTTAACGATAATGATGCATGAAGCAAGATAAATGAAAAATAAAATAGCAACTAAGATAAAAACTATAACTGCTATAAGGATGAACAAATTGTTCTCCTGTTCGGCTGTGTCAGCCATTAATTTGAAAATGGAGTTATTCATATGCAATTTCCCCTCTGTTTGAGTTTATTATATAAAAAGAAAGTTTCGTCTTCAATAAAATAATTATATTTTAGGAAAAAGTATCGATAAATTCGGTTGGTTTACCAAAAATTTGTTAGATTGAGAACATGTAATTTTAGAAGTAAAATATGAGCGAATTTAGTTAAAAAACCAGAAATTACTATGAAAAACCGCAAAAAACAGCAAAAGGAAAAACCAGTGATATCCAAAGCTGATCAGGACATGATTAATGAACTAGATTACGAATATAAAAAGGCTCACAAATCATATGACAAATGGGAAAGGCACTGGGATGAAGCATGATAAAACACCATATTTTAGTTAAATGGAACGCATCTGTATGTGATAAAAAAGCTATCTTGAAGGAAATACAAAGTATATTTAACAAGTTATTTGTTTATCCAGAAATTCATAGCATTGAATACAGTGAAAACGTTATTAATCGTCCTAATCGTTATGATTTGATGATTTGTATCAAGATGGAAGAGAATTTTTTTGAAGATTTACGATGTTTCTGACGCACATAAGGAATGGAAGGAAAAATACGGAAAATTCCTGGAAAATAAGGCCATATTTGATTCTGAGGCATAAAAAATGACCTGGATTTTATTTGCAGTTTTAGCATTATTTTCGAGTGTCGGAAATACAATCTTTAATCGAATTTCGTCACACAAAATTGGCAGTCTTTTAAGCGCGTGCATTAAATCTTTTTTGATTACAATTGCATGCTTACTAATTTGTATCTGTTTTGGTCACATTAAAGATCTTTATTCAGTGAATAAGATTGAGTGGATGTGGGTAGGTGTTCTTGGGTTAATCACGATAATAGATTGGTTATTTTATTTCTTGGCTCTTAAACGTTCACATTTAGAAGCTTTTGCGCCATTTGAAGTCTCCGCAATTTTGTTTTTCTCAAACCTCTTGTTCTCAATTTTTATGATTAGCATTGTAACTAGCGGGGCGACTCCTTTAAAAATTGTCTTTTATTATGCTGGCTTAGGTTTAGTTTCAATTTCAATGTTTTATGCTGTTTTCAACAAGAAGATTAATCCAATCGCAAAATTAAGTTGGGTTATTTTTTCGTTAATATCAGCTCTTGCTTTGTCCTTTACTTTTTTGATTGTAAAACTAAAACTATCACATATTCATTCTGATGTTATTGCTTTCCATCAAATGTTGGTGGTGTTTGTGGTTTGCCTAATAGCTGTAATTTTTAGCAAAGAAAGACATAAAATTAAAGAAATTAATGGAAAGACATATTTGAATTTTTTCATCTCAGCAGTATTCAATGCTTGCTTGATGGTATTTAGATATATGGCGCTAGCGAGCGCGAACGCTATTCCTTCTATAATTACTATTATTGTAAGTTTGGATTTTGTTTTTGTTTCAATTGCAACAGTTTTGTTCTTTAAAGCTGATAATAAAAAACAACTGGTAGTATTAATAATAATTACCGTATCGGGAATGATCTTGAATGCATTACCAGCTTTGATATAACTATTAAGCAAAATACCTAGGAATTCATGTAAATTTTTAATGAATTTTTAAATAAATATTCAAAAATTTTCCATTTAGATTTAATATATAATCGCTTTAAAAAGAAAGAAGGAAATTTTATGCCATTAGTTAATACTAAAGAAATGTTTGCAAAAGCATACAACGGCGGATATGCAATTGGTGCTTTTAACTGCAACAATATGGAAATTGTTCAAGCAATTACCGAAGCCGCAAAAGAATGCAATTCACCAGTTATTCTTCAAGTCTCAGCAGGTGCAAGAAAATATGCAAAACCTATCTATTTAAAGAAGATGGTTGAAGCAGCTGTTGAAGATACTGGACTTCCAATCGTTCTTCACTTAGATCACGGTGCAGACTTTGAAATGTGTAAAGATTGTATCGATGGTGGCTTCACATCAGTCATGATTGATGCATCAAGCAAACCATTTGAAGAAAATATCGAAATCACTCGTAAAGTTTGTGAATATGCTCATGCTCACAAACCATATGTCACAGTTGAAGCTGAACTTGGAACTTTAGCTGGTATTGAAGACGATGTTAAAGTTGAACATGGTAGTGAATCATATACAAAACCAGAAGACGTTGAAGAATTTGTTCGTCGTACTGGTTGTGACTCATTAGCAATCGCTATTGGTACGTCTCATGGTGCTTATAAGTTCAAACCAGAACAATGCACAAGAGATGAAAATGGTGTTCTCTGCCCACCTCCTCTAAGATTTGACATTCTTGAAGAAGTTTCAAAGAGATTACCAGGATTCCCAATCGTTCTCCACGGCTCATCATCAGTTAACCAAGAATACGTTAAAATCATTAACGAAAATGGTGGACAACTTAAAGATGCAGTTGGCGTTCCAGAAAAACAATTACGTCAAGCAGCTAAGTTAGCAGTTTGTAAAATTAATATCGATTCAGACTTAAGACTTGCTATGACGGCTGGTATCAGAGAACACTTCAATGCTCATCCAGATCACTTCGATCCACGTCAATATATTGGAGATGGTCGTAAATATGTTAAAGACGTCGTCAAACATAAGATCATGGAAGTTCTCGGATCAAACGATAAGATTTAATAAAACAAAAAAACCACGATTAATCGTGGTTTTTTATTTCTAATATTGCAAAACTAAATTATACAAAGTATAATTTATAACATATATGGATAGACCACTTGCAGAACAACTTAGACCAAAAACTTTAAATGATGTTTGTGGACAGCATCATCTTTTAGACAAAGGTAAATTACTTAGAAAAGCAATTGAGAATAATCGCATTACAAATATGATTTTTTATGGTCCTCCAGGAACAGGCAAGACCACAATCGCCAACATCATTGCTGATTCTACAAAGATGGAACTTCATAAGTTAAATGGAACAACCGCAACTATTGAAGACATCAAAAAAATTATTGAAGAAGCGAAGTCTATTTTTGCTCGAAACGGCATCTTACTTTATTTGGATGAAATTCAATACTTAAATAAGAAGCAACAACAATCTTTACTCGACTTTTTCGAAAGAGGTGAAATAACTTTAATCGCTTCTACAACTGAGAATCCATATTTCTATGTTTATCCAGCATTATTATCTAGATGCACTGTCTTCGAATTTAAGTCTTTAAAATCAGAAGATATTGCAGAAGGACTCAAAAAAGCAGCAAACAAAATTGGTGTAAGAATTAATGCAGATGCACTTGAGAAAATGTCACTTGGTGCAAACGGTGACATGCGCAAAGCAATTAACAACCTTGAATTCCTTGCAAATGCACTTGAAGGTAAGAAGACAATCAATATTTCTATGGTTGAAGAACTTATCAGCAAGGCAAATATTTCTTACGATAGAAGTGAAGATCATCACTATGACAATCTATCCGCTTTAATGAAATCACTCAGAGGCTCTGATCCCGATGCAGCAGTATTTTATTTAGCTAAGATGCTTGAAGCGGGAGATTTGGTTGCAGCAGCGAGAAGATTACTTTGTTCAGCAAACGAAGATGTCGGGTTAGCATACCCTCAAATCATTCCAATTGTAAAAGCTGCAGTTGATACAGCACTTCAACTTGGAATGCCTGAAGCTTACTTGCCACTTACCAATGCAGCTATTTTAATTGCAACAGCTCCAAAATCTAATTCTGGATGTCTTGCATACATGGCTGCAGTTGAAGATATCAAACAAGGCAAAGGAATAGGTGTTCCAAGACAACTTCAGAACACTCATTATGATGGTGCTGATGCAAAAGTCAAAGGACAAAACTATAAGTATCCTCATGACTATGCTCATCACTGGGTAAAACAACAATATTTGCCTGATGATGTTAAAGACAGGAAGTACTATCATCCGGGTGAAAATAAAGCTGAACAAGCAGCGAAAGAATACTGGGATAAAATTAAAAAATAAGCAGGAAATCTCGCTTATTTTTCATTCATAAGATCAAATTTATTTCTGTT
Organism: Bacilli bacterium; assembly: GCA_017534425.1. GTDB lineage: Bacteria > Bacillota_I > Bacilli_A > RFN20 > CAG-826 > Fiminaster. Next base: position 29,597 of record JAFXWB010000037.1, read on the forward strand.
GTTTAAATTCAAACGCTTTCACATTTATTGCTATAGCTTGAATGGCTAATGAGAGAATAATTCCACCCATAACGTCTGTCATAAAATGAGCTCTTGCAATGATTCTTGAGAAGGCTACTACAAAGACAAATAATCCGCCAATAATAATTGTGAGAATTTGAATCCATTTATTATATTCTCTTTTACTTAATGAGGCGACCAAAGGAAGAATTGTTACTAAGCATGCAGCGTTTGCAGTGTGTCCAGAAACAAATGATTTACAATCGTCATATTCATCTTTGAAAGCTGTGAATGGTTTAAATTGATACCATTGCTTGAATTCATGCAAACCTTGATCTATAACTCTTGGTCTTGGGCGGCTTGCAAAATATTTAACTCCTTCACATGCTACAAAGTAGACAAGGATAATTCCGATAATCATTAAGCACACAAATACTAGTGCGTTTTGATCCATTTTTTTGACCCAAATTCTAGAGAATAAAATGATTGCTAAATCAATAAGAGCAATGAAAACAATAATAAGTACTTTATAAGTGGATGCTTCGGCTTGCATTCTTGGAAAATCGACCCATTCAAGCCCCTCTTTAACTTGACTAAATGCAAATCCTATTACACCAACAGCACCGATAATTCTAAAAACAATATTTAGGGTTTTGTTTTCGAGCTTTGGCATGAAAAATAATGTCGCTCCAGCAAGAATACCAAACGCCAATGTAATAACTGGTCCAAATGCAGTAAAAATAATTCCCATTAAATTGTTATAATCACCCATTTTTCCTGTGATTTTTTGGTCTAGGAAGCTCCCAATAATAAATCCAATTAATGCTATGCTTCCAATAACAATGAAGCCTATGTTTTGTATTTTCCTATTAAGTTTCATCTTTTATCTCCTATCTAGAATAACTTAAATGGCGAAGGTTTGAATAAGTTAAGTCAGTTAATATCTTAATATTTTCTTCAGCTGTTCCTGTAGCTAAAGTTATGTAATTTGTTAGTATTCCAAATACTCCATTAATAAGGAAAGAAACCTTAATTTTGTTTTCGCTATTTGGTTTGATAAGTTCAAGAAATTCTTTCCTTAACTTCGAAAATTCTGGATTTAAAAATCCTGATGATGCTGCGTCGGTGATAATAATTCTATAAAGTTCAATATTCTCATCAACCACTTTGAAAAGATTACGATACATCATCTCAATTTTGCGTTTGTTTAACCCCATAACTTTGAAATATTGTGAGTTAAGTTGACCAAAATACTTTCTAATTGATGTTTTAACGATTGCATCGAGGATGCCTTCTTTTGAACCATAGTTTAAATAAATTGTGTTTCTATTTACCAGTGCCTTTTCTGCAATTTCTTTAATGGTAATATTAGAATACCCTTTAATCTCAACTAAGTTGATAAATGCGTTTTCGATTGCGGCATGGCTTTTTATTACTCTTAAATCGGTCTTCATAATTAATAGGCATTTTATCATGTTTGTCGCATAATAGGCAAATGCTAAATACTGACTATTGCGGGCAAACGCATATATTATTAAAGTATATTCGTTGCGAAAGGAGAATATCAAATGAGCAAATTCGTAATATTTATTGATTCAACCGGTGATTTAACAACCGAACAAAGAAAAAACAGCAATATTGAATTCGTTAGAATGTTGGTTAACTGGACAGACAAAGAGAAAAACTTCCATGAAACATATGCAGATCTTGACTGGTCCGAAATGACACCAACTCAATACTATAATTTAATGAGAGACGGTTCAGTTATTATGACATCTCAAGTTACCGAACAAGAATTTGATTTAAAATTCATTCCACATTTAGAGAAAGGTGAAGATATTTTGTATATCTGCTGTTCATCAGCATTAAGTGCTTCTGGCGCCTTGGGTGAACGTCTAGCAAAAGAAAAATATTCAAAATCATTCCCAAAATGCAAAATTAGAGTTGTTGATGCTCTTAACTCAGGTATGGGTCAAGGCATGATGGCTTTAGATGCCGCTAAATTAAGAGATGAAGGCAAATCTTTAGAAGAAGTCGCAGAATTCGTTGAAAAGAATCGTCTTTCATATAATCAAACTGCTACAGTAGAAGATTTAAATACATTAGCTAAACACGGTCGTGTTAAAGCTTCAACAGCTTTCTTTGGAAATATTTTTGGTGTAAAACCAATCATTATTTCTGATGCAAAAGGAAATAACTTTGCAGTAGAAAAAGCAAAAGGGAGAAGAAACGCTCTTCTTAGAATCGTAGCAGTCGCAAAAGAAAGAAGTACAGAACTTACTGAGGGAACTGTTTACGTTACTGAGGCTGATGCAAAACCAGAAGATATTGAACTTTTAGTCTCTCAATTAAAACTTGCAGGATTTAAAAACATTATTCCTCAAAAGATGGGACCAATTCTTTCTGCATCATGTGGTCCAGCTACAATCGGCCTTTTCTATAGAGGAAAAGAAGAAACCCGCATAGGAGAATAAAATGATTCTCAAGAAATTAAATGGTGAGCAATTCAAAGAATTACTTACTAATGGTGCGTTAAATTTAAAAGCCAATTTCGAAGAAGTTGACTCACTAAACGTTTTCCCAGTTCCTGATGGAGATACAGGCACCAATATGCTTAGAACCATTTCTGGTGGTGTTTCTGCTTTAAACGGATTTGATGCAAAAGACTTAGGTGAAGTTGGTAAAGTAGTTTCAAAAGGAATGCTTATGTCTGCTAGAGGAAACTCTGGCGTTATACTTTCCCAAATTTTTAGAGGAATCTGTAAAGGTTTTGAAGGAAAGAAAGAAGTTGATGCAGTTCAACTCGCAGCAGCTTTCAAAATTGGTGTTAAGCAAGCTTATGGTGCTGTTGTTACACCTGTTGAAGGTACAATTCTTACCGTCTTTAGAGAAGCAACTGAAGTTGCAACTAAGAAAGTTACAAAAGAATCTACAATTAATGAGTTCTTTGAAGAACATTTAAAACAAGCTGCTAAATCACTTAAGAAAACAAAAGAAATTTTACCTGTTCTTAAAGAAGCAAATGTTATTGACTCTGGTGGTGCAGGTTACGTTTACATCGTCAAAGGTATGGTTAAATTCCTTGATGGTGAAAAGATTGAAGCAGAACTAGTTAAAGAAGAAAAGTCTTCTGAACCAGCTGCCGAAATTGATTTTGGCGCATTTACAAGAGACGATACTCTTCAATTTGGCTATTGCACTGAATTCATTTTAAGACTTCAATCTGCCAAAGTTGATGTTGATAATTTCAGTGTTGATCAAATTATTTCTGACCTTAATGAAGACGACATTCAAGGCGACTCTATTGTTGCTTTAAAAGATGATGATGTTGTTAAGGTTCATGTTCACACAAAGGAACCAGGAATTGTCCTCCATAAAATGCGAAAATATGGAGAATTCCTCACAATTAAGTGTGAAAACATGGCTCTTCAACATAACGAAAATATGTCGGAAGAAGAACGTGAGTCACAAGCACATCGCGAACACAAAAAGTATGCGATTGTTGCAGTTGCACAAGGTCAAGGTATCATCGAACAATTCAAAGCACTTGGTGTTGATGTAGTTGTCTCCGGAAACCAAACAATGAACCCTTCAACCGAAGATTTCATTAAAGCATTTAAATCTCTTGATGCTGAAAACATTATTGTGTTCCCGAACAACAAAAACATTATTATGGCTGCAAAACAAGCAGCACAACTTTATAAAGGCGCAAAGATTAAGGTTATTCAATCAACCTCAATTCCACAATGTTACTCTGCCCTAACTATGTTAGATTACTCTAGCGATGACCTCACAATTATCTGTGGTTCATTCTTAGAAGCAATTCGTAACGTTGTTACTGGTGAAATTACAGTCGCTAATAGATCAACAAGACTTAATGGTGTTTCAGTTCAAAAGAACGATCACATTGGTATTCTTGATGGCAAGCTCGTAAAATCAACCAAGTTCAAAAATAGAGTCGTTGTAGACTTACTTGCTAAAGTTCCAGGTATGGAAGATAAACAAGTGCTAACTATCATCTATGGTAAAGATACAACCGAAGAAGAAAAGGCAAAGAATATGGCTAACATTAAGCAAAAATATCCTTACCTTGAAGTTGGTGCAATCGATGGCGGTCAAGCTGTCTATAAGTACTTGCTCGCTATTGAATAATTACTATGAGGAATCCG
>JAFXWB010000038.1 GCA_017534425.1 Bacilli bacterium
AGCAATAATAGTATTTTTATCGTTCTTTTGCCCGAATAAGTTCGCGATTTCTCCTGTAGACAAGAACGAAGACACGACTTCCAAATAATAATCAATTTTGAATTCGGCATCTGTCATTAACATCGTTTGTGGCTTGAAGAAAATACCTTTTTGTGGATTGTACATTTCAATAATTTTGCTGAAGCAAGCTCTAAATACTGCTCTTAAGTCATCAGGTCTTGGTGGTGTACCATAAGTTGGTTGAACTAAATCATTCTGTTCGCAATAAGCCGCTAATCTTGTTAAACTTTGTTTACCGGAACCTCCTACACCTACGAGCATAACACTTCCTTGGTCTTGTTGGATGACTCTTGTTATACGCATTAAGTTCTTAAGGCAATCATCAAAAAGAACAATTTCGACATGTTTTCTGGTTTTATCCTCGTTCAACTCAGCCATGAATTGTTCAGTGGCTTTTCTTGCTTTATCCAAGGTTTCGATGTTTTCGTAGAATTTGGGATATTTCAAACAACCTATTTCTTCATCGACTTCTTTAGGTCTTAAATAATCTGCGAAGTAAATATCATTCTTTACTTGATCTGTTACTTCTTTTTCGAAGTTTTCTCCCAATACAATTTCAACAATGTTAACAAATTCCTTTTTATCATCTATATCTCTCAATTTATCGCTGAAGACTCTGGTAACTTCGTGTTTCCAAAGACATAATAAGAACACGTCACTTTTGATTTGGTATTTACTTTCCGAATTGAGAATACCTGATCTATCCGCATTAAATATACCTTGGAAAGTTCTCGAAAGTTCTCTCATGTTATAAGTATAGTGGAATTTGATAGGAGTTGGTTGGAATTTGCTTTCCATTCTTTTAAGAAGATCCGAGGTCAATTTAGGCAGTTTCATAGCTTGGTTAGCGATAACTTCGTTAAAGCTCTTTTTAGTAAAGTATGCTTGACAGATTTTACCGTAGATATCATTTATAGAAGTTTCATTCGGCAAAACCATGTTGAAAATAAAGAAGTGTCTTTTTAATCTATTAGGAATATCATTCTTTCCTCCTTTTGGATGATTCATAGCAGCAACGAAGCTAAGTTTAGATATTTTTTTCATAACTCCTCTGTTTTCGTCAGCTTTAATTAAATAGTAGCCACTAAATTCGAGAAGTTGTCTGACCAATTCCAAAGTGACTTGATCTCCCCATTTGTTAATGTAAGGCATTGACAAATCGTCAATGAATATAACCATGCTTTTATCTAACATTGGGATAAATTCGTTACCGCTCTTTTCTAATTCGTCATCGCAGGTTTCTTGGAAGTTTGTTGGTGAAGTAGCGGAAGAGAAGTTGACTCTCTTTAAAGCACGTTTTGGATCTTTTTGGATATTTTTTTGGTAAATTAAAATAGTGGAAGTCTTAGCAGTACCGGAATCTCCCAAAAGTAAACAAGGAGGATATCTTTCTGAGACTGCGTCTAATCTGCATTGGCTGATTTTGTCTATTAAGAACAAGGCACGAGTGGAATCCATTGTAGGAATTAATAAAGAAGAGAAGTTTTCTAATTCTCTTTTATCTATGGTTATATTTTCTGGATTCCAAGGATCCCAATTTCCTTCCAAAGAACATTCGAATATAGTATTACCATTTTGAACTTCAGGTAACTTGAAGCCTTTGCCTGCCAAATATTTATGGAATTTTTCTCTTTCTTTGATATCATACAAAGAACCGATAGCCCAAGCGAAAGAGAAAGCAACGCATTTGTCAATATAATCCTTATCCAAAGTGGTTTTGGTCTTGTCTCCTAATAAGCTTTCTAATAAAAGTAAAAAGTTCTTAACTTTAATAAGCCATGAAATTCCCATACAAGGATTAAACTGTCTTAACAATTCGTTTTCGACATTTTCATTAATTAATTTATCTATATTTTTCTTAATATATTCTTCATCAACTTTGAATTTAGATTTAATATCTTTCAATAAATCCTTGTTTTTCTTGAACCAAGTGTTTACATAAGGTTTATAAGTGATATCTCTTTCAGTGATATATATCATACCACATCTTGATACAGTGGCCAAAGAAGCGTTTTTGACGTTTTCTGTTTCCATTACGAGACGGCACGAATCAAGCATTGCAATACGTTCGTTGTTTGATAAGGTCAAAATCTTGTTATCATCTAATACTGTATTCAAGTTTTCGATCCAAATACTATCAATAGGACCATCACAAACAATCCAGTTATTTTGTTTACTATAAGAAGAAGAGCTCTCATTACATTTTTTCCAAATCATTGTAAATACTCCTAAGATATAAGTATCTTCGATCTTTTGAATAAATAGATATTCATTTTCAACAGCTTTTGGATTTAATCTATGAACTTTCCATTTGGGGTCTTTTTCGTTCGTGTTTAATTCAGACATTGCTTCTGTTAGTACTTCAGTAATTGTTGTTTTACCGACTCCAGTATTACCGACTATCATAAAACCGTGACGTACATGGTAAGTTTCATAAGTTTGGATTATTTTTTCGACCCAGATGTTAAGACTGTCGAGTTTTTTTCTGTCTAAAATAATTTTGATTTGTTCCATTAATTTGGGATTGGCCTCTTGCTTAGCGTTTTTCTGCATGGGGAAGACATCACTTATCAAGTTTAAGAAAAGGGGCTTATCATCAGGAACTAATTTTGATAAGTTCATACTTCTCAACGCCATATAAATTAATTCTTCTTCCTTTTCCTTTTCTGGTTTTAATTTCTTTTCGTTACCACCATGTCTCAATACTGACAAAATATTTCTTAAACCGAAGTCATAATGTTGCTGTTTAGATAACTGACTTTCGCACAATTCGTACAATTTTCTGAATTTCTTAGAGATATCATCGTAGCAATCGAAACCGTAAGAACACAACTTGACTCTGATGATACTTTCTCTGTTTGGTGCCATCATTGTTACACCTCTGAATAAGATCTTTAAGTTTTCAGGCAATTCTTGTCTTCCGGAATAACCAGGATTCATTGTTATAAAGTAACCCATAGTAGGAATTAATTCAATATCACTGAAGTTGTTGCCACCTTCTGGGAATTTGAATCTTTCTTGGTTCTTTTTACGACAATCTTGAATAGCAGAAATAATAGTGGCTAAGACAGACAATACTTCTAATTGAATTCTGTTGAATTCATCGAAGCAACCCCAGGCACCCGAACGACACAATCCTTTGAAAATTTCGGCCATGTTTTTATATCTGTGTTCCGGAGCACAATTTGTTACCAAGACGAATACTCCCATGGAACGACCCATATCTTTAACTGTCTCAGTTTTTCCGGTTCCTGCTGGTCCAGCTGGGGCACCACCGTATTGCATACCCATAGCCTGAGCTAAAGTTATATAGCATTTATCTGTTAAAGGAGTGATACACATTCTTTCTTTGGCTCCTAAGAATTCATAACCGTATTCAAAGGCCACATCGGTGATATTTATTAAACAAGTTCTGACGGTTTTTGATGAAGTTTTGTGGTCGTACCAATAAACTCTGGTTTGTTTAAGCCATTCGTAATCGTTTACTGTGACTATTTGTCTTGCCATTTCTTTGTCGTGAATGAAGTATTCGTAAATATCCTTATTATGGACGTGGATAATAATCAAAGCTTCTAATTTAACCATGGGGAGTTTATATTTAGAACCTTGCCTGGCCATGGCAGTCAATTCTGTTAAAATCACATTGAAGTCTTTCATGGCGGGATCTAATTCACCAGCGACTAATTTCTTTTTATATGAATCTCCTTTCTCGTAAGAAGTTCTCACAATGAATTCTTCTAATCTTTTCGTACCAAACAATTGAAGTCCAAAAATGACAATTTGGCAAATGTATTTCTGGATAAAAGCTTTAAATCCATCTTTGTTATTATCATCCAAAGGTTGATCATAGAAATTCTTCATATCATAATAAGCTTGTTCGAACAAATCTCTCAAAGAATATTTCATCGAAGCGACTAAATCACACAACCATTCTTCAATTTTTCCGTCGCATTTGACCGGATGAGCAGTCATATCAACTTCTTGTTTATCTTCTGGTGTGTTCATATTTTTAACTTGTCTTATGGCTATAATGCTCTTTTTATCAGCATCGGCGAATTCGATATCGTTAATAGCGTCGAATATGATACCTAAATTTGATTTAATATTCGCGGGATCACTTCTTTTTGATAGGATATCTAGCAAGACACCATTAGATACGAAATAAAATCTGGGGAATTGTCCTCTTTTTCCTTCTAAGTAAATATCTAATTTTTGTTGACATTCTTTCAAGGTTCTATCAATATCAACCAAATCAGGTGTTAATTCATTCGAAGAACATAAAGAATATACATTCTTTGTTGGATAAGCTTTGTCCATCATGATTTTAACCCAAAGTTTATGGCAGTTCTCGAAATTCTTTGTTGGACCAGGAAGCTCTTTTCTGATATCACCTCCGATAAAGAATGATTGAAGTGAGTTCCATAATTGTTGGACTCCCAACCACAATTCTAAAGTGTTATTAATAGTTTGGAAAGCGGTTTCTTTTTGTTTTATTCTTGCATTTAATTCGTTTGTTAAATTTCTACTTTGAGATTTAAATCCTGAGATTTTACCAGAGTGTTCTTCGACTGTGGCTTTAATTTCTAAAGTTGACACGGTATCGAGTAAATATAAATCTTTTATTGTTTTATGAGGTTCAAATTTGAAAACTTTTGTGGCCCATTCGTCATCTATTTCTTTCAATTGTGTGTCTATTTTCTTTTGTTGTTTAGCTACAGTCACTGTATCTTCTATTTCTCCTTTATATTCTTCGATCTTTTTGTCATTTTCTTCGAATTTATCGAATATCTTTTTCAATCTGAAT
>JAFXWB010000039.1 GCA_017534425.1 Bacilli bacterium
GGATATTTGAAATTTGTTGTGGTCGCGCTTTTTTGGCTACCACATTAGATTTCAAGATTTTACCTCCTAATTAGTTAAAAGTAAAAATCCTCACATATTATTTAGATGTTCAGTCAAATTATAAGGAGGAAGAAATAATTAACGCATATTCAAACTACTTATAGATTTTTCCTATCAAACGCTGTTGCAGAAGCAAACAATGATAATATTCAAACTTTAGTTGATGTTTGCTATGGTCTTAATAACTTCAAGAGATCTAGAAATAGAATTTTATACATAAATAGAAATAAAGAGGACATATAAAAAGAGGGAATCTCTATTCGAGAACCCCTCTTTAAGACCACAATGAATTTCAAGATTTTATGAGGCTGTTTTTTTAGTCAAACCACATAAAACCACATCAAATTTCAAAGAGCCATTTTAAAGAATTATCTTTAATGTGCTATAGAAATATCATCAATATATAGCGTTGTTGCAGCATAAGGCAAGAACACATAGTGATCATTATATGCATCATGAATATCAGATTTTGCAATAGTAAACTGTTTCCATTCATTTGGAGTGCTATAAACAACACTATCGGAATTGAATGCGGTTCTGCTATAAATCCAGAATGAAATTCCTTCATTTGGAAGCAAATTATATAAGACGTCACCTATTATCAATGCTCTTCCGTTAGCATCACAATTAACTTTGAATGATCTATTTCCGGAATGCGCTAATTCGTTTGTAATAGATGATTCGTGTGAGACATAAGTTCTGAAAGTATAAAGATCAGAATCGTTATGAATTTTCTCTTCTTCAAATCCAATATTTAGAGCATTTCTTGCAGGACGTATATTATCAATATAAACTTCAAAATTACCGGCAGTATCTGTCGTAAATAATCTGGCCCAATCGCCATTCCAGAATCCCATTTTATTTTTTGGAAAACGGAATGACACCCAACCACTATCGCCATTCATATAGCCACGAGGTTCAGCATCAGAATTTTCTTCGTTCCAAACATGGAATGGGGTTGCTCCGTTTGGGGAATATAAATCAAAAACAACACCGGAATCGTCCAAATTATCATATAAAGCCCTGCTTACAAAAACTTCAATCTTTCCATTTTGAGTAGTAACATGGAGCGAGCTATGGCCATGACTAACATATTGTTCTGAGAAAGAAACATTAAGTTCTTGGTCATCTCTTTTTGTGCTTGTTATACGCAGTTCCTTTTCTTTGTCGGTGACACCAAAGAAGTTTACGTTTCTTGCTAATTCACCACTATTATCAGCATTTATAATCTCACTATTCTCAAATGAACCAATGTCTTTTGTTTCCATTACTTTAGATAACCTTATATTATCAATATAAACACTCGCGCTTTCTGTTGAATCATCAAAGTAAACAACGGCATTGTCGTTTTGTAAATCATCAAACATCGCTTTTGTAAATTGATATGTTTTCCATTCTTGTAAAATTGAGTTGTTAGTTTCATAAGGCTTATACCACTTAGCATGGAAAGTATCAGCAATCGAGCTATAGTAAAGTGAATTTATTGTTGCACTTCCTTTAATGTCGAAAAGTAAAACACTATCTTCACTTGAGAAAACCATATTTAACCAATCTCTATCGAATGAGACTTTGGTGTTTCTTCCGGTTACTTTGACTTTTAATGATTTAGTGCCATCGCTTGCAGCCTCATCTGTAACAGACAATGTGTCACAATTTTGTACTGCGGCAAATATGGAAGGTACTTCACCATCTTCGAATGAGTAAAGACTTCGTGGAGCTTTAATAATAACCGGAGTTGTAATCTCGTGTGTTCCGGCTTCTTCCTCAAAGTTTTTACCGCATTGAGTACAATGATAATGTTCAACTTCACCATCAACATTGAATGACATTGCCTTTGCTGGATGATATTCCATATGGTGATGCCCTTCAATAATCCAACTATTTTCTTGTACTTCATTTTGTCCTTCAGCATCTGAGAAGTATTTATGACATCTTGTACAGTAATGATATTCACTATTACCATCAGTAACACAGGTTGGTTGAAGTGCTGGATGGTTTTCCATGTTGTGGCCTAATTTTGAGACAAAGAAATCACTACCCTGTATTTCTCTTGCTCCATTTACGTCAGAGAAATATTTATGACACCTAACACATTCATAGTGCTCGTGATGTCCATCAGCAACACAAGTAGGAGCGAGTTCATCAATATGAATAAGGGAATGGCCTGTTGCGGCAATTTCAATTGAACTTAATGCGATTTCATGTTCTGCTAAATCATCTGAAAATAATTTATGACAAACACTACATTCAAAATGTGAATAATGACCAACTTCATTACATGTTGGTGAATCAGAACCAACGTTTAACAAGGTCGAGGCGTGTGGATGAATTACTAACTCATTTTCAGTAACTTCTGTCTTATTTTCATCAAATAGTTTTTTGCATCCTGAACAAGAATAATATGCCTTTTTCCCGGAAATTTCGCATGTTGCTGCTACTCCTTCATGGAAAACATATTCGTGTTCATGGTTCTTCTTATTACATCCGACAAGAGATGTGAAAATGAATAAAGAAGCAATTAAAGTTATAAGTCTATTTGTTTTCATAACGCTCTCCTACAAAGTATGTATGACAAAATTATCTAAAGCTGCTTTAACGTTTGAATCACCAGTTTGCGGATTTGCATTTAAATAACATCTTAAATGATATACGTCAGGAAATTCTCCTGCTAAAGATCCTATTTCTTTATTTGCCCAATCACCATTTTTAACTAGATCAAAAGAGACCTTTAAAACAATGTTGTTATCTTTAATAGGATTTTTGTTTTCATCAAGAAATTGGAATTCAATCCAGTTATATCCACTTATCGATTTTACGTCTATTGTTTCATAGCTAGTTGATAAGTTAAATTTCTCCGGCAATGTAATGTCAAAATTTTGCCAGTGATTGTTTTTAAATGCTGTTTCGATAGTTGCAACACTATGTCTTCCTGAAAAATCTTTTACGAAATTAGCGCCGGTTGATTTTGAAGTGGAAGATGCAAGTAAATCTTCTTCAACAGTGACTTCAACATTATGAACATCCGTTTGGTCTTGTTGTGGTGAAACCTGAATATTAGCGACGCCAAATTGCTTGCCAATTAATGAACCAGATTCAGTCATTTCAACAATATCCTTCGATTCCTCTGGAATTGTTACAACATATCTAGAATCCACTATATCAGAGTTCGGAGAAACAGTAATTGAAGGGCTAAATTCGACGTTTTTGTATACAAAGATTTGACTTTCTACGTTAAAGACTTCTGGTTTTTCATAATCCAAAATATGAAGCGGTAATTTAAATTCAATATTTGAACCATCGACCGCTTTACAAATAATCTCAATGTTACCTGGTTTCAACGCGTACAATAAGTCCCCATCAAATCTACCAGCTTCTTCATCAGATAAAGACCATTTAACATCTTTATTTGTAGCGTTTGCAGGTAAAACTTTAAAATCCTGAATGTAAGCATAATGATTAATGTAAACATTGTCAGTCATTAACTTAAAAGAAATGCTATTGACTTTTACATCTGCTGCTTCAGGAGGATTATCGTTTGTTTTATTGCAGCCACCTATCAACAGTAAAGGTACTAACATTATTGACATTTTTTTAAATATATTGGTCATATACTGCCTCCTTTTCAAAAGCATCTTTTTGCGTATTTGTTTTATATTTTCCTCTAGTAAAGTCTGGAATTTTATATGGTTTTCCGTTACTTTTTATTGATTTAGCACTTAAAGGAGTGATTGCATACCAACTCGCTGCATCATAAACATCAATAGGCATCGGCTTATTATTTAACATTGCGTCAATAAATGTCCCGACCATGTAAAAATCCATGCCGCCATGTCCTAACCTAATCTTTTCAGGTGTAATATCTCTCCAATATTTTGGTAGATATTCATTATATTCGAGTGCATTATTGCCGTACTTTTTCATTGTGGCATATGTATTCCAAATATCTTCATGATCATCATCAAATAAAATCATATTGTTTTCTTGAATGGCGCAACCCTTCACACCTTTAACTCTCATCTGACGAGAATAAAATCCAGGAAGAGTTGTATCTAAAGTCATGGTGATGGTTTCGCCATTTTCACATTTGATTATGGTAGAAACTACATCACCTTGCTTAAAGTCAATATCTTTCAAGGTTTTATCTTCGCATCTTTCATCGTGAGTAAAAGCCTTTAAACCAACAGCTTTGCTACTTACTGAAACCATTGACACAAATCTGTTGCCACGATTGATATTTAATAATCTCGCAATAGGGCCAAGCTCATGAGTTGGATAATTTTCACAGTTTCTAGAAATATAATTTCTTAATCTGTAATGACGATTAATATTTCCGCTTGTTATTTCTTTTCTTAAATCATGAGAATATGCGCCATTACAATTAACAATTTCTCCGAATTTTTGATCTCTTGCTAAATCTGTTACTAATGTTTCAAATTTATCGAAACAGCAGTTTTCCATTAGCATTATAGGGGTTTTTGTCTTTTCGTATGTATTAACTAATCTCCAACAATCCTTAATTGAATAGGCCCCACCAACTTCCATAGCAACAGGAATATTATGATTCATACATTCTATGGCTTGATTAATGTGTTCTTCCCAAGAAGACGCAACGTATATTGCATCAATCTCTTTATCTTCTAGCATTTTAGAAAAATCCGTATATTTCCTCGGAAAATGTTGTCTTGCTTCATTAATTTTGTTTGCGGCATTTTCAACACGATCCGCGTAAACATCACATACCGCTACAACATCAACAACAGAGTAAGCCAAAAATGTCGAAAGCATACCTTCTCCTCTTTGGCCTAATCCAACAAAACCCATTCTTAATTTATTCATAGTTTCATCCTTCATTATTCACCATATTCAAATAGATAAAAATATGAGTCATTATCTTTTTGATAAAAGCACTCTTTCCCTTCTTTTGTTAATACTGTTTTTAGTCCTTTAATAGATTTATTATCATTCATTTGTAATAAATAATGTTTTTCCTTATCAAAGATAACTTCATACGATTCGTTCCCTTTATATTGAAGAGAAGTTATGTTTTTTCCGGTTACTTCGAAGTTATAAATCACTTCTTTAATATTTTTCATACTTTCTGGCGATAAACCTCTTTTATCAACGAGGCTATTAGCGCGATCTACATATTTTTCTAACTCTTCATTAGACACATAAAGTCCTTTTCTTATAAGAGTTTGATATTCGGTTATATTGATTGTCTTATCAAAACGGTCAAGAAGCATTAAAAAACCAGCAAGAATGACAAGCGGTAATAATAAGACTGCAGAGACAATATAAATGCTTTGCTTAATAAACAATCCAGTCATGAAGAATTCAAGTGAAATTGGTAAAGCAAATGCTATAACAACAAAAAGCAGTACTTGCCATAATGACTTGAGATAAACATATAAAGCATTTCTTATAGAAATGAAGATGTTAGAAACGTAGATGGATGAATAATATAAATAAACCACAATCACAGGAAGATAAACGACAACAAAGAATACAAGCACAATGATTGAATACACATCAAAACCAAAAAATGTTATAAGTGCATTCATTCCAAATTTAAAAAGGGCTGTAAAAATTCCAATAATCAAGAATTGTTTCCAATTATCCTTAACTCCTTTTTTAAAAAGATACTTAAACAAAACGCCTTCAGAAAAACATAATTGCCTAAAAACCCTAAGAATTCCACCTAAAAATACGAATAAAAATGGGTAAAGAACAATATCGATAGCGTTTGATGATATGAACAACATATTAATCCAATATCGACTTTCTTCTTCACTCAATTTCGCGTTCTTAAAAGCGTTAATCGTTAGAATATTAAAGTAATCAACAAAGAAGTTTTTAACTATTAATAGTAAAAATGGAATTAAAAGAAATAGACCAATTTTAAAGATTAAGCCATAATTAATTTTGATAATATCAAAAAACTGGCTCTTCCTAGTTTGTGGAAGATCACTTTCTAGAAAATCTTTCTCTGCAATTTTTCTTTTCGCCATATTTACTTAATGTCTTCCATCACGTTTTCACTTTTTAAATAGACAAGATATTCATCTTTGCTATCTCTTAAATCTTTTGGGGTTCCTTTTGCAACTATTTGACTATCTTTAAGAACATAAAGAATATCTCCATACCTAATTGCATCCATATAGTTGTGTGTTACAAATATAATCGTCGCATTTAACTCTTCTTTTGCTTCTTTTATTATTTTGAATAATTCCTCTTTAATTAGTGGATCAACAGAACTCATTGGCTCGTCTAACAAAATAATTTCAGGGTCTTTCACTAGTGCTTTCGCTAAAACCATTCTTTGTTGCTGACCTAAAGATAAATTCTTTGGTCTTCTCGAGAGACACTGGCTTATTCCAAGTCTTTTAGCGACATTGCGAACTCTAGTTAGAACTTCATCAGGTGTAATATCAACAAATCTTAAAGGAAACGCAATATTATCAAAAACGGTCATCTTATCATAAATGATATATTTTTGAGGCATATAAGAAATGTGCCTTCTTCTAATTGATATTTCTCTAGCGTCTTGACCATCAAACAGGAGCTCACCATCATACTGATTTTCTATGCCTGAAATAATATTTAACAAGGTTGTTTTGCCACTTCCTGATTCACCTAACAGAACATTGAATTTTTCACTCTCAAATTTAATATTTAAGTCTTTGAATACTTCAATATCAGTTTCTTTCTTTTTGTTTTGATAGCTAAATGAAAGGCTTTTGCATTCAATAGACGCCATATTAAATCCCTTCTCTTTTTTCTAAATGAATATTGTCGACATAAATGTCATATTCATTAAGTTCTTCTGGGATTGAGAAATGGAATTCACCAATTCTTAAAATATAAGCATCATCAATAACAACGGTTGGGCTTGCTGGCGATGCATTTGGATATTCGGCACCAAAAACAATTTCACATTTTTGCCATGTGCCATTTTGAACGCGTGGTAGCGCGATACCTCTTTCATTAGATGATACTTTAGTATAAAAAGATGGGACGATTTGTTCTTCATCAATTCCTTTAACCATAATGTCATAACAGAAAACCCATTTTTGATGTTCTAATTCTTCAATGGAAATCTTTGCCATATCTGTTTGTTTCATATAGGTTTGTGAAAAAACTAAGTGCGACCAATAATTCCATTTTGTCTTATTTGGTCCTTTACTATGAATGTGCAACATTTTGTTACCGCTTGTTGGAGTAACATCATCAGTTTTCTCAGTAATGTCAAATGAAAGGTGACCGCTAAGTGCATTCTTTACAGATAGGAAGTACTTTTGGAAATCTTCTTCGAAGTCACAAATTTCATTTTCTTTTAAGGAGAATGTTTCAACAAATGTTCTTTCCTCACTTGAAAGTACGAAATAAATATCATCAAAATATATTTTTGGAGCAAAAGAAACATCATAGAATTCCTGTTTTTCGAACTCAAAATATAAAGCAGGAGCTTCTTCGACATTGAAGAACATACTTAAGAAATCTAAATCAATTTTGTATTCAATTTCAGTCCATTCATTTGGTTTTAAATTAAATGTTTCACCATCAGCACGTCTATTGTTGTAATAGGTAGAGATTTCAGACAAGAAACCAATTGTAATTGGAATTTCAAAATTGTTGTCGTTATAAACAGAACAACAAAGTGATGTGTATTTTCGTAAATTAGATTTATTAAACTCAAATGTTGCACTTCTAAGTGGGAAATAGAATGTTGGTTTAAATCTATAAGTCTTATCACCGAGCGGTTGGACTAACGCACTATACTTTCCACCATGAACGAATTTCTGCTCTTCATTACGGGTGACTTTTCCAAATCCGTATGAAATTTTCATGGTTTGGAAATCAGGAGCCCAATTTTCAAAGTCAGCAACAACTTCAATCTTTGGTGCAACTTCTTCCTTTTTCTTGCTGCAGCCAATTAGTGTTGAAATAGATAGCACTGAAATTAAGAAAGGTAAAAACTTTTTCATTATGCTTTCACCCCCTGTTTTGGACTTACAATTACATTTGTTAGATACAAAGTTTTAGCAGCTTCATTCTTTGATGTATTTTCACCAAAAACGAGCATTAAATACTGTAATTCCCCAATATTTTGCCATTTTGTTATCGCTAAATTGCAGTCAATTTGATTAAACCCAGGTTTTAATTCTTTGTTCTCTAAAAAGTATGAATCGTAAGTTTGGTTAGTAGAACGATAGCCAACAGAAAATTGAATTACATCTTCTGTCGGATTGACTAAATTAAATGTTAATGAGTAAGTTGAGTTGTTAATCGATTTAATAAATGAAGGGGTAAACTTAATTGATTGTTTTTTATCAACTGTTTTGCCTACATCCATTTTTAAAGCATTTTCATAGTCACCATAAGTAGCGACTTCTGTGCTAATGGTTGCGTTATATTTTGAAAAGTTATTTTTAATTTCTTCAGGTAAGTAGTTATTATTCTTTCCGCCTAAAGCATGATTAATAGTTGTTGTTTTTCCATTATAAGTAACATCAATATTAACCATATTTGAATCGCCAACTAATGGAACAGTTACATCAAATAAATGGCCATTTTTATATGCGCTAGTTGCCGCCACGTTCTCATTATTAACTTTGATTGTAGTTCCTTCGTTAGCAAAGAATGTGAAATTAGCTTTATTGTTGCTACGATCAATATCATTTTTAACAATAGAGAATTGCGATCCGTTCTTGAATGCCATAGCTAATTTAATTAAGTCATCTCTAGCATTTTCCATTTCGACGGAAGAGGCATTAACTTTCGTTCCATCATAAAGGAAATTAATTAAGAAAGAAAACATAGCATCTTTATCAATGTCTAACGCCTTTAATCCTTCTTTTAACTCATAAAGGATTTCATATTCTTCAAGACCATCACGAATGGCTTCAATTCTGATTGTGCCTACTGGACCATCAATTCCATATTGCTTGCCTGGATAGAATAAATATCCATCGCCATTGCAACCGCTATAACGGATTGCGTCACCATTATAGTAATCATCAATTCCTTGATATTCCCCATTTGCGCCTATACGAGCAAAGACGTTTGTGGACCAATATAAATTTCCAACTACATCATAATTAGATTGCATCCACGAAAGAAGTCTTGCTGAAGATAAACTATCTTCTGTGTGGTATGTTGGGTAAGGAGCTTTCGGGAATACGCAAGTGTACCACCACTTTTCTTTTTGGAAATCATAGTGAGCTCTTTGTTCTGGAGTATCATAGAAATTTGCTTTCGGACAATACGCTTCAATATAACCATCAAGTCTAGAATCGTAGGAAGCAGTAACAACATTTGAAATGTCTCTTATAGATTGAATAATCTCTTTTTGAAGAGGGTTAGATGTGTATTCTGTACTTAATTCATTTGCAATTTCGTTTTTGAGTGTATTAAAGCGATCACAAACATAAATGGCACGGTCATAAATACCTAAATCATCAGGTTCATCAATAATATTTCCCATGAAAAACCCGGCTTTTTTAAACATATTGTAGTTTTCGAGAATAGATTTCATGAAGAAAGAATTGATAAATTTCTTGAAGATTTCTTCATCAAATGTGAATTCAATTTTTGGATCAGGATATGAAATACGCTGTGTCGGAATCATTACATTTGTAAACTTTGGATTCTGCATCATTTGATATGACTTTTCAGTGTATTCATTAATATCTCTATCTGTAAAAGAGTTATAAAGCATAACGTGTTCAGGGGATAAACGATACTTAAGTAAAGCCTCGTTATATTTCATAAACATAGTTTCTGATGCTTCTAGTTCGCCACATTCAAATTGCCAACCAGTTTCAAAAGACGATTTTTGATGGCTTGTCTCACTGATTTGCAAATCATAAACAGTAACTGAAATAGGTATTTGTTTAGTTTTGTTATCCAGGATAATTGTAAGAGAACCAGTATAAATACCAGGTTTTTGCATTAAAGGTGTTTCTACAGAAACATAAAAACTCTGATTCTCGCCTTTTTTAATCGTGTTTTCTTTGTAATTAATTAACGCAGAAATTGGAAGAAGGGCATCAGGGAACCAACCAGGTTCTTCACCGGTAGCAGTGTCATAAACATTTTTAACTCGGCAATAACTTGCAGCATAGAGATTAACGTTATTTGAAGGAATGGTAAAACCATCTTCGCTTTTCAATTTTGAGATTTTGAGATTATAAAAACTAACATCCTCAGTTGGAGTTACCACAATTTGGCCAGACTCATATTCGCCTTGGCACATTTTGATAACCACTTCAGCTTTTCTAGATAAGGCAGAATAGTAACTTCTATCTCTATCTCTAACTACTTTTTCAGCATTGGAAATAGACCAGAAAACATCATCTGATAATTCATCATTGTTTTTCTTGTTGCATGAGGTTACCAAAAGAGGAATAATTGCCAAAAATAATATGGATTTTACGTGAATTTTCATCTATTTTAATCCAGCTCTTCTAAGAACATCGTCCCATTTTTCGTCTGTATAGTAAGCGATTGTTTCATCATAATATGTATTAGGTTGTTTGTTCTCTTTACGCATCTTTGTGAAGAAGTCATAACCACCAGAGAGATAGAAAGCATCAACTCCACCATATTTATTTAATGGGAAATTATATTTTGATGGTAATGAGTAAGGGTTAATGAAACTTGAATTCAAGTAAGAAATACGTTCTTGATGTAATGGATCAATTTCATTATATAAAGTTGGATTCTTTGTCTTTAAATCATAGGAGAACGGAAGAGAGGCACCATCAGTTGCCTTAATATAAGCGTCTTGAGCTTGGCTTGTTGCCATAAATCTAATAAAGTCAATTGCGGCATCTTTTCTTAAAGCGTAAACCGGAATAATTGCTTGGTGAGTAGCACCGTGTGAAGCAACAACACTTCTTGCTTCTTTAATTGTATTAAAATCATCCTGGCTTACAGCATAACCTTCACCTGTTAAACTTGAATTCTCGTTATCAATAGCGGTGATCAATGCTGATAATTCAGCATCGTTTTCAATTGTGTCACATAAAGTAATGATTGAAGAGACAATAGGAGTTCTCATCATCTTAAACGAATATTGTGCGGATACAGGATCGTTTTTCTTAATATCTTCTTTTATTTCTTTCATTTCGCTGACAAACCAGTCGCCATTAACATTCATTAAAGCTTTCCCTTTTAAGAATTGACGCTGATTTGACATGAAGTTTTGGAAGTCGCTATCTTCGCAAACAAAATTGTTGTGAACTAACTGATCAAAAACTTTTAGGGCTTCGAGTCTTCCTTTTTGTTCGAAGATGCCTTTTGATAAAGCGCCATCATCAATACCATTCCAGAAATTAAGATAGCCTTCGATTCCTTGATATTGGCCCCAGAATATATCGAAAAGACCATTGAAGTAGTTCTCATCGTTTCCTTGGATAAAACAATACTTTCCTTTGCTGTGATAATCATTACAAATACTTACTAGTTCATCTGTTGTATTTGGAACTTTATACGAATTTTCTTTAAAAAAGAAATCATTATAAATAATGCCATCCATACCACCGGCCCATGGAGCAAAATAGAACTTTGGATTTCCTGAGTGGTTTCCTTTTGGATAATACTCATAAGATTTCAAATAAGATTGGAAAATAGCATCCTTAAATAAGACGTTGGTTCCTGGAATCTCTTTGTTATAAACTTCATCAGTTAAATCAACAACATCTTCGCTGCCATTAAATTTGGCAAGGTTCATACCAAACATAAGGTCAAATCTATTACTTGATTTACCAGCATCCATAATTGTTTCGGTGTAGTTTTGGTCATCGTTTTGATAAATTGTGACATTTAATTTTGGATATTTTTCTTTTACCCAATCTTGTTCTAAGAACAAATCTTTAATCGCGCTGACCCATTCATATCTATATCCAGCGTTGGTGATATAAATATCAAGGTTATCAGGATTATCTTTCTTTTTCTTACAGCCCATTAACAAACTGCTAGCAGTCGCTAATACGGTTACTCCAAATAATACTTTTGTGAAACTTTTTCTCATAAGAAACCTCCAAAAATTTATCCTTTTAAACCGCCGATAGAGAAGTTTTTCATAATTCTATCGGAGAAAATTGCAAACAAAACTAATACTGGAATAAAAGATAAAACTAAACCCGCAAAGAGTTTCGGCATATTCGCACTTCTTTTATTCGAAGCAGTAATTTGATAAATACCAGATGCCACAGTTGGATAATCTGGCAAATACATCATTGGAGTGGAATAATCATTCCAAGATCCAATAAATGACAAAATAATTAATGTTACTATCGATGAATGTGCTTGTGGCAAAACTACTCTAAAGAAAGCAGTATAATGGCCGCCACCATCAATTAAAACGGCTTCAACATAGTTCCAGCTTACATTCTTGAAGAATGCATGCATAACTATAAAGTTAAAACCAAAACCACCTAATGATGTAAGTAAAACAAACATCGGGGTATTGTAGATTGGAAAATAATCTGAATTAACTAATTTAAGCATTGAGCTAGTTGTACCAATAATAGGAATGGTCATACAGAAAATAGCAATAGCATAAATCAGGTTTCTTCCTCTAAATTCATATTTGGCAATAACATAACCGGTGAATGTGGACATTAAAACTCCACTAAAAACACCAATAAAGCAATACCAAAATGAATTGAAAAACATTTCAGGAAGGAAAATGTTATAACCTTGAGTATCAGAAATAGAAACCTTTAAGGCTTCAATATAGTTAGCAAAGGTAAATGTATATTGTATATCTCCTCCTGGATTATCAGCCTTCTCGCCATACCAATAGCCAGTTAAGAATAAGGAGTTAAATAACAAATAGAAAACTAAATAGAGTAATGCAAATGCATATAATGCAAATAACACAAAAGCTATACTAGAAACAATTCTCTCGCCAATTGTTTTTTTGACGAGTCTATTTCTCGATAGAAATACACGCGGTAATCTTTCAGCTCTCATAATTAATACTCTACTGCATCAACCTTATCTGTTAACTTACGAACTAACATAATGATTGGAAATCCAATCAATGTAAAACATAAACCGGTACATGAAACGATGTTATAACTTGAAACACCTCCACCGCCTAAACCGGATCCATACGCTTCTCTAAAGATCCAATATGAAAGTGTAATTGTTCCTTGTTTATTGAGCGGATCAAATAAAAGAATTGGACCGCTTGCAGTAAATAATCCTGTCATTGTAAATACTAATTGAGTGGAGAATGTAGGCCAAATAAGAGGGAAAATAATTTCAATAAGTTCTCTAAATGGAGAGCAACCTTCTAGTTTGGCGCTTTCCAAGACCTCGGTCGGAACACGACTCATTGCTCCAGAGAACAATAAGACGTTTGTGGTGAAACTGGTCATAATTGTATAGAACAAAATTGTCCATGTCGCTGTTTCTTTATTACCTAGTAACCCACTAGGACTGGTATGAATTCCTATACTCTGCAAGAATCGCATAATCGGTCCATTTGGAGCAATAAGTGTTGAGTATGCTGTTACTAAGGCAACACTTGAAATAATTGCAGGTAGGAAGAAAACAATTCTAAAGAGTTTGTAAGCAAATATTTTCTTATACAGAAAATAAGCAATCACTAAAGATAATGGCAATATAATAAAGACAGATGCAGCAAAGTAAATGGCTGTATTTTTTAAGGCAAGACCTAAAACATTGTTATAAGGAGTTGTTAAGTTATTCCAAAACAATTTGAAATTATCAAAAGTGAAATGCCCATCTAATGGACTTTGGAACGCTAAAACAATTGATTGGATGTTAACAAAGAGCCAGAAAATAAGCCAGTTAAGAATAGGAATAAAAAGCAAAGAGACTATGAAAAATACGGTCTTTTTATGATTAAGAACACCTTTTGTTGATCTATTTCTAGCGGTGCGTCTTTTTGAAAAAGCCCTGAATTCTCTTTCGTAGAAATAATTTGATATCATATTCATAATCGTTCTATTACTCAAAGGATGACGCATTTACAATATATTATATTGTGATTGAGTATCTTTCAAATTGTCTCCCCACCTAAATAAATATTTTATAAAAATTAGAAAATATTGATATTAATACCCATTAACCGACGCAAGTTCTGTCCAGTTGCCAATATAAGTAGGGTCATCTTCAGTCGAATCATGCCATTTAAGGATCTTTTGTTCTAGTTCAGGAATGCTTTTAATCTTTCCGTCGAGATAATCTTTCAAACGAATGTATGCTGTATTTAGCCTATTGTTCAAAAAGCCAATTCGACCATCTAAAATATCAAAACCAAACGGTTTATTTTCTTTATCCCATTGCTCTCGATATGCCTCTAAAAATTTTGAAAGTTTTTTCTGACATAACTTGATTTCACTTAAAAAACCATGCAATTCGTTAATATTTTTCTCTTTATATGCATTTCTAAGCCTTAAGCCGAGAGTCGATTTATTGATTAAGAAATCACTCAATAATTGAAGAGATTTATAGACATATCCAAATTTTTCTGATTTATGAGAAGCTGCTTTTAATTGCTTAGTGATTTCGACAAATCGATCCGAGTATTCTAGTTTAACTTTTCTTTCAGCGACCCCTAATAAAACGTCTTGGTAGAAGAAAACTCTGCTTAAATTTTCAAAAGCAATTTGTTCTTTTCTTAGGTGGTTAGGTTCTTGAAGTAACGCCCAAAGTTTTAAAGAATCACCAGTAACTGTTTTTAATAATCTGGAAAGTTTAGCTTCATTTGCGCTTCCATAGAATTCATATAATGAATGGAGAGCCATTGTTGGGTAACATGCAACAGCGCTGCATTCATTTCCGTTGTCTCCCCAGGAAGTAATAAAGACATTCTTAACGTGTTTCTTAATAGCAGATTTTAAACCACAAGTGCTATTTTCCATTGACTGAACAATGTTTGGGGCAAAGCCGCTCCAAGTTAGAGAGCCATCTGCAAACAAAACTTCTTTTTTTGTGTCAAGACATGCATCAAATAAGTTGTTATATATTTCACTTTCGTTATGGTAATAATCCCAATAAACAAGGCCTACGTCAGGAATCATTTGTTTTGTTTCTTCGGAAAGTTTGCCTTTAAAGGCATACCAGTTCAAATATTCTTCAGATTTACGGCATTCTAATTTGAAAAACATATCACACCACATCATAGGTTTAAAATGATGCTTCTGGCAAAGCTCAACTACTTTATTAAGGTGCGATAAGAATGCTTCTTTTTTATCAATAACTTTGTTTTTCCAAATAAATGGTCCAGAACATATATCAAATGCTTCATCCATTCCGATATGAATATTTTTAGAAGTAAATACTTCCTCACATGTAGAAAGCATCTTGTCAATCAGCTCATAGGTTTTAGGTTCGTTCGCTAATAAAGTATTCCACGTATCTCTAACAGGATCATAAATGCCCCATTTTAAAGCATGATATAGGTGAGATAACGTTTGGATACAAGGCACTAATTCAACACCAAAACTTAAAGCATAGTCATTTAAATCTTTAAGTTCTTCTTTAGTGTAACGTCCTCTTAAATAACCAAAGAAGGGTTCACCCTCTATTTCATAGACATCTTCGGTATAAAGCATAAAACGATTTAATCCAAACAACGCTAAAACCATAATCATTTGCTTGGCTTGCTTAATATTAAGCGGTCCGTTTCTAGAACAATCATGCATTAATCCATTTGTGGAAAAATGACGCTTAAGATTGATCTCATAATTCTCTTTTTTGAAATTTTGTTTAATAAGACTAAGCGAGAAGAATAATGAAGCAACTTCTCCATATTCAATCACAATATCGTTTTGAGTTTTTCTAATATTAAGAATTTCTTTTTCATCAACATGCTTAAAACTGAGATTAAGATTCGAAAAATATTCTTTACCAAGGAATTCCTTAGCCAATTGAATTGATTGTTCTAAGCTATACATATTATTCTCCCATCATATAAAAATATTCATAAATACCAGCAGTCCAACCTAACATTGTCGGAGTATCGTATTCTTTGTTATAAGAAGTTTTCACTGTAATTGGATTATATTTTTCCCAAAGTCTACCAGTTTCCTTGTAGACCTTTTCAACTGTATGCATATATTCTTTTCTTAACCATTTAGCTTCTTCAAAGGAACCTGTGTTAATAAGTGCATTATATGCAAAGTAGACAATAGGAGGCCACATATTCGGATAATCCCATTGGAAACACGCTCCTTCTTTTTTTTCTGAGGAAGAAATTCCGTGTTTTTCTTTTAATTTATTAAAAACACATAAACATCCTTCTTTATTCTTACTTACTCCTAAAGCATAAGGATATAAACTGGCAGCAGATAATAAAGAGCTATGTTCTTTGTCAACAAAATTATAATCAAAATAAACGTTATCTTTATTTAACATATATTTATCAATTAATTTTTGTCTTTGCTTTGCTTTCGTTTTGAAAATATTGGATCGATTTTTATCACCAATGATTTCTAGCATTATGCTAATTTTTGTTTCAGCATCGCAAAGAATACTATTAAGATCAACACCAACAAACTTTAAAATATTGAAGCGATTTCCTTTTGAAAGAAATCTACTATTCATGTCCCAGCCAGATTCGGCAATCGCATATGTATTTTGTGTCATTTCTACCTTCGGCATAGATAGTTCAACTTCATTATATCCGCCTACTCGGTCACAAAAATATTTCCAGTTATTGATGCAAAAATCTTCAGAAAAACCGCACTTATATTGAGATAATCCAAGAATTTTTGACTCTCTTTTTTTGTACCAAAATTGCAACTCTTTAATTGCACTTTCAATATATTTTTTAATGTCGTTGATATCTTTTGTTTTGGAATATAAATCAAAAATTCCTCTAGTAAATAAAGGAGGTTGAGAACCATATAAAAGATGATCTGCATTCGGAATAAACCCTTGTTCACGAACAAAATAATCCATAATGTTAAGATTGTTTCTAGCCATCTCAATATCGCCATCTGCTAATAGACCGACATTAATAAAATAGGTATCCCAATAATAAAAATTTTGAAATACCCCGTCAGCTGATGGAGTCATATATTTATTCGGCAAATATTTTTTGTTATTAAAGTTAGGGTCTCTAACAGACGTAATCCAGTTTTTTAGAATAAATTCGTGGGTGGTCATTTCCTATTTAATTCTTTTTTCTGTATCGGCATCAAAGAAATATACTTTGTCGTTATCTAAACACAATTTCGCTTTGTCATTAGTTTGAATGTTTTCTTTTTCACCAACTTTTGCGACTATTTTGTGACCTAATATGTAGAAATAAAGAACTAAATCATATCCTAATAATTCAACATAATCGCATTTAACTTCAAACGAATTGCTTGGGTTATGATTATTGACATCACCAGCGACGTAAATATCTTCGGGTCTGAAACCAAGAAATATATTTTTCCCTTCGTAATCTTGTAAGGCTTTATTTAATTCTTTTGAAACTTTATATGTGAAGCTTTCAATACCAAGAGGATTGTTTTCATCATTAGACTTAATCGCCGTGAAAACTCCTTTTGAATAAGTTCCGGAAATAAAATTCATTGCAGGCGATCCAATAAATGAAGCAACAAACTTATTGGCTGGATCCGAGAATAATTCTTTAGGTGCACCAATTTGTTGAATATAACCATCTTTCATAACAACAATTCTATCTGCCATTGTCATGGCTTCAGTTTGGTCATGTGTAACGTAAACGGTTGTAGCACCAACTTGTTTATGAATCTTAATAATTTCACTTCTTGTTTGTACTCTAAGTTTTGCATCTAAGTTAGAGAGTGGCTCATCCATAAGGAAGACCTTAGGTCTTCTAACAATTGCTCTTCCTAAGGCGACTCTTTGTCTTTGACCACCAGAAAGGGCTGCGGGTTTTCTAAATAAGTATCTGGTTAAATCGATAGAATCGGCAACTTTATTAATTTCTAGATCCATCTCTTCTTTAGTAAGATGTCTAACTTTGCAAAGAGGAACTTCGTTCTTTTCTAAAAATTCAATTCGTTTTTTAAAGTCTTCAATTTGTTTAAGACTATTATTATTTTCTTCAATTAGGTTGTGGCATTCTTCAGGATAATTGCTGCCATATTTATCGATAATATGTTGGTTGCTTGCGACAACTTTTTCTCTTTTCTTTATAGTTGTTCTTAACTCATTAATTGTATATTCATCTATGCCAACTTGTTGAACTAATATTGATGTTTTCTTTTCTTCATTAGCATAAAGTTTCTTGTAAAGCTCATTTCTAGATTCTAATAATGAATCATCATTTTGATTTTTCTTAAATTTTGTTTCAATAGCTTTAATTTGTTTTCTAATTTCTTTATCGTCTTCAATTATTGAGGCAATTTCATCTTGGTTGGTATAAATTGGCTTTGGGACTTTTCTTAATTTCAAAGCAAATTTCATATTGTTATAAACAGTCATGTGAGGATAAAGGGCATAGTTTTGGAAAACCATTGCGACATTTCTGTTTACTGGTTCAACCTGATTCATTAATTCCCCATCAATAAAGAATTCACCCGAAGTAATTGTTTCTAGACCAGCGATCATTCTTAATGTTGTGGACTTACCACATCCAGAAGGACCGACAAAAACAACAAATTCCTTATCCTTAATTTCAAGATTAAAATCAAAAACAGCTTGAACACCATTTGGATAAATCTTGTTAATGTTTTTTAAAACCATATTACCCATAAGCGACGCCTCTACTTTTATAAAATTATATACAATAGGTATTGTACATCAATTTTACAGTTCATACTTGGACAATAATTTCTAAAATAAGCAAAATATTGATATTTATTTCTCTTTAATGATTTATAATTATTTGGAATGAATCCAAGATTAATCACAAGAGAATACAAATTAGATAAAGTGATTGATATTGAATCAATATCATCGATTTATATTTTTCATTTTGATAATAGCTATTTTACTGAATTTGAAACACACCCTCAGTTAGAACTTATATACGTAGATGACGGAATAGAAGAAGTCTTTGAAGATGATAAAACTTATCAGCTAAGTAAGGGACAAGCTTTTATACATAAACCTCTTGCATCACACAAAGATAGATGTGTTACAGATAAATCAACGGTTTATATTCTTTCTTTTAGAACATCATCACCATCAATGAATCAATTATTTGATAGGGTGTTAGATTTGTCTAAAACTGAAGTTAATCAACTAAAACAAGTGTTCGAAATTTACATCAAAAATGTAGATTGCAATATTGATCAATATTTTTCTGAACGTAAGATTATCGTAAACAGTAATTCTTTTGGAATATCTCAAATTATTAAAAACATTTTTGAACTCTTTTTCATTAGTTTACTAAATCCAAAAGAAAATGAACCTCTCGAGAATCATACGTATAATGACACATTTGTAAACAAGGTTATTCAAGAATTAAATAAGGCTAAATATGAAAAGTTTTCTTTAGAAAAAGTAAGTAAGAACGTTTCATATTCAAAAAGTTATTTATGCCGTCATTTTAAAAAAGTCACAGGCATAACAATTATTAATTATTTCTATTCTTTAAAAATTGAAGAAGCCAAAAAATTACTTCTTAATGGTGAACATTCAATCGAGGAAACAAGCGATTTGCTTAATTTTGATTCCGTTCAGTACTTCTCGAAAGTATTCAAAAAATATAGTGGTTTATCACCATCTAACTGGAGAACTATTTCCTCAAAAAGGATGTATTTTTAGAGATTTTTTAGATTATATCGTCGAAAATGATGAGCTCTCTCTCATCTTTTCTTATTACGGAAAAATTAATATTCTGAAGTTTCAAATTCTGGATGTGTCTAAAGAACAATCCGCTTGAAGGAAGCGTCCATCCATAAACAAAAACTTCTGGATATCCGTCAAAATTATCCTTAACAACTTCTTCATATTGTCCTTTTTTAACTCCGCCGGCAAGTTCGATAAAAATGTTTTTAAGACTGATGTTCTTTAAATAATTTGAAGGAAGACCACAAATGTTCGAAGTAAACTGCCAAGGTTTATTTATTAACTCTTTCGTTGGTTCAACTTTTTCAACACTCCAGAAATTCCAATGGTATTGCTTGTCCTGTTTATTAATATAAGAAAGATAATTCCACGGAATTGTTTTAAATGCGACGTATGGGCCAACTGCCTTAACATTGCTTATTTTAATATTTGATATGCTACCAATTGATAAGTTTTCAGGGCCTCTCATTCTTTTTCCTAAATGAATAAAGAACGGAGCATTTACGTTTTGCATAAAGATATTATTAATTTGGATATTGTTAATAATTGCGCCATCAACTGATTCGATCGCTATACCAACCATTCTTGTATTTTTAATGTTTATATTTTTAATAAAGATATCTTTAAAACCACCATTACTTTCAGTTCCAAATTTAATTGCATTGCAACGAGAGATAAGATTGCAATTTCTGACAGTAATATTTCGGCATTCGTCTAACTTATTGAGGTTATATGAAGATTTAAAAACAATCGCATCATCTCCAGAAATAACCTTACAATTCTCGATCAACACATTTTTAGAATTGTCGGGAGAAATACCATCAATAAAAACCTTTAGTTTTAAGTTCCTCACAACAACATTTTTGCTTGACACAAAATAAACTGCTAAATCTGTTGCGTGCTTGATAGTTAGGTTTTCAATTAAGACGTCGTTGCATTCCACTAAAGTAATAACTTTTGCGCCGCGATGAACGTTGTTGTTTTTATTCTTTTCATCCCAGACGCTTCGCATATCAATTGTGCCCTTGCCTTTAAAAGTTATATTTTTGCAATTTTTTGCAACAAAAAGAGAGCAATTAAAGTAGCTGTGAGAAATGTCTTGGTACATAGGATGTTTTACTTCTTCTAAAGAAGCAAAGTCATCAAAATTATCTGATCCATAGACAAAAGCGCCTTTTGCAATATTGATAGAGATATTACTTTTTAGAAATAAAGTGGAAAGAATATATTTACCTTTAGGAAAATATATCTCTACTTCCTCATCAGCATGATTATTGATGAGATTTTGTATTTGATTAGTTAGTAACTTTTTAGTGTTTGGAACAACACCATATTTTGTGACGTTTATCCTTTTCATATTAATACTTTAGAAGGAAGACAAAATCATTCTCTCCCAACTCCTTTTTCTCCAAAATGACATTATTAAAATCAAATTCAAATTCGATATTTTTACTGCCTTTAACATGGTATTGAATAACGTCGTTTTTAATTTCATAATCTACATTTATAACGCCATTTTTCGTTTTTAATTTTGAAGATAGTTTTGACACTTTATTAGAAAAATATGGGGAAATTACGGTGTTTTTGAATCCTGGAGATGTAATTATAGGTCTAATTCCAACCATATATTCATACATCCATTCAACAACTGAGCCAAGACTATAATGGTTGAAAGAATTCATTCCGTCTTTGTTAAATCCGTCATCCTTTTTATAGCTATCCCATCTTTCCCAAATAGTGGTCGCCCCACAGCTAATCATATAACCCCAGGATGGATAGTCCTTATTAAGTAACAGCTTATATGCAAGATCTTTAAAACCACATTCACACAAGATAGGCAAAATGAATCTGGTGCTGTGAAATCCTGTTGTTAAATGATCTTTATATTCATTTACTTTTCTTAATAAACTGATTTTACTTTTTTCTTTGTCAATTAAGCCAAACTCACTTGCAAGAATATAGGCTCCCTGAGTGTCACTTGTCAATTTATCTTCTTTAGTAACAAAGCGTTCATTAAATGCTTTTTTAACTTTTTTAAAGTTATCAAGGTATTTTTCTTTGTCATTATCATTCAAAATCTCACACACTTTATACAAAAGATAATTATCGTGTGCTAAAAAAGCATTGTTATATAAATCTTTATCTGTGGTTTCATAAATAGACAACCAATCTCCAAACGAGAAACCATGATAGGCATTATTGCTAACGTGATACCTATAAATGACATCCATAAACTTTTTCATGTAAGGTAACGTTTCTTTTAAAAATTCTTCCTCTCCATAGAATAGATATAGATTATAAGGAATTGATATAATTGCGTCACTCCAGCCTAACGTGTTGGCTCTCCATTCATTATCTAAATGGGATAACGGGGCTCCATAATTTTTAAAGAAATAAGGTGAAAAAGAAGGAATAAATTCTTTATTTAATTTAAAAGAATCAACTAAATCTCTTACATATTTTTTAAGGAATTTTGCTACTTCATAGTTGTAAGATGCAGTCATTGAAAAGACTTGAGCATCTCCACTCCAACCCATTCTTTCATCTCTTTGAGGACAATCAGTCGGAATAGAAAGGAAGTTACTTCTTTGGCCCCATAAAACATTTTTGTAAATTCTATTTACGAGTGCGTTGTTGGTTTTGATATAACCCGTTCTTTTTAGCTTGCTCCATATAGCATTTGCACTTAGTGAAATGATTTCTGCATTTCCTTCAATACAAACATCAATATACCTAAAACCAAAATATGTATGGCGTGGCAAAAACTCTTCAACACCATCGCCTTTTAAAATATAAGTACTTCTTGCTAAAGCACTTCTTAAATTCTCAACATAGACTTTTTTATTTACATCCAACGTTTCACCATGTTTGATAGTGATCTTTGTTCCTTTTGTGCCTTTGACAAGTATATGCTCAACAGCGGCCATATTTTGACCGAAGTCATAAACAAAATGATTGTCAAATTTATTTATTAATCTAGCTTTAAAAACTTTTTGACAGACGATTGGTTTTATGATGCTCTTTTTCAATTTTGAATTTATATTAAAAACAGAGACGGTTTCCCATTTTGAAACATCATAATTTGGATCAGAGAAAGACCCTAGATCATAATTATTATCAATGATAATACCATTTTGATTATCGCAAGCTCTTATCGCTCCATCTTTAGCCTTTTCGGTCCCGTCACTACTACAAATTATTTCTTTTAGAGAAGTAACTTCAAAACATACTTTATTAGGGTATTCTCCAAAAGCATTTCTTCCTCTTAAACTTAATCTTGAAGTGTACCAGCCATCACATAAAATAATGCCAATAGAATTAATTCCTTTTTGAACATACTTTGTCACATCATAAACTCGGTAATAAACGGTTTTATCATATTCAGATAAATCTTGTGACATATACTCATCATTAATTAAATGATTGTTTACATATAAAGAAAAAACACCTAACGCTGCAATCTTTATTTTTGTTTTATTAACGTTAGCAAGTGAAACCTTTTTAACAATATAAGCGGGAGGAATACCATAATCTTGAAATTTGTCTTCAAAATTATAATTAGACTCTGTGATATAGCCAATCCACTTCATAATTAACTAATTGATTCGATCGTTTCTTTTATAAAACGACAATTTTCGACAATATCACCCTTTAAAATCCAAGATCCACCAACGGCTTTTACATATTTATTCAACAAATATTCCTTCAGATTATTTTCATCTATTCCACCGGTTGGAACAAATTTTGTATCTTTAAATACTGCGCCCAAACTATTTATTGCTTTTAATCCACCATAAATATTTGCAGGGAAAAACTTAATTAAGTTGATGTTTAAACTTAGTGCTTCCATAATCTCGGTTGGAGTCACGCAGCCTGGAATATATTGTACATTTCTTTCATTACAAAATAGGGCAATTTCTCGAGAAAAACCAGGAGAAACGATAAACTTGCATCCAGATTCAATAGCATCTTTGCACTGCTTTAAATTGATAACTGTACCTGCTCCAATTAATAGTTGAGGGTAATTTTTAATAGCGTATTTTATGCCCTCAAGAGCGTAGTCAGTTCTAAAAGTTATTTCAGCTACCAAAAGTTCACCTTGAACCAAAGATGATAATTTGTATTTTGCATCTTCCTCATTGTTAAGAACAACTACCGGAATAACTTTATACTCTTTTAATAAATCATTCATACTAACGAACCACTCTTCCAGAGCCGTCTCCATTCATTAATTTAAATACTTCTTCTTCTGTTACTTGGTTAAAATCACCAAAGATAGTGTGTTTCAAAGCACTGGCGGCAACGGCAAAATCAATTGTTTTTTGCATATCATTGAAACATAAAAAGCCGTGAATTATTCCTGAAGCAAAGCTGTCCCCTGAACCAACGCGATCAACAATTGGCTGAATATCGTAATGTTTTGATTCATAAAATTGCTTTCCGTCAAACAATAAA
Source organism: Bacilli bacterium (assembly GCA_017534425.1). Lineage (GTDB taxonomy): Bacteria > Bacillota_I > Bacilli_A > RFN20 > CAG-826 > Fiminaster. The sequence continues at coordinate 24,268 of JAFXWB010000039.1, forward strand.
CCCTTCCAGCCATTATGAGATGCACTAAATGATTCACGTAATGATGATGCTACCATCTTAAAGCCAAAATCTTTCAAGGCCTTTTCAAATATATGTTTATATCCAGCAGTATCTGTCTTGCCTTTAATAATATCGGCTTCTGGTTTGTATCCTAAGCATGACTCAAAATCCTCTTCATTACCAATGCAAATATCAACATATTGCATTAAAGGAATCATAACTTTTTGAGCCTGTTCTTTTGTCCAAAGTTTGCTTCTATAATTTAAATCGCAAGACACTAAAACACCCATTTTTCTCGCGATTTTACATGCTTTTTCAACTAAAAGCGCGCAATTCTCACTTAATGCAGTGGTTATTCCTGTGAAATGGAAAATGTCTGCACCTTTAAGGATTTCTTCAAATGGATAATCGTCCAAAGAGCTATTTGAGAAAGCACTATTAGCACGATCATAAACAACCTTACTTCCTCTCAATGATGAACCAACTTCGAGATAATATACACCAAGTCGTTCTCCACCAATTTGAATGTATTTACAATTAACACCTTCTCTTTTAAGAGCTGCAAGAGCACCATTTCCTAAACTATTATTTGGTAGTTTACTAACAAAGAAGGTTTCGTGATTAAAATGTTTTAGGCAAACCGCTACATTAGCCTCTCCGCCACCATAACAAACATCAAATTTGTTTGCGGTTTCTAATCTTTCTTTTTCAATGGAAAGTCTAAGCATCAATTCACCAAACGTTACAATTTTTGACATAATCAATCACCTTTATACAAGTAAAAATATATTATCATATTCCTTTTATTTAATTTAATTAATTATATACAAAAGGAAAAAATTGCATTTTTAAGGCAATATTTATCAATTTATTGGGTAATAGGTTTGATATAATTTACTCAGCGAGGTTATAACCATGAATAAAAAATCATATTCCTTAATTCTTTCAATTATTTCTTGTTTTTGTTTATCCGGATGCAACAAAAAGGCTACTACAACTGTTAGCGATAGATACTCAGAAGGTTTTGAAGCCGGAAAAACAGAAGGATATACAGACGGCTATACCGCAGGAAAAACTGATGGCACAAATGAAGGATATAATGAAGGTTTTGAAGCCGGAAAAAACTCCGGAGGAACTTATGACGATGGATTTTTCGCTAACGAAATGCTTTATGACATTCACACTCTTGAACAAAATGAATATTTGCATGGTACATCTTTTGATGTTTCTGGCAGTATTGATGGCAAACATGAAATGTCAAAACCTCAGCATGTTGTAATAAATGGTTCATACGATGATCGATACAACGAAGCCAATGTAAATTATTATTTACTTAAGCTTTCCAAAAATATGGATATGTCTTCGAGCATTGAATATAGAAACAATTCTAACAAACAATTCGTTCTTAAGAATTTAAATATTGGTACTAGATATTTCTACACCATTACTGCCTTTACTGATAATGCTTCTTTTACGACTCCTGTAAAAAGTTTTTCAACAAATGATCAGGCTCCAAGAAATATTGATATTGACGGTGTCACAAACTGCCGTGATCAAGGCGGATGGAAAATTGTTGGATCAAATCAAAAAACTGTTCAAAATCTTATCTATAGAACTGGAAAATTGCACGACGATTATGTCGCTAATGTTACAGAACAAGGTTGCAATGATATTAAGCAATTAGGAATTAAAACCGAGATTGACTTACGCGATCCAACATATAGCGGACTGCATGAATTACACACAGCTGTTGAAGGACTTAATTATTACAACTGTGGAATGGAAGGGGAAGGTTATTTTAATAATGAAGTTGATAAACAAGGAATAAAAAAGACTTTTGAAGTCTTATCTGACGTCAGTAATTATCCTGTTTTATATCACTGTGCTATCGGTACAGACAGAACTGGATTTATTTCATTCCTTATTAATTGTCTTGCAGGCATCTCACTTGATGATATGTGTAGAGACTATGTTTTCTCTAGTTTTGGTAACATTAATGGAATTAGAAAAGCTAATGTGATACAAGATTATGCTAATAGATTAAATAACGATTATTCTGCCAACGGAAACTATACAGTTGGTGCTACAAATTTTTTAAAAAGTATTGGCCTTACAACCGGCCAAATTAATGTTGTTAAAAACATGATTAAAAATGGCCAAGACAATACAACCCATCACGAGGCCAACTCGTGGGCAGTATCTTCTTTAGATCCAGAACACTACCACGAAAAGATTTGTACAGACCCAGATTGTGGAGTCACAGTCCACAAGGAAGTACATCAATTTAATGAATTAATTGTGGACCAACCTGCAACAATTTCTGAAAATGGTCATGGCCACCACACTTGCACAGTTTGCGGATATGAAAAAGAAGAAGTTCTTCCAAAGAGTGGCGTTGACTTTAAATTTGTTGGAATGAAATCTTACGGTAATGGAACTACATTTACTATTAAGGTTGGTCTTAAACTTGAAAATATTAATGGTGAAAACACCAATATTAAACTTTATAAAGGTAGTAATCCAATCGAGAATGTCTCCTTCACATACACCAAAGGGAAAGATGATGAAGATTATTCGACAATAAAGATTGACTTAAGTGCTGCAGTTAATAATAACGATATCGTATATATACCAAAAGGCACTATATTATCTGACGGAACAAATCATTTTGTTTTATCTAAAGATGCCTTCTTCACATACGATGGCTCAGGATTCTATCCATCATTTTTGAAAGATTCAACTCCAATTTCTCGCAAATCAGGCAACAATATTGAAATTGAATATCAAGCTGACTTTACAGACTTTTTAGGAGGACAAGCAGATGACGGAGTTCAACCTTATTATACGCGTGGAAAAGGCTCTAATTTTACATACACTCTAACAAGGAACGATGTTGTAATTAAAACATACGTAAATGATTGCGTTACGGATAATCATAACGGAGAAGTCAAAACACAAGTATTCTGGGTAAGTGCTGAATTGATTAGAATTGCCTTAGATACAACTAAACTAACGCTTTCAGATGGTGATATCTTTTGTATTAAGAAAGGGTCCGCCTATGCAGATAACGGCTATCACGATGGCGTAATTAATGATGTGAAAAAATATATTCTCCACACAGATTTAAGCGTAAGATTTAATTCTTCTACTGGTTTATTTGAACCAATTGTTTAGTTAAATAATTTTAAAATTTCGTTAATATCAACTAAATATTTTTCTTCAATATTATCTTTAATCTTTTCTATTTCTTTTAAGACAAGATTATTGTTGATTTTGTGTGGCTTTTTATACAAATTTAGCGGGTTTTTCCAATAAATTTTATGCAAAATAGACTTTTTTATCTTAACTCCTTTAAACGTTTCATTAAGATATAAATGCTCACTATCTGTTTCAAAAAACTCCCTTAAAAAAGATGGCCTTCTATTAACTGCAACTAACCAATATTTTCCTTCTTCAAATGGATAATAATCAGAACCATAAAGAATTCTATCTTGGTAGGTTTCAAAAAAAGTAGACCACAAATCCCAGTGTCGAGACATATTAATTAATTGTTCACCACCAGGAGTTACATCTAAACGAGTATTTGGGTAGCTCATAAACTTTATAGCATTAGAATAGTGATTAGAGAAAAAACCCATATGCGCTAAAGTAAGTGTTAAATTTGGAAATTTCTTTAACACATTAAACATTTGATTGGTTATTTCTTCTTTTGTCGGAAAAGTATTATCATAAACTCTTCCCTGTGCAATTGCTTCTTTACTAGCAGTTTTTATATCCCAATTTTCATCAGGATTGGCTATGTGCATGATGATTGGGAAATTATTTGTTTCACAAAACTTATAAAATTTATCGTAAATTGGTGAATCTAAACTTATGCCGGCATATTTAATGAATGTAGGATATCCTTCGAGCATTTTCATACCGTCAAAACCCATTTCATAATACTTCTTAACCTGATTTAAATACTCTTCGGTTATTTCTTCCTGACTCAATTGAGTTTCTGGAAGCACTAAACCAGCTAATGCATATGCATTTGGGGCAAATGCTTTTTTCAAATATATTCCTCTAAGATTATGAATGGGATCAAATTTCTTTTTCCCATCATAACTAAATTGTTGAGGAATACTTAAAAAACAAACTTTCTTCGTTCCAGTTATTGGAAATTCTTTTTTTAAAAGAGACTCATCCATTTTTACGGTTGAGTCAAACAAATGGTAATGGCAATGAGATTCAAATACTTTTTCCATTTTAGTTGATAATATCAAAGTTGTTTACGAATTTTGTTCAATTCAGTAAAAGTAATGTTCGGTTCAAATGCATGAGGAGCGTGTGGATAAACTACTAATTTTGCGTTGCCAGGAACGCCTTCTTTTTTATAGATTTTTTCGATAACCGAATATACTTCTTTTGTTCCTTTGAATAAAAAGATTGCGTCGTCTTCCCCATTACAAACTAAAAGTTTTCTTGGAGCGATTAGACATGCGAGTTCGCCCATGTCCATATATCTAGCAATATTTGGAATATAGTTGCATGAGCAATGAGCAAATTCTCCAATACTATCTTTATATGTACAAATTGCGCAACAAGGGACAGCAATTTTTATTCTTTCATCAAAACAAGCTGAATAATATGTGGTTGTTCCACCGCCAGAAGTTCCTAAAAGAGTTATATCATCTAAATCAAGAGATTTCTTAAAGAATTCGAGACTATCAATTCCCTTTGAAACATCCCACACTCTTTCGCCTATTAAGGTTCTTCCTAATAGCAGAGCCGTCAATGCAGTGTGATAGCAACCACACGTTGTTGCCCAACCACGATCTTTTCTAGGAGTTGTTCTTTCACCCATACCTCTTTGTTCGATACAAAGGGCCGCATATCCATTCTTAATTGCATATAATGCAAAAGTGTTTCTCTTTAGAATTTCATCATCCTCATCATATTTTTTCTCTCCGATTGAGATATGAAAACCTGTGGAATGACCTTGTAAACAAATACATACTGGATATTTTTCTTTTCCTTGTTTTGGAATTAATAAGTAGCAAGGAACTATGGAGTTCTTTTCACTTTCAAAAGTGTATCTATATCTTATATATTCATCTGTCTCAATTGTTTCTTCTAAATCAACTTTAATTTCGCAAGCGTTCAAAGCAATTGTGTCTAAACCTAAAAACTCAATGTATTTTTCCTTTATTTGTTTTTTCCAAGCTTGGTAATCTGCTTTTTCATCGAATGCTAAAAGTGGTTTGCTTTTAAAAAGTTCATCATGCAAGACATCAACGTTAATTTCTTTGTTCATATTAGTGTTTTCTTTATCGTGCATATAAAATATGCTAATTATTATTTTAACAAAATATATGTAATTGTGAGTAACGAATTAAAACTACTTTTTACTTTATAAGAAAATTTATGTAGAAAAAGAAAAAAGACGAGCACTTTTATATATAAAAATGTTAATATAATTTTGATGGAAAATATTTCTGCTGAAACTCTAGTCGACAACCTAACTGGTTTTCCAATGGACGTCGAACTAAGAAAACAATTCAAGAATAATCCTGAAGCTTTTTTACACCCATTAACAGTCGTTGTTTTTGATGTAGCGGGTCTACAAAGAATCAACCGTGAGCAAGGACGTCCTGCGGGAGATGAACAAATCGCTAATCTTGCTAAGATGATTAGAAAATATCTTCCTAGCAAATCTATGATTTACCGTGGAGCTGAATCAGAAGTTTTTGCAATCATAGATAATGAAAATGAAAACTCTATCATTGCAACTGTGCATCAGATAGTAGATTCGTGTATTGGTCGTGTTTATTATGGAATTGATTCATTAACAGAAAATTTAATTAAAAAGGGACGCATCGTCATTGACATAATTAATAATGCTTATTGTTATTTAAAAATAAGACAAATTCTAAATCATGATTCTTATTATTCTCAATTCCTTAATAGTTTTATTACTGCTTTAAAATTAGTTGATCCTGATACAGAACATCATGTAAAAAGAACACAAAGTTTTGGTCAAGCGCTTGGCAAAAGCATTGGCTTGAACTCTTCAAAATTAGCAGCACTAGAATTGTTGTGTTTGTTACATGACATTGGAAAGATTACAGTTCCATTAGAAATTTTAAATAAACCTGGCAAACTAACAGACGATGAGTGGGAAGCAATTCGTACTCACACCACCAAGGGATATGAAATGATTTCTCATCTTGAAGAACTGCAGCCTATTGCCAGTGGCGTTCTTTCTCATCATGAAAGATGGGATGGAAAAGGTTATCCAAACGGTTTGAAAGGTGAGGATATACCAATTTTAGCGAGAATCATCTCGATAGTTGATGCTTTCGATGCAATGATTAATGATCGTAGTTATAGAAAAGCAAAGACTGCTGCAGAAGCTAAACTTGAATTAAAGAAAAACGCCGGAACTCAATTTGATCCAAATCTAGTCGAACATTTCTTAAAAGTTTTGGAAGAAAATCCTGAATTTAATAAAGGAACTACAACAAACGAAGAAATTAAAGTATATCGAAATGGCTCTACAGCAGAAATTGAAATTGGATTAACTAAACCTGTAAATTATGCAGAATATTATTTAGATGTTAATTATCTAATCATTGAAGTTGGCCAAAATTTCCAAGAATTTACGGGTTATTCTGCTGAAGAAACAGTTGGAAAACTAACTCAATTTGATTTAATACCTAGCGCTGAGGTTTCACACTATCGCACCGTCGCTAGGAAAATGTATGAACGAAGCAATCGAGCATATCTCACACATCCAATTGTCCATAAAGACGGAACACTTATTGATGTTGTTTGTTTAGGAGAAAGATATTACGATTCCGCTACAAAGCAATACAAAACAAGAATATTAATATTTAAAGATAAATAATTTATTTATAATATTTGAATTATGAAATACCAAAAAATTTTTTTGAAAGACTTATCTAATGAGTTTATAAACTCAAATGCTTTTATTGAGCGATACGAATTATCTTATGATAATGATTTCGTAAATGAACAACCGCTTCTAAGACCAGGTTTATTAATTATCCCTGGTGGGGGATATAGCTATTGCTCGGACAGAGAAGCTGAGCCTATTGCTTTAAGAATGCTAGCAGAAGGTTTCAATTGTTTTGTGCTTCGCTATACATGTAAAGCAACTTATCCAGTTCCTCATAAGGAAGTCGGTTTTGCTTTAGATTATTTAAAGAATCATCACAAAGAATTTAATTTATTAAATAAAAACTTATCATTAGTTGGTTTTTCTGCTGGAGGGCATTTAGCTGCATCCTTTGCAACTACCTATAAAGAAATAGCAGAGCTATTGAATTTAAACGAAGAAAACTTAAAACCGTTTGCTCTTGTTTTGGGTTATCCAGTTATAACTATGCAAGACCAATATACTCATAGTGGAACAAAAAGCACCATAACAAACGATGATCCAGTGTTAGTCGAAAAACTATCAGTAGAAAAGAATGTGACTGATGATTTCCCACCAACTTACATTTTTTCAACCAAAGTTGATGAAGCTGTTCCAATTCAAAACAGCTACTTATTAATAGATGAATTAAAGAAACACAATATAACTTATCAGGCTCATATCTTTGATAAAGGTATACATGGCGGTTCGTTATTTACTCGTGCTGTTTATCCTAACTTTACAAAGCAGAATATGGAAGCTGAAGCCAATTCAATTTGGACAACAGAAGCAGCTGAGTTTTTGAATAAATTATTGTTTTAATATGGCAAAGATTTTAATAGAACAAAATAACCTAAAAATCGAATTTCTTATCGATGATGAGAAACATATTTCTTATTCATATTTTGGCTCTAAAGATCAAAATTACATAGATTTTCCTGGATTTTTTTCTCCTTTATGCCAAATAGAAACAAGTGAACATACCCATGATGGCTCCCATTGTTCCAAACACTTATTGTCGCCTTTTTCTATTCAGTCAAAATACGTCTCGCATAAAGAAATAATAAGCAAGAACAAACGAGAATTGATTATTACTTTAAAAGATGAATGTTGGGAAAATCAAATTCATTATGTTTTCTATAATAACGTAAATGGATTCTCTACTTTTAGTGTTTTAAAAAATATTTCTCCTACACCACTTCATCTCGAATATATTTCATCATTCTATCTATACGGATTTAACGGTGGCAAAACAAACGAAAGTGATGGCTTATATTTGCACAAAGCAACTAATAGTTGGCACTGCGAAGCCCAGTGGAGAAAAACATCATTTTTAGATTTAGGTTTATTTAACGGAAACCAAATCCACTCAATGAAGTCTTTCAAGATTTCTAATACAGGTGGATGGTCAACAAAAGATTACTTACCAATGTGTGTTATTGAAAATCAAAACACCAACACCTCCTTACTAGGCCAAATTGAAAATAATGGTTCTTGGAATATTGAACTTGGTGATCACTTAAATCATTACTATCTTTCTATGCATGGACCAGAGTTTGGTAATAACCAATTTATAAAATTATTAAAACCAAATGAGACATTTCAAACAGTCCAGGCATCAGTTACTTTAGGAAAAGATTTTGAAGAAACTATTCAAGAAATAACTAAACTTCGTCGACATTTAATAAAACCATCAGATGATTTAAAGCATCTTCCTATAATCTTTAATGATTATATGCACGCATTATGGGATGGACAAAAAGAACAAGATATTATTCCTTTAGTAGACATTGCCTCTAAAGTTGGAGCAGACATTTTCTGCATCGATGCTGGCTGGTTTGGACAAATCCCATGGACTGATGAAATTGGAGAATGGGAAGAAGATCCGACAAATTATCCTACTCTAGGATTAAAAGGTGTCTGCGACTACATTTACCAAAAAGGAATGAAACCAGGCCTATGGGTTGAAATAGAATGCATGGGTTTGAAATGTAATTTAATTAACAAACTACCAGACGACTGGTTCTTTATTGTTAACGGACATAGGGCAATAAGAAACAATCGAAATATCCTTAATTTTGCTAATCCTGAAGTATATAAGTGGGCAATGGATAAAGTTTGCAAACTTATTGATAATTATCAACTTTGCTATTTAAAGAACGATTATAACGTTGATACAGGTGTCGGAAATGAATATAACTCCGATAGTCTTGGAGAAGGATTATTGAAACACAATCGAGCTTTTATAAGATGGTTAATTGAGCTTTCTAATAAGTATCCACATCTCACAATCGAGAATTGTGGAAGTGGCGGCTGCCGTATGGACTATGAAATGCTAAAAGTATGTCCAATTCAATCTACTTCTGATCAAACTGATTATAGAAAGTATCCTTACTTAAGTAGCAATGTTTTAACTGCCGTTTTACCAGAACAAGCTGCAGTATGGTCATACCCTGTTAACGTAATAGAACTAAAAGACCAACCTGTTACAAATGAGATAATTGCTACAAATATGGTAAACGCAATTTTAGGACGTATCCATCTAGCAAGTTTCATTAATAAATTAAACGATGAACAATTAGACTTAATAAAAGAAGGGCTAGCTTTTATTAGAAGTATCAGTAACTTCAAAAAAGAAGCTGTACCAATCTATCCAAATGGCATTTCTTACTTCTATGATAAAGAGGTCGTTGGAGGCCTAATTAACGATAAAGAAGGAGTCCTCTGTATTTGGAATACATCCGGAAATTCTAGAGAAATCACAGTAAATTTAGAAAAATATGGCATTACTGATGTTGAAATTGCGTATCCAAAATCATTAAAGACAAATTATCAATTTAATAAGACAAATAAAGTCCTAACATTTAAAACTGAAGAAGATTATTCAGGACGTTGCTTCAGATTAATTAAATAGAAAACGAAAGCAGGAAGCCACAACGAACTTCCTGCTTTTTTGTTTATGTGTATTTTTAGAAAGCGTCAGTGATTCTATACTCGCAAGCGTGTTTCATGCAATCAAACATATTTCTTGCTGGGTTAGTTAATGAATATAAACCCGTTGTGTTAAATGTAACATCCCTTGATGTTGTATATGATTGCCCATTACCAAGATTAATAACTTCGACCGCTAATGTTAAACCATCAGAAGAAGCATTATAAACAGCAAGATGGATTAATAAATCACTATTGTTTGCTCTAAATCCAGTAACTGAGAATTTGTTTCCATCAACAGTAACATCACCTAGATTTGTAGCTCCTCCATAAATATAGCTTGTTAAACTTCCATCTTCTTTATTATCAATTCTAAAATGGATTCTTGTCTGAGCATCAGTAAAATCAAATGGGAAACCAAAGATTGCATAGTTATCATTATCGGTCTTTGCTACGAAATGATAAATGTAATATAAATCGTATCTATCTGTGACTTCGCTTACTGGTAATCTACCACCACATTCAGTACCGAATGATGAAGATTCATACCAACTCCCTTTTGCAGCGGCAAATTCGCCTTCTACAGTATCAGATGGAACAAACATATTTGATTGATTATCAACAAATCTAGGAGTAACAATGGTCTTGGTTGTAATTGCAGATCCATTAGCAATTCTATTTCCTTGCGGATCAAACCATCCAACGAATTTTTTGTTTGCAGCAGTTAAGTTTGGTAAATTAGCACTTGCAACATTGTTGAGCTTGCCAACAGCATTTCCCGATGCATCTTTATAAACAAGTGTGCTTTCTTCGCTAAATGTATCATATACGGTTGCTCTATTAGCAGCGTTACAAGATATACGTACTTTACGGCCTGCTCCATTATTGAAATAATTTGCACCCAAACAAATATCAAATGACTTTACTGTATTAGTCTTGTCCTCTGCATTTGTAGATGGATAATATTGTGTTCCGCCCTCAATACCAGCAGTAAATGTACATCTAAATAAATTTGTAGCTTCATCTAAACAATATGCGCTAAGATGCAAGATATTATTGGTTGAGGATTTAACTCCAGAAATACGCGGAATATAGAAGAATGTTCCAGAAGCTCCTGCATTATGAACGACAGTTGTTCCTGGGTTTGCAGAATAATCAGTTTGAGAATAGATATAGACTGGAACAATTCCATCGTTTTCATATCTACTTAAACCAAATCTAAAGACAATTCCACCTTCCCCTCCATCACTAAACAAATAGAAAAGTGAATAAAAATCAGTTCCTTCTGTTGGGGTTGGATATGAAAGTTTAATCCACCAATCAATACCACCGTTAGAGACATAGTCATAATTGCCCCATAAATGGCTAGTTCCACTAGGAACTACTGTACCACTTGTAAGTCCTGTATTACTAATTGTGGCAGGAGCAATTAAATCTTTTGCTTCAGTATCAACCAATCCAAATTCTTGTTTTAGAGTTGTGTCTCCTCTAACACAATTAAGAGATTCATTAAATTGGTGACCAAGTTTTTCAATCACTAATTCACTTGCATCAGCAAATGCTTGTGTTCCGGCTTCATCTTTATATAAAACATCAGGTTCATACGAACATGTATAGTATTCAGCAGTGCCATCTGCGATACAAGTAGCAGGCACTTCAGCATGATGAGTCATATTATGACTTAATGGTAAAATAACATCATTTTCGCTTAATTCTGTTGTACCTTGTTCATCAGCAAAGTATTTATGACATCTTTCACATTCATAGTGTTCAATATGACCATGTTCTTGACATGTTGATGTTGTTGCGGTTTGATGCACCATTTGGTGACCAAGTTTTGTATTTGACACAGTAAATGTTTCACTAGATAATTCATGACAAAATTCACATGATTTGTAATAAGTGATGTCTTCAGTACAAGTAGCTGGAGATTTCAAATAAGCATTATCTTGTACTTCGATGTAGTGGTGAGCTGTTGGTATAACAACATCGTTTTGAGTAACTTCAGTTGTTCCAGCTTCTTCCAAATATAATTTATGACATCTATCACATTCATAATATTCAATGTTACCTTCTACTTGGCATGTTGCACTTGTTGCTGCATGGTGAATCATATGATGACCAAGTTTTGTATTTAATGCAGAGAACGTTTCTTGTGATTTTTCATGGCAAAATTCGCAGGATTTATAATAAATTGCGTCTTCTGTACATGTTGCTGCAGACTTAAGATAAGAAGGATCTACAACATCAATATAGTGATGAGCATTTGAATCTGTAACAGCTTTTTCTTTTGTGGCAGAATAGCTTTCTCCCTCAAAACTAATTGAGGCTGTATAAGTCATCGTTCCTGATGTAGAACAAGTTGGCGCCTTGGTTTGAGCGTTCGTCATTGTTGCATCAACTTCAACCGAATGACCTTCCTTTGATTCATCACAGGAAGTGCAGCTTATAATTGCTTTAGCAGTATAACCTCCTGTAGATGTTTCAGACCAAACCCATTCAATGTTTTCTTTGTCATAACTATGAACATGTTCTGAAGTTTGTTTCTTACAACCTGTTAGACTAAGAAAAGTAAGAATTCCTAAACAAAAAAGTGACTTCAATTTCATAAATCATTCCCCTTTACGCTAATCGAATGTTTCTTTCTTTATCAAATACTTGCATTTCATCAATATCAATTGAGAAACGTAGATTATCGCCAAGATTAACTTTGTCGTCTTTTCCAAGACGAATAACGATATCATTACGATTGTAATTTAATGCAGCAAATCTAGCATTTCCATAATCTAAGAGGTTAGCTACAACACCAGTAAATATACCATTTTTATCAAGATGTGCTTGTGTATCAGAAAAAGCAAATATTAAGGTTTTGTCATAAATGGTTCGATCATTATTCTCAATAAATGACTGGTAAGCAGTTTTGTTGTGACACGGGATTGTTAATTCGTCAATTAAGTAATCTAAGACCTTAACGTTTTTGCCATTTTCATCTTTTTCTTTGTGATAATAAACCATACCTTCAAGTTTATTGTTTGTGTTTAATGCTGAAACAACCTTTTCTTCATCTTTAAAGAAGTCAAACATATGAATTCCGAAAGAGACAGAAACTACTGCACCCTCTTTATATGGTTTATTTGAACGCATAAAGATAACTTCATCACCTCTATTAAACATGACTAAATAATCATCTTTAGCAATTTCTTCTACTTTATAAACTTTAAGTTTATGACCATTCTTGTCTTCTACTAAAGAGTTAGTAGGGATAACAACATCATATTCTCCATCATCCAACTTAATTGCAGATGGTAAATCTGTCTTTAATCCCATAAAGCTCATTACGTTGTTTGCAACTTTTGTATGCACTCTAGCATGTGTAGGAACACGTGGATTAATAACTTCTTCAGTAGCAAAATCAAAGAGATGCAATTTTTCTAAATCTAAGTAGACATCAATGACATCGTTAATCTTTCCGGTGTAGTCTGCGCTAGTAATGATTGTGATGTCAGCTTTAACGCTTTCTTCATCGTCTGTATTTAAAGATAAAACATCAGAATTAATATCAAAGTTTGCGAATACTTGAATCTCTGTCCCTAACTCTTCTACACCAACAATTTTGGCCTTACATGAGTAGTCATATTTCTTAGGTTCGATTGATAAGAATTCTGAGCGAAGAGCGAAAAATACCCGCTTTTTCCCGTCAAAATAGGTTGGATCGACTTTGAAAAGCGAATTAATTGGAAGCATAAAATGTGTGTCAGAATTACAAACATCCAAACGCACTTTGTTGCCTTCTTTTGTTAAGGTTGCTTCCACAAAGTTAAGTTGTGGAGTGCCAATAAATCCAGCAACAAATTTGTTAACTGGGTAACGATATAAGTTCTTTGGATTATCGATTTGTTGAATAAATCCATCTTTCATTACAACAATTCGATCACCCATGGTCATAGCCTCGACTTGGTCATGGGTAACATAAACAAATGTAGTTTGTAATTTATGATGAAGTTTTGTAATTTCGTTGCGCATTGAGGTTCTTAACTTTGCGTCCAAATTTGATAATGGTTCATCAAGTAAGAATACTTTTGGCTCTCTAACTAAAGCTCTACCAAGGGCAACTCTTTGACGTTGACCACCACTTAAGGCTGCTGGTTTTGTTTTTAAATAGTTGGTTAAGCCAAGCATTTCTGCAGCCTTTCTAACTTTCATATCAATTTCTGGTTTTGGAACTTTTCTTAATCTAAGACCAAAAGCAATATTCTCGTAGACAGTTAAATGTGGGTACAAAGCATAGTTTTGGAAAACCATTGCAATATCTCTATTTTTAGGTTCAACATAGTTGACTAATCTATTATCAATATAAAGTTCGCCTGCTGTAATTTCTTCTAAACCTGCAATCATTCTTAAGGTTGTGGATTTTCCGCATCCAGATGGACCAACGAAAACAATAAACTCGCGATCCTTAATTTCCATATCAAAGTCATTAACAGCTTTAACGCCGTTTGGATAGACTTTGTAAACGTGTTTTAAATGTAAAGATGCCATAAGAAACCTCCTATAGTTTTAGTCCTGATGCAAATTCTCCGCTTGCGAAGAACTTCATAGAAACTGCGGTTGTAATAATTAGTGGGAACGATGAAATAACGTAAAGCATATACATCGCGCCTCTTTGAGCGTCTTGGAAATTCTGTGATGCAGATTGAAGTGTTGGCATCATAAGTGTTCCTGGTTCCATAATTAAAGAAGCCCATAAATAATCGTTATAAATTGATGAGAATGAACCAATGAAGTGGTAAAGCATAATTGGTAAAGCTAGAGGAATGGTAATTCTAATAAACATCATAAAGTCATTACCACCTTCAACTTTTGCTGATTCATAAATTGATAATGGTTGTTGTGCAAAGAATGTCTTAAACAAGAACAACGATGCGACTTGGCCACCAGCAATCATTGGTGAAAGATAACCATAAATTGTGTTTGCCCATTGAAGTTTTTGCTGCATAAATGGCACCAAAATTGGCATACCCATAATAGATGGAAGTAGCATAACCGAAATATAAACTGTGAATATAAAGTTCTTAAATGGGAATTCTTTGTATGTAAATACGTATGCAAGAATTGCGCCGATTAAACAGTTTAAGAAAGAACCAACTAATGAAAATAAGATAGAATTCCAGAATGATTTTCTTAAGGTGGACCAAGCCATCTTAAAGTTCTCGCCTATTATTTGAAATACATTTCCTTCAAGTAAACCAAATATACCATTTGAAACAATATTCGCATTTGTCTTACACGCATTAAGCAAGGTAATGAATAATGAAAGAAGGCAGAATAAAGTACACAAAATCAAATAGATTATGATGAAGATTTGGAAACCGCGATGGTTATGTGAATATCTAATATATTTCTTCGCCATACTACTTTTCCTTTATTCTGTTTCTCATGCTTAAATAGGTTAAGCCAAACAATATTACAAATAAGATTGTCGCGTAAGCACTAGCTAAGCCATAGTTTCTTTCGCTGCTATTCATAAGCATATACATTTCAACAATTGGAGTGCTTATAACTGTTGAGGCACCACCCATTGCAACATATATACGTGAGAAGTTTTGAATTGAAGCAATAATTGTCATAATCAAAATATATTTGATTTGAGGGATACAAAGTGGCAAATCAATCTTAAAGAATCGCTTCCACACAGTGATGCCGTCCATCTCGGCTGCTTCATAATATGAAGATGGAATATTCATCATCGCTCCATAGAAAATTAAATACGATCCAACAAACGGGAAGCTCATAAGTATAAGCCACAACATATCTACATAGTTATCACCTTTAAAGAAGTAGATAGGAGAACCTCCTGCTGCTTTTATAATGTTATTAACTAAACCATAATCACCATAGATTCCGGTTCGCCAAATAAGTAATCCTGCGATGCCTGGAATAATGCCTGGAATAAATAGTAACGTCCTTAAAACTCCCGATAGTTTTTTGTATCTCATAAGAGTTAGGAAGAATGCAAAAATAAGAGGAGGCGCAATTGCTAAAACAACATCGGCTAATAAGAAAATCGCCATGTTAATAAAATGCAATAATGACTGCTTATTTCCGAAAATTTCCACATAATTCCCGAAATTATTCCATGTTTTTATGTCACTAATTCCTGCTTTGTAATCAAAGAAAGAAGTATAAATTGCAGCAATTCCAGGGTAATAACAGAACAAACAAAGAATGAAGATTGATGGGAAAAGAATCACATAGATAATCCAGTGTTTCTTTAAACCTTTTACAGTTGCTACAACCTTAAATGTTGCCTTTTCTGAGCAATATGACACCCAAGAAACTGACGCTACAATTAAACATACTCCAGCTAAAATGCTAAAAGTTACTAATAAAGTGCGTGTTAATTTTCGACCTAATTCTTTTTCTACATTACAAGTAGACAGATAATTAACACCACTTTCTCTGTTAACTGGGTCTTGATACTTATAGTAAAGCTTGTCTGTTTCTTCGTTATAGAATGCTTCTCCAATACGAGTTGAAACATCAATCGTATATAAAAGTTTTCTAGTGGAGAAGTCTAGTATTGATATTGCTTGATTGCCTTCTTGATAAAAGACAATACAAGTTTTCCCAACACCAAAATAACTAAAACAGTTCGCGGTTGTTGAATTTAAACGATATGGGAAAGAAAACTTGCTATCGTAGTTTAATTCATCTTCAAGATAATTAACTGGTTGCGTAAAGGCATTTAACTCGTCGAGCGTGAAATAATATAGCTCACCAAGCTTATCTGCAAAATAGAATGTTTCTTTATTATAAAGTTTTGCGCCAGCAAGCTCAGGCAAGATATAAAATGAAAAATGTTTAGGATTTAAGGCGTTTTTTGGAATATCGATATTGTAATTATCTAAATTAAAATCAAGCCATCCATAATTTGTTATACAGTTTTCTTTTGCTAGATTTCTTCTCTCGTTAAGACTTAATTCTGGATGAGCACTTGTTACAGCTTTAAGTTCGTTTTCAAATAGGACACGATAGTTATTGCACTTCATATCACGATGTATTTTTCTAACATATGTGTTGGTGGTTATATATAAATAATCATCAATTACATCTGTTGAATAAATAAACAAGCTCTTTGAGCAAACTAAACTATATCTATCGCTTTTTGAATTGGTCTCGTAGACGTGACCGCTTGCCTTTTTAGTGAACGAAGCATCATTAACATCAAAACGATCAATACGATATTGGTTTCCGTCTCTAGAAAGAACGTAAAGATCGGATTCGCTTGAAGCAAGAGTTACAATTGCCCCTTCAAAGTCGGAGCAATAACTATGTAAGGTTAATTCGTGCTCGTTTATACCTGTATAACGAAATAGATAGTTTTGACTTGCAACATAAAATGAATCTGTATCTTCACATATATAGTGATATGAAAATGCTGATAGGTTATCTATTCCAAATTTTTCTTTAACATCACTAAAAATTGAGGTTTTATTAATTAAAATATCGTTATTGTCATAAATATAAACGACACCATCAATAACCGCCCCCTTGTTTTCTTCTTCCTTTGATAAAGTGGTAGCGGTTAAAAGGTAATAATTATCTTTGAGTTTATTTACAGATAATAAATTATTATCTTCACGTTGAGCATCTAATTCCTCGCGATGAGGCAAATTAAGAGCAGAAACTGTAATACCCGTTACAAAGCCCAAAAGTAAAACAGAGGAAATGATTCCAACAATAAGAGCCTTCTTTTGTCCTCTTAATTTTCTTTTGCGCATTTGTTACAAGTTTTGCTTTTAGTCTTTTATGTAGTTTGGATCTTCAAAGTGAGCAGAAGACCAACTATCTTCTTGCCAGCTATGTTCAGATGCCACAGTAGACCAGTTAGTTCTTAAACAGTAATACCAATCGTTTCCAAACTGATCTACAGTGATTGGATCAACTGTTGTTAACAATTTTTGCCATAATTCTACGGATTTTTGGTCAACCTTTGAACTGCTGAAGAAGTTAACTACACCAATATCAATAAACTTATTGTTATCAGCTAAACCAGTGAATGTAATCTTGTCGGTTTGGAAGAAACTAACCCATTCAGACGGGATAACAACTAAATCGTTTTGAACAGTTGTTAGACCTTTTGGAGAAAGATTTCTTTCACTTAAAGCTTTGTAGTAAATTGTTTGTCCATATGGTGATAAGACAAATTGTAAAAAGTCTTTATTGAGCTTGGTTTGACGGCTGTTGTGACAGTTAAGGACTGCTAAGTAACCACCGTTTCCACCAACGTCACGTGTTAAAGTGCCGGATTCAACATAAGCTGATTCAATTGTTGGGTAATCGAAGAAATCAAGGTGTCCTTTTAAAGCATCTGAACTTAAGAACGATAAGCCTGATCCAGTATAGTCAAGCATTACTTGTGGAGCCTCAAAGCCACCACCATCTTTTTGAGCCATAAATGAAGAACGAACTTCAATGAATGATTGTTGATATGCGCTTGGCTTAATATATTTTGCAAGTTTCTTAAATTGGGTTAAGAAATCTCTATAGAAAGCGCTGTTTGCACCACAATAATATTCACTTGAGTCATCAAGCATTAGGGTTAAAGCGCGATTGTATGAGAATGTAAATCCACTTGAGCCTTCTTGGTTTTCTGCGGTTTTATCATATTCAAACTTCTCATCAGTCTTTGATAAGGCATTAAATGATTTTGATGTGTATTTGTATTGTGAACGGTAATAATAATCTCCATAAACACGAAGTAACCATGAGAATTGAGAAGCATTAATTCCATCTTTAGTTAAAGTTAAACCAAGTGGATATTTATATCCTGCGACTTGAAGTTTTTCTAACATGTCGATTAATTGTTCCCAGGTTTGTGGGTTTGGGTTTGCAACACCTGCAGCTGTAGTTGCGGCTGTATTAACAAACCATGCAGTTGAAAGGTTTTCTGTATTAAGCAAATAAGTGAAGTCTGTTGAGCCAGAAACATCGGTAATATATGCTTTTTCCTCGAGAAAATCTGACCAAACTTTATTTGACGCATATGGATTTGTTGAATTAATTGTGGTTCTTAAGTTGATACAGTGGCCTGCTAAATCATACATTAAATTACCTTGCACAATATCCCAATCTGTTTTCGGGTTCGCTTCTTCAATTCTTAATCTATCGGTATAACCGGCAGTGTCTAATTCAGAAATGATATTTACATCAACAATGCCGCCACAAAGACGAACGTATTCTTTCGCTAATTCTTTCCAGGCTTCTGCTGTGCCTTCAAAGTTTAAGGCAACATCAATTTTCATTTTTTCTGTTGATCCTTCAACTATGCTAGCAACTTTGTTTTGCTCTTTCTTTGGATAATATGCAGCATTAAACGCAGCGCCTAAGTCAAGAGGATCTGCAGGTTCACCAGTACTAGTGTTATTGTTTTTCTTTTTACACCCAGTAAGTAAGATGCCGCATATTGCGATAGCGTTAATAAGTAGTCTTTTCTTCATAATTTAAGTCTCCTTTTATTTAACTTCTGTAATTACTTCTAAATTATTCGGATTAAAGTTATTGCTAACTACAATTGTTATGTTTTTGGTGGCAATGTTACCAGTTAAATCGGTAGCTGTAATTGTTAAAGTATGAGTTCCTTCTAAGAATCTATTTTTTGAGTCAACAGCGTTTGCTGAATATGAATATTCGCATTTAATTTCCCCATCAATTGCGTCTGTCGCAGTGAATGCTAAACAATTGTAAGCACCAACAGGAACATAAATTGTTTCAAGACTACAATTAATAATTGGAGCAACAGTATCTCTTTCACCAACAATTAAATTTAAAACTTTTGTTGATTCGTTATTACTTAAGTCTCTCGCAGTAAATGTTACGGTGTGACTACCTTGAACAAGTTTATTGTTTGCATCTAAAGCACCATCTGATAACACACCTTGGACCGCAAAATGAAGATCATCATATTCATCATATGCATCAGCTGTGAATTCATAAGATTTTCCGGCTGTTGTATTAAAGGTGGTTCCATCACCAAACGGAATTGTTATGGTTGGACCGACTGTATCTGCACTACTTGCGTAATCTAATCCACCATAAGCATTAGCGGCCGCTTCAGTTGAGAAGAAAGCAAACGAAGAAATATATAGATAAGATGATTCAAGACTAAATGATGCGTTGTTTAAAATATTGAAAGAAACGCCAAGATAATCTCCCTCAACCCATTGGTTATATTCACCCTCTGAAACACTGGATGCATTTTCAAAATTTAGAGGAAAAACGTATGTATTCCATGTTCCAATGGTGTTTTCTATATGTCCTTGAGTTTCTGAAAAACGGAAATCACTCCAGTTTCTATTACCGCTTGTTGATTTAATTCTTAAGACAAACTGTGGGTCATAATTACTTCTATATCTAATCGCAATATATTTGTTTGTTTTTACTTTTACTGCATGGGTTTCATTAATCGAATCAAATCTTAAAAATGCATCAGTCGAAGTCGCGCTATCGGCTTTAGAAATCTTTACCCCTCGATCAGTCTTTTTGTATTGAAGTGCATTAATGTTATATTCAGTAATTGTTAATTCGGTAGCGACAAAGTCGTTAGTGTCATCTGCAGCCACTTCTCTTATAGAAGCACAACTAATTAATAGAGGTATCAATAATATTTGTAGAATTTTTTTCATATTATCTATCCTCCAACATGTTGCTACGAATAGCATTAATCTCGTCTTGTGTAAGACCAATATCAATAAGGAAGTTCTCTGTCTTTTCTTTCATTGTAGAACCAGAATAACATCCATAAATATAGTTATAAATAATGGCTAATTGATTTAATAAATCAAGTACTGTAGTTAAACCGCCTCTTATATCTTGAGTAGAGGCAAGCGCAAACATGCTTAATTCATAATCAATACAAATATTCTTTTTAGAAACACCAAGTAAGGCTAATAAGACAAGTGCTAATGAACCTGTTCTATCTCTTCCGATAGCACAGTGGAAGAAGATTGGATAATTATCCTTATTGGCAAAGTACTTCAATTCTTTCACTAAGACTTGTTGGCCTTTTTCATAAGTAATGCCGTTTGGATAGTTGTTATAGTAGAATCCACCATTGTCATCAATAGAAACACAGTTTTCGACGCCAAGTTTATTTCTTTGTCCTTCTCCAGAGTTTCTTAAATCAAGTTCTGTTTTAATTCCTAAATCTTGGACTAAATATTGTTTGTCACTTGCATTAACAGAATCAGCATTAGCGCCTCTAAACACTAAACCATTTTTAATACGTTTGTTATCTTCGGTTACAATGCCACCTAAATCTCTTAAATTGCCAACAGACTCAAGATACATTGTTGTAGGCATAGATAATGTATGTACAGTAAAGATATAACTTCTTACAATTTTTGTATCAAAGTATGCATTTACTCTCCAGTAATAATTCATACCTGGATAAACATCATTAATTTCAACCGTCTTGACATTTGCAAGATAACTACTAGATTCAGATAAATCTTCCTTTGTTGAAAATTCAACAACATAATAATTTGCTTCTTCTTTACTAGACCATGTTAAAGTCAAACTAGTTTTAGACTCGTAATGGTTATATTCCTTCACATAGTCACTTGAAGAAGCGAAAGTATATTCTTTTATAAACTTTGTAACATCCTCGTTTGCTAAAGAAACTACTTCATCATCTTTTGGAGAAAGAGGGTTAATAAAGTATTCCTTAGTTTCTGGATTTACTGGGTCTTGCTTATCATCTTTACCTGGTTCAACTTGGTCATTTGATTTGCCGCCTTTTGCGCATCCTAAAATAAGAGAAGGAATAAAAATAAGAGAAAAAAGCAGCGTTTTTTTATTTTTCATTATGCTTTCCCCTCTACGATTTTATCCCACACAAACATGGTGCTATTATCGATTATTTTATCAAGATAGAGATTATGGAAATTGTTTCTTATAACAGGTAAATAATCGACACTTATCGCATATGAATAAGTGAATGGTACATAGTCAAGCATTGTGGTAAGAATTTCTGGAGCTGTATAACAGGTATTGGTAACATAACAGCTTTGGAAACTGTATTCACATTCTTTCTTGTTGTATCTAAGTTGTTCGCTATCGCCCATTGGAGAGGAATAGGCGTTTGAATTACCACGATATGAAACGTTGTAAGAAGCGTGGCTTCTACCGGATGCATAAAAACTTACATCAGGAATATAAACTCCAACACCAAACTCATCATCATTGACCCAAGCAAACCAATCTTCTGGGTGTTTTAAAACAATATCAGCACTCACAGCCCATGAACCTAAATTTGGTTTATAAATTAAACCTGCTTCGTCGTTAATCCATGGAGTTTCACCTTGGTAAGTAACGTATTTGTGAAAAGGTTGAACAACGTAAGCTGCAGGAAGTTCTAGTTGAGTTTTTCCGCATGTTTCCATATCGGTAAAGCCTGAGAAATCGACAAAGTTGTTTTTAACAACTACAATGTCGTTTTCAATGTAATACCAGTTCTCAAGATAAGAATCAGTAACATAGTTACAATCAGCCCAATCTAAAGGTTTACATCTTGTGTAAATCATGTTTTTGGTGCGTTTATAATCAACCATTTGTGAAATATTGGTGTGACAATCTCCGCCTTGAACTGGATTGTATGGCCAATAAATAGCTTGTCCACCAGTCCAACACTTTTTTCTTGTGTAACCATTCTCTCCATGGGTAGCAGTATTAGAACCGCCAACATTGGCATAGAATGATTGCTGAAATTGTCTTCCTGGATCATAGTAGTTAATTAAGTTAACGTGGTGATCTGTGCTACCAACAGTTATGTCTCCGCCCATATTTGCAGCATCAACACCAATATAAACGTCATTTTCTTCAGTTAAAATTTCATCGATGTAATAAGTAGCCTTTGAGGTCTTATAATTTAATCTTTCTAAATAAGATAATGTTCCACCGCCCATTAAATCGACACCGATTTTGATGCTACCATCACTAATGTAAACTTCTTCTAGTGGTAAATCTCTACTAGAAAGATATAAACCTCCAATATTAACACTTCCTGCTTCTTTAGAAACGTTCTTAAGAGTCATAAATGTTAGTTTCTTTCTAAATGTGCCTTGGGCCATTTTAGTTTGCATTGGAATATTGTAGAGCGCATGTGCACCAGCGTTAGAAGCACAATCTGGATGGTTATCATATTTTGGACGATAAGCATCAAGAAAATGACAAAGTTCTTGTTCTTCTTGGCCTTTGGCAACATAGAATGATTCACACCCAGTTTCTGATGCATTATAGATATTCTGGTAATTGAAAGTTCCGTAAATATTGACATCAGTTTGAATTAAAAGCTTTAAGTAATTGCTATCTAATGAATCAAAATTAATGGCAATAGTTCTTGTCTCATCAGGTTGCATGTATAAACCTTCTTTAGAAACAGATTTAATTCGTTCAAAAGTAATAACTTCTTCCACGAATTCTTCTTCGGTTGGCTCATTCTTTTTGTTACATGCTGAAAGCGGAGCCAATAAGCAGAGTAACCAAGATACTTTTAATAACTTCTTATAATTCATCTTTGCTCCTTTACTTCACAACAATTCCGCGAATGTAATATTCAAGTTCTTCATTATTTGCTGAACCAAGAGCAAAGTTAGATAAATAGTAATTGCTCTTTCTATAACTAGATGGAATGTCGATTTTTGCGACTTTCCAGCTTCTTTCATCCATATTTTTATCAATAGTGAAAGTTTGATTAGAAATAAATGCTGATCTTTCATTTATCGCAGTTAAATAATCTTGCTCAGTATTAGAATCAACTGCATAAGCATTAATAAATGGGGTGCCATAACTATTGAGGTTCTTATAAATAAGATAGATAGATGTTTTGTTTTCTAAACAAATATTCCCATAGTTTCTATTTCTTTCACTATATAAATAACCAAAATAGTATCTAAGGCTATTTGTAGTAGTAGAGAAGAATGCTGCTTGTTGATCTTCAATATATGAAATAGGATCAGCCCAGTCACCAAGCATCTTGCTAAAAACATAAGGATCAGATACATCCCATGAACTTGCTTCGTCAACTAGGAATTTAACTGCGGAAATTTCTAATTCACCAGCTTCTGCAAATACAAACTTAACCGCTTGAACTTGCCCAACATCTTTTAAATCAAATTGAACACTAACTTCTTCGCTAGAAATATTTCCAAGCTCAACCTGATAATCTTGCCACAGATCATTTGTTTTAACACTTAAAGTGAGTGAATTAATACCATCAACAAGTTTGAGATATGTTAATTCCACATATGAATATGGAGTAATATCCAATGTGTAATCTAATTCATAAGAAATAACACTCGAGACTTTATTCGAAACAAATTTTGTTGTCTGTAAATTTTTATTTAATGAAACAGATACATCTGCATTACTTATAAATCCAGCGTTCTTTGGATCATTAAAGTTGAAGCCCGGGAGCTGTAATGACTTGTTTTCTTGAATAGTCATACTTTCAATTAAGATTGCGTTATCAACTCCGTTGAAGTTGAAAAGAATTGAGAATGACTGAATTATGCCTTTCATATTTGATTTTGAATAATAATTTAAATCAACAACACCAAATTTGTTCATTCTTATTGGTAAAGAAGCTGTCATAACATTTGAATTTACTCTCCCAGTCACTTCATCAATAGTGTTTATATAAACACTTACAGAAGATATATAAGAATAGTTCTTTAACCTAATAGAAAGATATGAGAACAAAGATGCATCAATATTTTGATCTTCAATATTAAAGAAATATCTACTGATATCACTTCCAAATGGAGCATAAAGTAATAACCCTTCCTTCTTTACATAGTAAGAAGAGGATGAATTCGAAATAGCGCTTCTATTTTTTGGGAAAATTACGCCTTTATTTTGTACTTGAGCACTTGATACTGCTTCAAGTTCAGCTTCAGAATCATTCACTAATAGATTTCTAACTGCAGCAGAATCTTTAAAGCCAACATTTGTGCTATCACTTACTGCATCAATTGAAGCAATGCGAATAACGTTAGAGGTATCGTGAGAATTTCTAGAAATATAGCCAAATTGAATTCTTAATCTTACTAAAGTAACTGAATTACCCCAGGTAGAGACACCATTATTAAAGTTTGCAGATAAATCAAATTCTCTTTCAATCCAAGGATCATCTTCAGCCATATAACATTCAAAGCCATTTAGTGCATAGTGGGCAGCATTAGCTTCTGAGTCATATCTAACATTAGCGGCATAAGAACCATCTGCATATTGGCTAACCCAATAAAATGCTAAGCTTGTGGAAGCTCCGAAATTCTTAAATTTAATTTTAATTTTTTGTGATTTAGAAATATCAATCTGAGGATTAGTAATTAACATGTACGGGTCAGCACTTGTCGAGTAACCAAAATTAACATCAACACACTTAACGCCACTTGGATCTAACTTAACATCAGAAATATTTCCGGCTGTTGAGCCAGAGCCACCGGCAGCGACCATTGAGAAACGTCTTTTAATTGATTCAGCATTTAAGTGAAGTGTTTCTCCACGATACATATAAACCGTTGTGTCTTCATCTAATGGAGTAGTTAAATCAAACGGAATTGTGCAATTTTTATCGGAAAAATAGCCATAAAATTCATAGCCATCACATAATTCGTCATGAAGTTCAAGCGGTTCTCCGCGAGATGCATTATTAACAACCCAGATAGGAGAAGAAGAATCTTTTAAGTAATAAGAAATGGAAGTCATATCGACCCATTTTGCATACAATGTCATGTCGCTATTTACTGGGTCAGATTCAAAATTCCATTTATTATTAAAACTCTTTTCTTTATACCAACCACTAATTTTTTGTTTTACATCAAGGTTTTTAGGGCAAACAACATATGGTTCTTTTGCAAATGAGCCAATCTTAATTGTTTGATCATTTATAGTATTTGTTTCTATATCGGTTTGGGTATCAAAATGAACAACGGCGTATCCTTCTGGTGTTGTATTTTTGTTCTTAGTACAACTAAAAACAACCATCGATGACATTAGCAAACACACAACGCTAAGAATTTTTTTCATATTTTCAATTATACTCTCTAAGACACTATTTTCAAATTCATATATGAATAATAGATAAATCTAACTACTACATATATTTATTAAATACATGCACCTTTCCATGCGGTGAAATCATTGTAGACGGTGCCGTTTTGTTGTGCGTTTGCGAATTTGCTACGAAGCGTATTCATGTAATCCGCACCAATTAAGTATGTGTATTCCATTGCAGAATAGTTTGGTACATATAAACCTAAAACTGTGGCAAAGTAACCTGTATTAGAAACATAACAACTATCTTTTGTTAAATCTTTTTTGCCGTAGGTGTTACCGAAAAAGGTTGTCCCTTTGCTAAATTCCGCCGTCTTACTACTATAATTCTCATCTAAATAAGTTCTATTTTGAGTAGTGGCTGCTTCATGACTTGAGTTATACATACCAGCAGTAAAGACATGTCTTTCATTAGCGTCTGAGTTATATTTATTAGCAGGCATGTAAAGAGCAATACCAAAATGGTCTTCATTGAAGAATCCTAACCAGTTTTCGGTGTGTTTTCTAAATTCGTAGTGGCCACCACTAGTTTCCATACGATAAGTTGTCTCGCCACCATATGAACCATCTGCGACTAAACGCCTACC
>JAFXWB010000040.1 GCA_017534425.1 Bacilli bacterium
CCTTCTTGAATAATGTCTTCGACAGTCATTCTTGGATCAAGTGAATCGACAGGATCTTGGAAAATCATTTGCATCTTGCTCATGAGTTTCTTATCGACATGACGATTATCAAATTTAATTTGTTTAATCTTTTCTTTTTGCTCTATTCTAGTTTTAGCGATTTTCTCACGAATTTCCGCGATTTTTGAATCATATTTCTCGCGAATTTCCACATATTTTGCATTTAATTCATCACTTTCAGGAAGCCTTTCAACTGATGCTTTT
Source organism: Bacilli bacterium (assembly GCA_017534425.1). Taxonomy (GTDB): domain Bacteria; phylum Bacillota_I; class Bacilli_A; order RFN20; family CAG-826; genus Fiminaster. Next base: position 265 of record JAFXWB010000040.1, read on the forward strand.
GCTTCTTTGATTTCTTGTTTAAGCTTTGCAATTTGAGTAGAAAGTTCCTTGTTGTCTTCTTTAAATTTAGCATTAACTTCTTTCTTACGGAGAATCTTTTCCTCGTAGTCGTCAATGCTATTAATGCCAATCATTGTGTCATCAAAATTATGTTTAAGAAGAGTCTTATTATCTAAGGCAGTTTCAAGTTCTTTTTCAAGATTTCTGATATGTTCTCCATCACCGCTTGAGATAGAAGCATAGAAAAGTTCTGAATCTCTTCTAAGTTCATAGTCTTTAATGTTTCTATTACCTTTGATTTTTGACCATTTAATTTCTTTTTCGTTCCATCTCTTACCAGCAGAGATACGATAACCTTCAAAGTAAATTGAACCAGAAGTAATGTTATAAAGACGAATCATTGAACGTCCTGTTGTGGTTTTACCACAACCAGACTCACCAACAACACCAAAACATTCACCTTTCTTAATATCGAAAGATACGTCATGAACTGCTTTAGTGGTAAGTGAATTACGGCCATGACCAAATTTGAAGAATTGTTTTAAATGGCGAACAGAAACTTCAATATTGTTGTCGACAAGTTCTTGTTTATAAGTAACTTTACGCATTAACTTTACCTCCTTTCTTTGCTTTTAAGGAGTTAGCAATACGAGTTTTAACAATAGAAGGCATTTCAACTTTTGGAGCACGTGGATCAAGTAGCCAAGTTGCTGCATAGTGAGTGTCACTAACTTTAAAGAATGGAGGTTCCTTTTTAAAGTCAATTTCCATCGCGTATTTACTACGTAAAGCAAATGCATCACCTTTTGGTGGATAAATCATATTTGGAGGAGTTCCTGGAATAGCCTCTAACTTTTCGTTGGAGTCAACATCTGGAATTGAGGAAAGAAGAGCCCAAGTATATGGGTGCTTTGGATCATAGAAGATTTCTTCTTCGGTTCCATATTCGACAATCTTACCTGCATACATAACAGCGACTCTATCCGCCATATTAGCGACAACACCTAAGTCGTGAGTAATGAAAATACATGAAAGTTGTCTTTCTTTCTTTAAGTTGTTAATTAATTCAAGGATTTGGGCTTGAATTGTAACGTCAAGAGCAGTTGTAGGCTCATCACAAATAAGAATATCTGGGTCAGCAGTTAAAGCAATGGCAATAACAATTCTTTGTCGCATACCACCACTAAACTCAAATGGATATTGTCTAAATCTCTTTTCTGGGTCTTTAATACCAACCTCAGCCATAATCTTTAAAGCTCTAGCTTTTGCTTCAGCTTTAGTAATCCTAATTGATTCAACATAAGATTCATGACACTTCTTATATTCACGAACAAAACGAGTCAATGAGAATTTATTTTCTTTAGAGAAGTTTTTCTTAATTACTTTGCTTCTTTCAACGCGATAATTAGCACGCTTTTCTTTCTTAAATTCTCTAACTTTTGCTTTAGCTTCTTTTGATTTTTCTTTGAAAACTAACTTATTTTCCGCGATTATTGGTTTATATTTTTCTTTTAATTCAGCAATTTCAACCTTAGCGTGTTCTTTGAGTTCAGCAATTTGTGTATCAAATTTTTCGGTAATTTCCGCGATTTTTTGTTTAGATTCTTCAATAATACGTGGTTTGTCTTGCTTAATTTCTTGCGCTTTTCTTGCAAAATCTTCTTTTGCTTTGCCTAATTTTTCATTTTTTGTATTATTAGCATTTTGTAAAAGTGCTTCCTTTTGTTCAGCATCAAGTATTTCTGCTTCAAGTTTCTTAGAATTATATTCATCATCAATCGCAAACTTAATCGAACCAAATTCACGTTTAAGGCTATATTTTCTGCCTTCAAGTTCGTTTGATACATGGTTTTTAGCTTGAGCAATTTGTTTTTTCTTTTCGCTCTTAAGGAACTTAATATTTTCAGAATATTTTGCTACACCAGTTCTAAGTTCTGTTTGAGCGTTTTTATATGCGACAAGTTCATCTGAAACTAAGTCATTATACATTTTCTTAGTACGTGAACCATTAATTAACATAGCTTCTGTAATTTGTTGACCAATTCTCATAATTGGGTTTAAAGAAGAAAGAGGATCTTGGAAAATCATTCCAATCTTATGACCTCTAATACGATGGAATTCATCTTCAGAAACTTTAGTTAAATCTTCACCTTCGTACATGATAGAACCTTCAACAATACGGCCATTGCTGCTTAAAATACCCATAATAGCCTTATTTGTGACAGATTTACCTGAACCAGATTCTCCAACAATACAAAGGGTCTCGCCTTTATATAAATCAAAACTTACACCTCTAACAGCTTGGACGTAACCATGGTCTGTGGAGAAATGAATTCTAAGGTCTTTAACGCTTAGTAATGGGGTTTTATTTGTATTATTTTCCATAACTATTCACCTTCTCCTTTCAAAGACGGGTTAACAGCATCCCTTAAACCGTTACCGAATAAGTTAAACGAAATCATAAGTAAAGCGATAATAACCGCTGGGAATATTAATAAATATGGGTGATTTGTTAATTCAACTTGGTTATCTGAAAGAATAACACCCAATGAAGCTAAGTTCTTAAATCCTAAGCCTAAATATGAGATAGTAGCTTCGCTAAAGATAATGGATGGGACCATTAAGACTGCAGAAGTAATAATTGTTCCAATAGCATTTGGAAGGATGTGTTTAGCAATAAGTCTAGCGTGACTTGCACCTAAAGTACGTGATGCTAAAACATATTCTCTGCCTCTAAATCTATAGAATTGAGTTCTTGTTAAGTGGGATGTTCCAATCCAACCAGTTAAACAAAGTGCTAAGGCAAATGTAAAGAATGTAGAACCAAGATGAATAATTGTTAAAGTCATAACAACAATCCATGGAACACCACTTAAGATATCAGTGAATCTTTCCATTGCAAGGTCGATTGTTCCACCGAAATACCCTGAAATAGAACCCCAAAGTAAACCAAACAAGAAACAGATTGCAGAAGTAACAATACCAAGAAGTAATGAAGTTCTTAAACCTTCAAAGACATAAATGAACATGTCTCTTCCTGATTTATCTGTTCCAAGAAGGAATCTTGGCATCTTTGCAAGATTATACGGATCAAGTTTATATTTTAAAACTTTACATTTAACTCTATATTCAACGCCATGTTCATCAAAGATGACATCTTCAGCTTTGAAAGGTTCAGCAAGAGGACAATTGTCTTCATCTAAAATTTCACACTTAAAGTTATTTGGATCCGCAATATAAGTTCCGTCATCCAACTTCTTTGGTACGATTGTGTAAGAAATGTATTCTTTATTCTTTAAAGCAACAAGCTCGTTTTTAAATAATTCTTGGCTAACTGAGCCTAAAACAGCTTCATAAGTATCATAAATAAATGAACAAAGAACAGCTTTAACTAAATAATTAGTTTCCCTTGAGTATTTAGAATCAGAATAGTTTTTCCAAACACCACCATCATTTGCAGTTCTAATATAAACGTCATTGCCATCTTTAAATGAGAATGCTTCAAGCGCTCTTTTTTCATCTAAATCAGCTGAACTAGAAACGAATTCAAGTGATTGAATTAATGTACAAGCGTTTCTGCCATCTTCTGCATTTTGAACTCTAATTTCAAATCTTGGGTTAGAAATTTGATCAGTGAGAGATAAACCTTCTTCAGCATTTAATCTAGCGATTTCAGCATCAAATAATGTTTTAACATTAATTCCTGAATCATTATGAGCTTTAGCGTAATCAGTAAGTTTAACTTCGTAGTCACTAACACCTTCAGAGAATGTGAAATATAAAGCATTATTTGCATCAACATAACCTTCTGGATATGTTTTTGTTTTTTCATCAGTCTTTGCTAGACCAGCTTCATCAACGGTAACGAAATTGTTAATAACAATGTCATAATCAAATTTGAAGTCTTCAATCTTTAAGTCAGTACCAAAAACAATATATTCTTCAGTTTCTGGAATGGAGAAATAACCAAATTGAATAAAACCACCATGTGCGTATTTATTTGGTGTTTCAGTATATGTTTCTTCACCAATTTCAAGTTTTGAAATAGCACTCTTGTTATATCTTTCGTAATCTGGTCCCCAATTTGCTTTGTCTGGATCAGAAGTATCAACAGCAATATTTGTCATTTTCTTTGTTCCATCCCAGAAACCAGTGCCAGCATTAAAAAGTTTTGGCTCTAAATAGTAAAGTTCTGGGTGAGAGGTATTTGTCTCATGGACGTCACTAGTCTTAAAGAAAATTGGAACCACTGCTGACATCACTAAAAGAATTCCTAAAATAAATGCTGCAACAACAGATGATTTGTTTTTGCGGAATCTCTTTAAGCAGTCTTTTAAGAAAGTGGTTGGTTTAGTTTCAAATTTTTGATCGTGAATCTTTTCATCAGCTTGGACAAGCTTAAAATCATCCTTAGTGATTTCTGGATCTTGACATTCCACTGGTAAGGAGACTAGTTCGAACTCTTTAGATTCATCTTTTTTCATAATTAAGCGTTCTTTTCTCCCATTCTGATACGTGGGTCAATAAAACCATAGGAAAGGTCAAGAACAATTCCTGCTAATAGACCAACGATTGTGAAAACAGCCATATCAACTAATAAGACGTTATAATCTGGGTTAGATTGATTTAAGGCACGAATATAAATATTCCCAATACCTGGAATATCGTAAATAGATTCTAGAATCATACTTCCGGAGAAAACACCAATGAATTCCGCCAAAATGGATGGAAGGATTGGAACAAAGGCGTTTCTTAAAGCATGACGTGTAATTGCTTGGTTTTTAGTTAAACCTTTAGTTCTAGCAAGTAAAAGGTATTCGCTCGACATAACTTCACAAAGTTCTGCTCTAACAAAACGTGTATAACCACAAATAGAGCCGAATGATAAGGCCATAACTGGAATAATAAATGCTAGGGCTCTAGTAGATGCAGCAGCATCTTTTGTTGGCCACATTGTTGGTAAATTACCTTTAAATGCTAAGAAATAAACTAAGAAAATAATAACGACGAATGATGGGATTGAAATAAAGACCATAACTAATGTTGAAATAGTGTGGTCAATCCAAGTATTTTTCTTTAAACCAGCTAAAATACCAAGCATAATTCCTAAAGGAACAGAAATGAAAACAGCAATAATATTAACTGAGAAAGAAACTGGAAGTCTTTCAAAGATAATGTGGATTGCGCTTGAGTTTGGTTCAATAACTGTGGATCTACCCCAATCCCATTTAGTAAAGATATTTTTTAACCAAGTTGTATATTGCTCAAAAATTGGCTTAACGTAGAAATAATGCATTGTGCCATCAAGTTCTTTAAAGCTCTCTAAAAGTTTTCCAAGTTCAGGATGAAGTTCTGCTTTATCTACGACATAGCCAAGTTCAACTTGATCTAAATAATAAGCATATCTAACAGATTCGGTTGGCGAAACAACTCCAGTTGGAGGGAGTGACTTAATTAAGAAGAATGTTAATGTAAGAATAATGAAAGCCGTAATAAAAGCTAACAAGATTCTTTTAATTGAATACTTTAACATAATTGCCTAAAAACCTCGGTTTTCTAAAGTGTTTCGCAAAACACCGTTTATATTATATATAACTATGTTTTATTATACAACCTTATATTTAAGTTAAAAAAGATGCCTCCAAGAAGGAGACATCTTATTTAGTTTAAGCTTTTTTAGATTATAAATCGTAAATAGAGAAGACTTCTGTATAACCATTTTCGCTTGGCTTTGAAATCTTTTCATATTCGAAATCTTCATCTAAAAGTTGACTACGGTTAAATACACGAGTCCAATTCTTGCCATCACGTTCATAATACATTGTGATACCAAGATCAACACCTCTTGTTCTGTTATTTGAATTTAAGAATGTTTGATGATAATCATAGCTATAAACTGTATCTGCTGGGATGTCATAGTAATTAATTTCATCGTCAGCATCTACGACTTGATTATCATTTGATTCAGTATATTCAAGAACAAGTGAATCATTATCGACTGCATAGAATGAAGTTGATGAATTACCAGATAAATCATTGAAATTTTCTTTTCCATCAAAATCATCCATTAAGTTAGTAAGAATTTTTTCACCACTAACGAAGAAGAAATTCATAATATCTCTTATGATTTTATCATAAGAATCATATGATGCAGTGTTGATATCGTAGAAGTTTTTAGCGGTTGGAGTTTCGTGAATTAATCTAGTTTTAATACCTTGGTTAATTGGATAGAAAATCCATTTTCCATCTTTAACTTCTGGATCACCATGTGGAGTCTTAAAGTAAACTGTTGGACCATCGACAAAGAAATAACCTGTTTCCATGTCATAACCCATAGCTTCATAAGATTCCATTGCGTGGTCTCTTACGCCTTCGCATGTGTATTCTTCAACTGAATATTCATAACGAATAACCTTTGTTGGAGATTTATATGATGCATCATTGTATTTGTCTTTAATGGATTGAATTACGCTTGCGCTACCAGATGAGCTAGATTTTTTAGAGACAACGACTCTAATATTATTAGAGAAGGAGCCGTCTTTTGCTCTAACTTCGATATCGCAATATCCATTTGCAACACCAGTAACGTTCCCGTTACTATCGACAGTTGCAATGTCTGTATTTGAAGAAGCAAATTCTAATGATTCTAGGGCGTATTTATTTGGGAAAGACTCAATGTTAAGAGCTTTGCTTTCACCAACTTTAAGATTAATTAAAAGTTGTTTCAAAGCAATATAGTCTCTATCCATATAACCTGTTCCACGGAAATCGAATTCATCGTATTTTCCTTCAGGAAGTAAGTCATTGCCTTTCTTTCCGCAAGCGGAAAGAGCAACGATTGCTACACCAGTGGTAAGGAGTGTTAATAATTTTTTCATTTTTGCGCCCTCCTTATTTTTATTCGTCAGAAGCGGAAACTGGGAAATAGTTTACGCTAGCAGAACCACCATTGATGGAAAGTTCGTAGTAGAGTTCCCAAGTAAAGAGCTGATCAAGTCTTGACATAAGGAATGGGTTTTTATGCCATGCTTCAGTATCAGTGTCTTTATAACCATTTGTATCTTTAATAGCAGCATTGATTTCTTCTGCTTTTTCTTGAGATACAGTGACTCTAATAACTTTATTCGCTTTATCGTAAGTTAAATTACCATCGCCTTTTTCAGCAAGAGTAATATTACCTCTACCAAATACGTAGCAATCCATTCTATTAATATCAAAGATAGCACTACTACCTTCTTGAGAGAATTCTGCAAAATCTACCGGGAATTCAATATTAAATCCTTTGTATAAATCGGCTTCACGTCCACTACCTGCGAGTTTGGTTGGGTAGTTGGCGTTACAATATCTAACTGGATCAATCTTTTCACCGTTTTCAACGATTCCACCATGGTCTGCGACTTCCCAAAGAGCATCAAAGGACCATTTCTTACCATCATAGATAATTGGGTTCTTTTCGTCGACTTTAGAAGTATCAGTACCCCAGTTAAGTGTGAAGCTTGAAGAGTTATCACTCTTTAAGACTTCCATGAAGTTGAGTGGGTTATAAGTATTACCAGAAATAGCACCGAAGCCAAGGTCAAATCTACCTTGCATCATCCAGACGTTATAAACGTCTTCCCAGTTTGTAACAGCGTCTTGTAAGACTTCAAGTTTAACTTTTCCGCCACAAACTGCGTTATCGTTAAATGCTTTTTCGAAGTAGAACTTAATATCTTCACCATATTCTTTAATATCGGTTTGATACATCCAACGGATGTGGATATTAATAACTGTTGGGTGATCTTTATCTGGACCTAAAACTAATTTACCTTGTTGTGAAAGTTGTTTGACAGCATTACGGAAACAGTCAATGGCTTTATTTAAATCATAACCATTGTTTTCGCTATAGCCTTTAACAGCTTCTTTGTGAGCATCTGTAGAGTTATAAGCAGAACCACCTTCTGAATTTCTCATTTGATATGCATTTGAGAAATAGTCTGTTGATGGGTTAACACCACGTTTCTTAGCAAATTGTTCTCTATCAATTGAGAAGAATAAACCATCTAAGAAGTCGCTATTACTCATCCAAGGTTTAATATCCCAAGCAGGGGTATTTGGATGGATTGTACCTTGAGGACCAAATAATTTGTTCCATTCTTCTTCAGTACAGGAGTTAACATTTAATTTAAATGTTGCATCACCTTTTGTTTCATAGACGCCTTCACGGCCTCTATTTTCTTCAACTTTAGAAGTTGGAACGCCAGCACTATCTAAGTTACCGGCTTCAAGTTGTTTCCAGTTCTTTTCAGTATCGGTAGAAGTATCGATTACACGGTAATAAATACCAGGAATCTTATATCTTTCACCAACTTCGAACCAGTTATCGTTTCTTGAGAAAACAATTTCAGAGTTTTTAGCCCATTTTGATAAGGTGTAAGGACCTAAACAAAGGGTCTTATCTAAGATAGCGTCATCTCCGCCATTATCAAATGTACCATAAACTTTGATTGAATCTTTCATTGTTGATTTAATTGCGTTTGCACCAACAAAGAGATCTTTTGGAAGTGGAGAAGTAAGGCTACTTGAAAGTGTATACATAGCAGTGAATGCATCAATTGCATTGATTAATTCTAAATCAATGTAAGCACCATTAATATCTTCACCAACTTTAAGTCCAAGTTTTCCACTATTGATATACTCAGTCCATTTTTCTTGGATTTCATCAGCAGCGGTAATGTTCTTTGTTTCATTGAAGAAACGTTGTGCACCTTTAATACCATAAGAAGTATCATTTGCCATTTCTGTACCACGGATAATGTTATTTGATCCGGTGAATAAGAGTTGATAAATGAATTCGTAGTCTTCTTTGGTAACACCACGATTGTTGAATCCTTTACCTGCTAAATCAGATGATGCGGTTGTGTATTTTAAGTTTGCACCATTAACACCATCGGTTTTAACGTAAATTCTCCATTTCTTATAGAGATTTGTTGGATTTGGAGCTTCTGCTGGGATTGGTTCTTTATTTAATGTAGCTGTTGCAGCATAAGAAGCAACCGTACCATCGGCAGCAAATGTTGGTACTTTAACGCTTTCAGTAGCTAAAAGTGGATACCACTCATAGTTATCTTTAGCGTTATTAAGTTTTGTGCCCCAATAAGATGAAGTAATATAACCTGCAAGATCACTAACTTGTGAACCAGTTGCAGAATATTGGTTAATCTTTAAAGAGTCTTGGCCAATTGCGCCATGGTAGAAGGTTGGATAATTTTGTCCACCATCATTACCACTTAATGTACCGTTTAAAGTACCATCTGTAAGAATACCAAAACCATAACCTTCAACGTATTGTTTACCCTTGGTTGGGATTTGAACACGGCTTGAATATTTAACAAGACCACCATTTTCAAAAAGGGTAATACCTGTTAAGTGAGTATCCATAGCGTATTTTTCAAGTTTTCCAAGGATTTCAGCGCGTTTATTAAGTTCCTCTGTAGTTGTTCCACCAGAGTAGTTTTGACCACCGCTAAATGCGTTTGCGCTAGCGCTAATAAGAATATCCTTCTTTAAAATCTTTGTTTCTTCGGATTTGGCTTCATAAACTTTAAAGTTTACACGGCCTTCTTTCTTTGGAGTAATCTTGCCGCTTGCATCGATTGTAGCGATAGAGTCATCAGTTGATGAGAAAGAGTAGCTACGACCGGAAGTGTCAATACCATTGTCATAAACAACAACTTGTTCAGAGTTATTGCCAAGTTGAATGACATTAGCACCAGATTTTAGACCAACTGAGAATGAGAAATAAAGTTTTTCTTCCTCTTCTCCGCCGCCTTTTTTCTTTTTCCAGAATGGAGTACAACCTGCAGTTGCGACCGCACCGAAAGAAACTAATGAAAGTAATAATAATTTTTTCGCTTTATTCATAGTTTTTTCCTCCTATTTTTTCTTGAAAAGATTTTTGAAGAAATCACCAATCTTCTTAAAGAAGTCTGCTATTCTAGCAAAGAATCCTTTCTTCTTTCCTGATTCTGAACCCGCGGATTCAAGTGAACCAGTAGATACCTTTACTCCATATTTTGGAGTGTATTCATGTTCTTGACCATTTGCATCCACATAAATGAATGAGACTTGTCCGTTCTCGAACTTAAAGTCATAGTCAACTGTGAATTCACTTCCTTGAGCAAGTGTGTAGTTCGAATAATTACCATCGAAGTGAGCAATTGCTGTGGTTTCTCCTCTTGCAAAGTCTACGACTTTAATGAAGACTCTAGAATCGGAGTAAGAAGTTTTGTTAGATGAAGAAGCTGCGGCATCAAAGATGTCTTTTTCAACTTCAGAGTAATAAAGTTTACTTGCTTCATCATATTTAACTTCAACCTTAGTGCTACCTACGATTGCGTATGCACACTTGGTATCTTTGTAAGTTAAGCGAACCATATCTTTGCCGTCTTGGCTAAATTCGGCAATAGTTTTGATGACTGGAGTTTCGGCATCGATATGTAATGTATATGCTTTACTTACCCAGTTATCTGTAGCAGCGAGTTGGTAATTGAACTTAAGTTCATATTCACCAGACTCAAATGCTTCTCTTGTTCTTTGATCATAAAGTGGGACAAGGCCCCAGGCTCTATGTGCGACATAACCAGCGCCAAGGTAACTACCTTCGACGTGTGATTTGTATAATGTGTATTTACCAGCAGTATCTCCAAAGAGACAATCTTCGAGAGCTGAACGATAAACTTCTTTACCGGTATCTTTATTGGTAATTGTGAAGAAATTATCTTTAACAGATCTATACATGAATTGTTGAATAATTAATGTATTTGTCTTTTGTGGGTTACCAAGGTAAATATTGTCTTTTGGATTATCAGTTAAATCAGATGCATATGGATCTGGTTTTGTACCAACTGGATAGAATCCTTTAAGTTGTGTGAAGTTTTCATCGTTAGTAAGAACTCTTTCGGTATTGATATCACCAATGGTTCTTGCATAACCTGCAACCATCATTGAACCCATATCAGCAGAGTCTTTACCAACAAGTGATTTAGCAACGTCATTAACAAGATCAGAACCATAGAATTTAGTTGGATCTTTCTCGAATGAGAATGGTTCAACTACAGGAGCATTATCAAATGATGCATCACTAACTCTATCACTTAATGAGTAGAATCCCATATATGGGATAGAAAGATCTGGGAATTCACCTTGAGCTTCAAGAGTAACGAAGCCTTCAACGTATGTTCCGGCTGCGTATAATCTTTGAATTTCATCTTTTTGTTCTTTTGTTAATTCGTATTCTGGAAGGTTAATTGCTGTATCGCCATTTGCGGAAACAGTGATATTACCACAATCAACTTTTGCAATTTCAACATCTTTAATTGATTGGAATTCAGATTTTGGAACTTCTTTCCAAACAATTGGATCGCCTGCCTTTTCGGTTGCACAGTAGTACATACCTTCTTTAACGACACCTTTTGGATCATCGGCCTCGTATTCAGCAGCGTTTTGATAATATTGAATGTCTTTTGAGACTTTAATTGTATCTTTGTAGTTTGCAGTACCATCAGCTTTGATAATCTTTTCTTCTTCTGGTGAATAGAATTCAAAGCCTGGAATTGATTTAACTGAATCAACTTCAACAGGTGTTCCATAATCCTTTGTTAAGACTTTATTGCTTAATGCAATAGCTGGTCTCATAACATTATAGGAAACCTTGAATGATTTGGCAGAAGCTGAGTCATTATGAGCAACAAATGAGAGTTTAACTTTTCCTTCTTTGATGTCATCATTATTTCTTAACAAAATCTTTGATTTATTAAGTGTTGAACCATCAGAGTCAGTACCTTTAAGATAAACTTCAGTATTGTAGGCACCTTCTAAATTAACCATGCCCGCGCCTTGCATACGTGGAGAAGTAACAGAATTCTTACCGTCTTCATCATTTGCCTCAAAGTCGACCATGATATTAGCGGTTGACATCATCTTCATATCAATTGACTTACGAGCTTCTTGAATTTCAGCAAGTGAACCATCTTTTGCTACCTTTGATAAAACAAGGGCCATTGCACCTTCATAGTTTGGTGCAGCCATTGATGTACCATTGAAGTATTCATATGAAGAATATTTATTTTCTGGTTTCTTTTCAATCTTATTTTGTGGCCAAACAGCACCTTTAATATTTGAACCAGGAGTTGTGATTTCTGGTTTAAGATCAAGGTCAAATGTTGAACCATCGGTTGAATAGTCGGAAACAGTATTCTTAAGAATATTGTCAGAAAGTTTATTTCTTCTAATCTTAAATGTACCAATTGGGTTTGCTTCGAATGTTGGTTTGTCTTTGAAAAGAGCAACAACGATTGGGAAGCTAATTGATTTTGATGAATCACCAAAATCACATCTAAAGTTAAAGTCAACTGATGTTGGGTCATTATTAATAATAATTAAACCTATTGCACCATGGTTTGCAGCATTCTCATATTTAACTGAGAAGTTGATCTTACCACGGTTAAGAACGACAATCTTATTTTCGACGTCTAAGTTCTTATAGTCTTTTTCTTCACCAAAACCTTTGATATAGACATATTCGATTTCAGTTTCTTGTTCAGCATCGGTTGGTTCAAATCCGTCTTCTTCTGGATCAACGACACCACCATTGATTAATTCAACAAGTCTATGTTCGTTGTCTGGATAATCGGCTGCACGACCTTCTCTATTGACGATTTGATCATCATATGGAACTGTGCTTGTTCCGATTTGAATAGCATCAGCATAGAAAGTTTTGGTTGGTTGACCAGCTGCAACTGTCATTGTGGATGCATTATTTGCAAATGAGCCCATAATACCTGTTTCAACAAGGTCTTGTGTCCAGTTTGCATATCCACCAAGTGATGCATATGATGCTTTACCAGCGTTACCCGCTGAAATAGCAGATAAAATACCGTTATCAGAAATCTTTTGTAATGTTCTTTGGGAGATTGTTCCTTCTTCGAAGTCAGATAAGTCTGAACCAATTGAGACGTTAATTGCATCAACGCCAATAGTTACACAATCTTCAAGGGCTTCGATAAAGGCTACTTCACTAAATCTACCATAATCACCCATATTTGCTGCTTCACTTGCAGGAGTGTCATTGATGTCTGCAAAGACTTTCATGGCACATAATTGGGCTTTTGGAGCAATACCTTTGTAGTTATCAGCATTTCCTGTTGCAATGGAAGCAACGTGCGAACCGTGAAGTTGAATAGTTGATTCAACGTTGAAGTCTGGTGTTGCACTATTGGAGTTGCCATCATAGGAGTCGCCAGCATAGTCAAAGTAGAATGGAACCTTACTATTGAAATACATTGATCCTTCTTTGCCTGGACTATTAACATATCCTCCAAGACCAGGAGCATAACTTCTAGCATGAGTATTTTTTAAATTATTACTTACCATCGTAAACGTTAAACGTGTTTTTGTTCCGGCAGGTAAAGACTTAAATGTTTCATGGTAGTAAGCTGAGACATTTTCACTAGTTTCAGGATCTTTGTGAGAACCTCTGAAATAAAATTCATTGTCTAGAACAGCTATTAATGTTCCCTCACCTTCATTAGTTCCTTCAGGTTTATGCATTGTTTCCGCAGAAGCATTTTCTTCCATTTCGCCAGAACGATTCTTTCTTGAATTGTCTAGAGAAATAAATGAGCCTTGGGACTTTTTGACAATGTGAGTTCCGTTTTCTGTAACATGTTTGACACCAGGAATCTTTCTAAGTTCACTGATATCTTCTTTGTTAGCAGAGACAACCACAGCGTTATTCAAGATTGTGAAGTTTTTATCTTGAGTAGCGTTTGTGTTAATGCTGTTTTTAATTTTTTGGAATACAGCATTTTGTTGTTTGATTGCTTTATCAGCAGAGATGGTATCAATGTCATCTTCTAACTCAAGAATGAATTGGGCATCAATTGGTTTTGATTCAAATTCTTTCTTGGAGAGATTAGCTTTAAGACCAGTTGCTGACATGGTTACAATTACACCGCAGAGTAATCCAACTTTTAGCATATCTTTTTCCTCCTTTCTTCTCGTATTTCATACGAAAAGTTTTTCAAATAATACACTATTTGCGTGTATAAAGCAATATATAATTGCCAAACTTTCTTAAAAAAGAAAAATTCATTATTAGGATTGGTTTAAATTATAAATAAAAAAAGGACATGCGAAGCATGCCCTTAAAATAAATAGAATATTTTTTGTTTATGCAGCTACACAATATGGAGCAACAGCTGTTTCAAAAGCATTAACAGATGATGCAACAGATGGATCAGCAGCAAATTGAACAGATATTTTATATGTATATCCAGAAACAGAATATTGACCAAATACTGAGGAATTGAGTGAGAAATTAAATTGAGCAATTCCCATAGATGGAGCAATTATTAATGAAGATGTGAAATATTCTAATAAATCGAGTCCGCCAAATAACTCATCAATGAAATCCAAATAAGTTAAGATTTCTCCACCACCAATTCCGTTCATCAAACAAGCGAATAAGGTGTTATATTTTCCATCATTAAATGCGAATTGATGCATTGTTGGATTTTCTTCATCATCTACTGCAACAGTATCAATACTATTCTCCCAGTTATCTTCAACAAATAAGCCCGGGAATCCTAAGTCAGAATTCCATGCTGATTGTAAGTCTGAAACAGGTTCAACATAAGTTGGGTTTTCTTCATCATCTACTGCAACAGCAAAGAATACGCCATTTTCAGTATTAATATAACCATTAACAAATTCTTTAGTTGAAGGATCAACATTCCACATGCTATTTTCGCCATAGAACATTTGACCACTTAAAACAGGTAAATTTGCTTTATAGTATTGATTCATAAATGAGTTAGCTGGTTGAGCAACAACTTGACCTTCTGAATCATATACGGCAGCACTGAATTGAACATAACCACTTGAACCAAAAACAGATGTTGAGGCAGGTGATAAGAAATAATCAGAAATTACATGGCCTTCAAAATAATCAGCATAATAATCAGTTTCAACTGGTGCATTTTCTGGAACACAATATTCTTCTAAGAATTCAAGTCCATAATTTTCTAAATCGAACTCAAAATCAAGGAACCAGTAAACTTCATCACTACCACTAGGTGAGATATAGCATGAACCATAAAATACATATTCAGGTTCATTTTCATCGTCAGAAATATTAGCTGCGCCTAATTCAATTTTAGAAGCATTATACTTATTTCCGGAATTATCCTGGAGAGTACCTGTGAATAAAACTTCTTGTGCAAAGTAAATTGCAGGATTACCACTTAAAACAAGTGATTCACCATATTGAGCGGACCATTCAACTTCTGCGTAAGAGAAGTAATATTGAGCATCAAATTCTGGATTCCAGTTATTAAGAACTGAAACCGGATATTTCTCAACTAATGTTGCTTCAGGTTCACCAGTTGTTGCGTTTTCGGATAGTTCAAATTCATATGAATAAGCACCATCAAACATAAGCAATCCTTGATTTCCTTCCATAGCTCCATCTTCATCATAATTTTCTTGATAAACATAGTTATCACTATGATAAATGATAGTTGAAAGGTAGTCTTCTTCTTCACCAGTTTCTTCATTTTCGGTGTAGTCATAGCCATAAACAGTATAATGTTTACCTACGTCTTTGAAACTATAGTAGTAAAAAGATCTAAGGAAACTGTAAACCTTAAGACTGCATTCTTCACTTGCTGTTCCTGCAGTAAGAGTAAGTACAAGATCTCCTTCACCAGTAGCAGTAATTACGTGCCCTTCAATTTCAGCAATTTCATCAGATTCTGGTGCTAATTCAACTGTATATTCAGATGCGTTTTCTAATGTAACGTAGTCATCTAAATCCAATTGATCACCAATAAATAAATCTTCTGGAAGTCCGGCAACAGTAATAGATGGATCTAAAACTGGAGTAACTTCTCCGCCACCTTCGCCTTCGCCGCCTTCACCTTCGCCGCCTTGTTCGCCGCCTTGTTCGCCGCCTTGCTCACCTTCGCCGCTATGTTTGTCTTCAGATTCTTTTTCGTCTTTTTGTTCTTTGTCTTTAAGTCCGAGTTTTTCTAGGAGTCCGCTTCCCCAATCCGCAAATTGGTTCCAGTATTTTCCAAGACCAAATAATGCTTCAGATTCACAGCCAGTTAGAAGCGTCACGCATGATGCCATAGCTAACAACTTCATAAATCTTTTCTTCTTCATACAAGTTTTACCTCCTATTCGTATAAAAAATTACGTATATTATACATATATGTGTCTGTGTGTCAAGTTATGGATTTTTAAGCTAAAGCTTATAAATGATAAAAAGTATAATTGTAACGATCAAAAATAAACCGCCTACAATGAGCATAGAAAGGTAATATTTTGACCTATTTATGCGGGTTTCTTGCTTGTAATTTTTGTACGTTGCAAAGTCATTATATTCATTAGGTTTTTTGGAGAAAAGAGCATTTCCGAACTGCCTAAAACCATAGGACGCAAAGTCAAAAAATCCTTCTCTCGAAATCCAAATTAATCCAGCAGAAGACACTAAAATAAGAGCGGCAAAAGCTGTACTATCAAAATAAGCAAATTTGAATGCAAAACGGAAAAGAAAAAAGATGCCAAGACCAAACAATAATGAAATTATCCCAGCAATAATGTATGGCTTCCAATTAATCTTCTTTTCGTTATTTTCGTTCATGAATTCTAATGACTTTTGACTCTTTAATTTCACTTAATGTTGCAGGACATTGGCCCGCAATATCAATATCATAGTTTACTACATTGTCACTATCAAGATAAATGTTAGAAATATGTCCAAAATAAACGTCATCTTTATAATAAAAATCAACATAATCTCCAACTTTAAATTTAGAGTTTATTTGAGGAGTTTCTTTATTTTTTCTTCTAAAGCACATAGTAAGCATATTATACGAATTTTCTCGTAAATTTACGGTAATTTTTTAAAATTTATGGAGAAAAACGCATAATTTTCTAACATATGTAAGTGCGCGTTATATATTAATAAAAGAATAAAATACGGTGCAATAGTGAAATCGCACTGCTTTTTTCTTAAGATGCTTCCGTTTACCAATTTAGATACACTGCATACCCTAGCCTAGTTTTTGTATACCCTAGGTGTTTTTTGCATGCCCTTATGGTTTAGAGTCAATTTAATTAGGTGATTATTGAAGGTTTAATAGCAAATATTATCTATTAAATCTTTTTATCAATCTCTTTTGCCACTTTTTCATCTATTGAAACAGGTCCTCTTATAAGAGATATTCCAAGGGTTTTTAAGTATTTAAAATTAATATCGTTATTATCTACTTTTTGAAGGAGTTTTATTTTCATTAATTTACTCATGGAAACTTCTTTGGATTTATATTCAAAAGGAATATCAGTTTCAACTACTTCGCATTTATATTTAATCGCACCAATAGGATTAGCGACATACATATAGCAAATATCGCCAATATTAACTTTTCGAGATTGTTTCCAACCAGTCACGCCATTATCTCTTATAAATGCGGCTTCTAAATCATAAAATTTAGGATTACAAGGTTGGATAAAATATAATCGCTCATTATTTTTTCTTGTGGTTTTACCAATCATAAAGTTTCTTGAATAATCAATATATTCCATTACTTTGTCATCGGAATATGTATCATCAAGGATGATTGATACCCATTTTTGTTTATTCATATGATAGGAAGGATAAATGTTTTTGTTCTTTAATATTTCTTCTCTATTTTCTTCATCAATTCTGACATTGATAACATCAACAGATTCTTCTTTATTAAAGTGACCAAAAACTGATTTGCTGACATTCATTATTAATCCATACCATTTTTGATTGCCGTGATAACGGAAAACACCATAATTTACGATATGTGGATCTGCGAAAGGAAAGTCTGGTAATTCGTGATATCTTTCCTCTATTAACTTTGTTAATCTATTGGCTTGATTAGAAACAAATATTTCTTTTTTGAAGCATTTATCTCTTATATCAAGAAGTATATCTTGATAGTCTTCTCTAATTGAAGCAATAAAACCACCTTTATAATAATCGTTATGGATTTGTGTATATTCTTCATTAAATGCCTTTTCGATAACTTTTCCTGATAAAACACCATGTTCATCTATAGTGATTAAAGCTTTAAATTCATCATTATGAAAATCTTTGCTATAAGTAAAAATATCTTTAAAACAATCAAACCCATAAGCGATAAGTTTGTCATTTATTGGACGATAACTCGCAAATATTTCACGTTCTATATTCATACCTAAATAACATATTACTCTTTTCATAAAAAGAAAACACGGCAATACCGTGTATCTTTGCAAAATGGCGCCCTCGGAACGACTCGAACGTTTGACCCACTGCTTAGAAGGCAGTTGCTCTATCCACCTGAGCTACGAGGGCAGCGAATAATATTATATTTAAAGTAAGGAAAATTTCAATAAATATCAATTATTTATATACAATAAGTGTTTCGTAAGGAATTAGAGCTGTTGAATTAGATAATTCTTTATGAGGATTAATTGTGTCTAGATATAACTTGTAACCCATTAAATTAACCACCACTGGACCAGTTCTATATCCGTTAACATGGTAAACTTTATATTTTCTTCCGCTTTCTCCTTCATCTAACTCGTAACTCAAAACATTTGGTCGAGATGTGTCGACTTGAAGAAGAAGGTTAAGCTCAATACCGAGTTGTAAATCAAAAACGGTTTGTTTAAGGTGAATTAACTTTTGGTAGTTTTTGAATGTATCTAAATTTTGGAGTTTAAGTGAGTAATCAAGTTCGTTAACAGAGAAAGGCAAGTTATAGGAATTATCTGATCCACCTTTACTTCGATAGAACTCTTCACCCGCCAAAATAAAGCTAATTCCATTTGATGTTAAAACTATCGAATTTGCGAGCATTGATACACGTTTTGCGAGTTTTTCATCAGTTATACCATCAAATTTTACCCTATCGAACAAAGTTCGATTATCGTGGCAAGAAGCGTAGTTTAAAACTTTATTTGGATCAATAACGTTACCGGCAGTACCTTTTATGCCTTCTACAATGCGACGTTGGTCATCATCACTACTTGAAACTGAGTTGATACACCAACCAGCATGTCGTAAGTCTTTTGTTGTACAAATTAAAGAATCTCTCATTGAATCTGAGAAGAAACCATAACCAACAAATTTATTTGCATTTCCTTTATGAGCAGCCTTCTCACTTGGAAGCATTGAATTATCTGCAGCCCATGGTTCACCATAAATGACAATATTCTTGTTGTAATTATGAAGTGCTTTTGCGAGTAAATTCATTGTCTCGATATCATGGATTGCCATTAAGTCAAATCTAAATCCACCAATTTTATATTCCTTTGCAAAGAAAAGAACTGAGTCAATCATGAACTTTCTAAACATTGGCATATCAGATGCAGTTTCATTTCCACAACCGGATGCATTAGATAAGACTCTCATCTTGGCATATCTGAAATAATAACCAGGCATCAAAACATCAAAGTTTGAACCAACCGCTGCATAGACATGATTATAAACAACATCCATGATGATATTAATTCCAGCATCATGATATTTTTTGACTAATTGTTTAAATTCTTGGATACGAACTTCTCCATTATAAGGATCGGTCGAATATCCTCCTTCTAAAACATTGTAATTCAATGGGTTATATCCCCAGTTAAAAAGAAGATGAGATTCATCATTTACCTGATCAAAAATTGGAAGTAATTGAACAGCATTTACACCGAGTTCTTTTATATGATCAAAACCAGTCGAAACTGAGCGCCCATTTTCACTATATTTTGTGCCCTCCAAACAGGCTCCCAAAAATGTCTTTTCTAGCTTACGATTTTTCTTATCATCTGACCATGTTTTTGAGGAGGTCAAATCAGTGATGTGAGTCTCGTAAACTGTAAGTTGTCTTGGACTATATGGATGAATTTCAATTTTGGATAAATCGGAGTCATCAATTTTGTTAAAATCAACAACCATTCCGCGCATGCCGTTAATGCCTGCTGACTTAGCATAAATATCAACAACTTCTCTTGCTTTATACACATCATTCCAAACAACATATGTATAGTAAAAACCATGCAAATTCATAGGGATTTTTACGGAAAACACACCATTTTCCGCTTTTTTCATATCTTCTTCTAGATAAATTTCGTCATTACCTTTTTCCTCATCTAATTCAGTTGGAGTGCCACTTTTATACACTCTTAAAACTACTTTTCTAGAGACCGGAGTCCACACTTTAAATGTTGTGGAATTACCTTCACAAATGGCGCCTAATTCGCCATCGTAATGATACTTTTCTTTGAATTTTTCTAACTTATAAAGGCCAGCAAAACGAATACGACGATGCACCAAATTTCCATTCTTTTTTAGCTTAATTTCAACCTTATAATCGTGGTCTAAATTAACATCTTTTTCGAGTTCAATTTTAAACTCATTTTTAGGCTCAGAAAGTTTCTTCTCAACTACCAAATTTCCATCATCAAAAATGCGATATTCTGTGAAGGAATCATATGACTTAACTGAGACTGTTCTAAAGTCAATAAAATTAGCGAAATCAAAGGTCTGAATTCTTTCTAGTTTTTCATTCCTATAAAGATCATCATCACCTTGTAAAACATAGACATGATAGTCACCTTTTTCATCAGGCTCCATCTTATAGAATTTGATAATCTTATCAGAACCATCTTTTTTATCCCAAGACTTAGTGGATTTGATAATCATTCCAAGGTTATTATAAATAGCATTTTTAGTCCAATTCGATAAAGGAATTGATGCAAAGATTCCAAAGGAATCTCTTCCTTCAAATTCAAATTGTTTTCCAACTCTTTGTGGAAACTCCCATAACCAAATAGACCAACCATTATAGTCGGCCTTTTCGGAATGATAGTGAATTACTAAATTACCTTGGATTTTCTCCATATTAGAAGAAACGTTTCAATGCCTTTTCAAGTTTATCAAAATCCGTTAATTTAAATGTCCAGTTAACTTCGTTAACAAGACCTGGTTCATTCATACGATGTGTTTTATTCATGCAAAGTATGTCTTGAACTGCAATAACCACCAATTTTTCTTTTCTATTTAAGGCATATCTAACTAACTTCTCAGTTAAGTTTCTACCTTTCATACCAAGTGCTTTCATTCTAAATTCAAGTTGTTCTTTGGTCTTTTTATTTAATTTTGTGGTCCACTCTAAAAGAGTTTCGTTATCGTGAGTTGAAGTATAATAAATCATATTTTCAACTTCTAAGTGTTTATCGTTCAATTCATCATCTAGAATGGTGAATTCAAGTTCTCTCATTCCTGGAAGTTTAAAGTGATCTCTAAGCACTAAAACTTCAGGTCTAAGATCACCTAAATCTTCAACAATAAGATTAATCTTAGGATATTTTTCATAAAGTTTATTGAAGAAACCATAGCCATCTGGGAATTTCCATTCTCCATCAACTGCTGTTGGGCAAGATGGATTAATCTGCCAATATGAATCAAACGCTCTAAAGTGGTCTAGACGAACAATATCGTACATATCTGCAGCATATGCAAGGCGGTCCATCATAGCCTTAAATTCGTGATGATATAAATAGTCCCAATTCCAAATTGGATTATCCCATCTTTGACCATCTTTACTAAAGTAATCTGGTGGGACACCTGCAATCTTGGTTGGATTAAACTTTTCATCTAAAAGGAATGATTCTTTATGGAAATAAACATCACTTGAATCATAA
>JAFXWB010000041.1 GCA_017534425.1 Bacilli bacterium
CTACATCAAAATAGTTAATTTTATAAACTACGTTTATCTCATTTTTTTCTACACATCTATAACATAATAGTTATAAAATATATTACGGCAAACCCAGAGTAATCTGGCGACGCAAAGCTATAGGGCCCTTAAAGTAGTGGGTAGCCAGTTGCACTTACTATCCAAACATTCCTATAGTGTTGCGTACATTGTCGTAACACTTTTTATTTATTATGAGTAAAGAAAAAAGAAAACATCGATTTTCGATTAGATTTAAAGTAATCACTATGATTGCTATTTTAGCAGCAATTATTATGACTGTTGCAATTTCTTATTACTCAATAATGGTGGCAAAATTAAGCAAAGAAACTTATTCAAATATTGCTAGTGATATTGCTGAGTCAACCGCTCAAGTTCTTGAAGAAACTGAAAAGGTAGAAAAAATAAAATATTTAAAGACAGAAATAGATAAGATTTACAAAGAATCTCCTACAAAACCACGCGCTGAAGAAAGTTCGGAAGAAGAACTAAAAACTTATCTTGCCCAATTTGATAAGTTAAAAGAAGATGAAAATTACAAATCTTATTTTGAATATACTCGCAAATTCTTAAAGGATTTTGGTGCGACTAATTCAGAATTTGTCGATTGTATCTACTTACAATATATTGATTTTAATGAGCAATGCGTTGTTTATATTTGTGACACAGATGAAAGAGCTGCAACCCAATGCCATCCTGGGCAAATTGATCCAATTCATAACGAAAATGTTCTAAAAAATCCAAAGGGAGGGTTTACTCCAACCATAACTAAGACAGACAGATATGGAAGATTAATTGTTGCAGGCGCTCCAATTATGGATGGAGATGATATTGTAGCTTATGCGATGGTTGATATTCAGATGAATCTTGTTCGAGGGCATCAAGCAAATAGTATTATTCGTTTAACAATATATCTTGCAGCAACATTGCTGGCTTTAGGTGTTGCTGGTGTTGCGTGGGCCGGTTTTTGGATGATTCGTCCGCTTCGCAAATTAATTAAGCTAACCAACTCTTATAATTCCTTTAATCCAAAGGAAAATCACGAGCAATTTGAAAAATTTGATATTAATACAGGCGATGAAATTCAAGACTTAGCAGACTCTCTTAAGATAATGGAAAATGATGTCTATGTTAGGTTTAATGAACTTATTGAAACTAATCGTTTGCTTATTACTTCTAAGGAAGAAACTAAGAAAATGGAAATGCTTGCGAACCAAGATGGACTTACAGGTGTTAAAAATAAAGTCTCTTATAATGCTGAAGTTAATCGTATCAACGAAATGATTAAGAATGGTGAGTACACTAACTTTGCAGTTGTAATGATTGATCTTAACTATTTAAAGGATACTAATGATACATACGGGCACGACACGGGTGATATTGCTCTTATTAAACTTGCTGAATTAATATGTGAGACATTCAAGTTCTCACCAGTTTACCGTGTTGGTGGAGATGAGTTTGTTGTTATTTCTAGAAGTAAAGACTACTTACGAGTTGATAAACTTGTAGAAGAACTTAAGAAAAAGACCAGCAAAACTATTGACGTTCATGACGGCGAGAATATTTCTGCCGCTGTTGGTTTCTCAACATATAATCCAGAGATTGACAAGAGTGTTGACGACGTATTCAAACGTGCTGATAAAGCGATGTATGAACATAAACGTCAGCTAAAAAATAATCAATAAATAGACCACAAGATCACAAAATGTGGTCTTTTTATTTACTTTGTAAATATTAAACTTTTTCTTGCAAAAATTTTTGAAAATCCAATATAATAAATGTGCACTTTAAAGAAGTTACGAGATTCGTCCCAAACTCTTGTAAATGACAGATGGTGCATCAATCTATCATCCATTCAAATTAGAATATTAACACATTTGAATGATTTTTGTCATTATAAGGAGAAAAATATATATTATGAAAAAATCTAGAATTATTATCCCGGCATTGGCTATGATCGCTTTTTCAGTCGCTGCCTCAGTTACAGGCGCAGTTGCATGGTTCACCGCTCAAAGAACTGTCAACTTTAATGCTGGCTCATACACAGTCGTTAAAACAACCTCTGCATTAGAGGTTGAAGTCACTGGTGGTATTGGAACTACCGCTACAGGTAACGTTGTTTCCTTTGAAGGAAGACTTACTGATGGTTCATTTGACCACAAGAATCAAAAAATCTATACACCAAATGAAAGTGGTTCAGCAATTGCTGCTGGCGAAAAAGGTGAAATCGCATTAGCTAGCGCAACCGAAGCACTTTTAAAAAGAGGTACTACAGGTTCTGGTTCAGCCATTAAGAATGTTTATACTGCTGTTACATTCAATATTAAATTTACAATTACACTTGGTTCAAATAATGATATTGCATTATTAATGGATAATACTGCATCACACACCAACTTTGCTACAAGCGATAACTCAGCAGCAAAGACAGCAAAAGGATTCAGAATGGCATTTGTTGCTCAAGAAGCAGATGGTAAGACTAAAGTTTTAGCAGATTTACAAGAAGCAGAACATTGTCATTATATTAATGACAGAACAGCTGTTTTAGCCGCAACCGAACCATTTGGTGGTGTTAACTATGCTACCGCTGATAAGGATTTAATTGACTCCGCTTATGCTGATGCATTACCAACCACTCCACAAGCAATATCCGCTTATGAAGCTCGTAATGATTACTTAGGATTCTTTGATCACAACGATGCAGTAGATTCTAAAGTTTCATTAAATTACAAAGTCGTTTGTTGGTTCGAAGGCACCGATCCAGAAATCATTAACCGTGCCGCAGCAGACTTCCAAACAGTCGTTGCTAACCTTTACTTCGAAGCAAAAGACATTGCTGCATAATATTTATTAGGTATTAAAAATTAGGGTCTGAGATTTATCTCGGATCCTTTTTTACTAAAAAGTATTGACTTGCTATATGGGGTGTTGTAATATACAGGCAAGATAAAAGCAAAACTACAGCGATGTAGTGGCGCAAAACTATAGGGTCTAGAAATAGATAGCCAGCTGCCTTAAGAGGACAACGAAATGCCGTTGTTAGGATGATAGGCAAGCTGGCATTTTAAGTTCTCATTGGGACAAAACACGACTTTCAATAGTCAAAAAACCTTATGTACGAACTAGAATATGTTAGAAAACGCAAAAGAAGAATGTGGGCAGCTATAATTGGTGGCATTGGTGTCACCGGTGTTGCTACTTTCAGTATTGCCGCTTTCTTAGGACATCGTGTTGGTTCATTTACAGTCGCTTTGGAATCAAAGAACGCAGAATTAACACTTTCCGAAAGATCTAGTTTCGAAAATCGTTCATCATTCTTAAGAGTTGGTGAAGTTCCTGGTTTTCAAGAGATTACATACGCTAAGTTGAAATCTCTTGGCAACGAGGTTATCGACAATGAAGAAAATGATTACACATTAGGCGTTAGAACTAATGCCGCTGGAAAGAAGTTTACTGAATTCCTTAAATACACTTTCTTCATTAAGAATGTCGGCCTCGATCCTGCTACGTATGATTTTTCTTTACAAATTAAAGATATAGTCGCTACAAGCAATGGCCAAACACTAGAAGATTCATTTAGGGTTATGGTTTATAGGGACGGAGAACCTAATATCTATGCAAAAAGATTGCAAGTTCCTCACTTTGATGAAAATGGAAATCCTGATTATAGAGCTCCTGTATCAGTCAATGAGGCAGACGCAACTGCAGACTTCCCATTTGAAGGTTATGCAACAATGTTTAAATCTTCAACTGAGATCATGTCAGAAAAATGTCTTGAACTACAACCAAATGACTATAGAAAGTACACAATCGTTACCTGGTTGGAAGGATTCCAATCTAGTGGTGACGCAGACACCCTTCGTGGTGCATCAATTAAATTAGGAGTGGAAATAAACGCTTATGAAAATTAATAAAAAGTTATTAATCCCAGTTTTTGCTTCTGCAATGGGATTATCGGTTATAGGCGGACTCAGTGGTGCTGTCGCATGGTATCAATACAACACCAAAGTATCCGCATCTTACATGGGAGTTACAACCGCTGATGGCGGAGTTCTCCAAATTAGTACAAACGGAACAGATTGGGATAGAGATCTCTATTTCGGTTCTGCAACCTCTAAATTACACCCAGTCACCTTTGGTGATTTAGGTAATGAATTAGAATTACCAACTAAAGCCCGTAAGCACCCACACGCTGGTGTTGCCGATCCTTCTCAATGGGATGAAGCTACAGTCAATGTTGATTATTATCAATTTAATATGTATGTAAAAGCCTTAAAGTTAGAAAATGGCGAATATGTACAAAAAGCAGTCAACGTTTATCTTGAAGATTTTGTCCTTCAAGCTATTACAGAAGGCAAAACAGACATCGGTAGTGCATTAAGAGTTCACCTTGATATTGCTGGTGGTTCAAAATACCTTATTTCACCAACCGCAATTACTGGTCAAGCATGTCCATTATTTGGCAACTTAGATCTTGACAGATCTGGTGCTGACGACAAAGTTGGTGGCTATCAATGGGAAGAAAACTATAATCAAGATTTAGTATATGGTACTGAAGATGCATATCAAGTCACTACTGGTGCAGATAGCTTAATCAGCAACTCACAAGCTCTCTTCTCAACATCTGCAAGTGATCTTGTCAGAATCACTGTTACTGTTTGGTTAGAAGGTTGGCATAAGGTCGCATTTGGCACAAACGCCGCAAGTGCAATTTGGGATGCTGATAAAGGCAATGGTTCAACCATTCATTTCGGTCTTAAATTAAATACCCCAAAAACTTCATTCTTAGAAGACTAATTATTAATAATTAAAATTTCACATTATATAGTTGATTTATATTTATTATGAATAAAGAGAAAAAACTTTCATTACGCCTTGGTTTACTAGCAGGAATAATTACCATAGGACTTCTTGGTTCCACTGCTGGTACTTTAGCGTGGTATGCGTATTCTCGTAACGTAACGATGTCTTATATCGGTACTACAGTCTCAAGTTCAGCTTTAATGAACATTGGACTCGTAGACAACGGCGGCGTCTTTACAACCGAAAAACTCACTGAGTACAACCTCGAAAGAGAAGACGCAACCGACGGGTCAACCACAAACTCAATTGTTTGGGCAAAATCCAGAAGTGGTTTCTCTGTTGAGGCAATCTATTTCTATTTAGAATCTACTTCATATGCAGTTAATTATCTTAAACCTGTTACTACTGGTTCTAGAGCATATGACGATGATAGCGAATTAAAGTTATATAGAGCCCCAGAATATTCTGAAGTTGCATTTGATACAGAAGCGGAAACAGATCACTACGTCCGTCTTCCATTAGCTTTTAGAATCATGGATGAAACTTCTCAATATGTCGCAAATAAGAAGATTTGGTTAACAGATTCAGTTGTTGAAGCTGAAAATGACGCTGAAAGTACTGTTAGACTATTCGTTGATGGCGCTAACAAGTTCTTAATGCAACCATCCGATGAAAGAAACGCTGTTGGTGAAACAAAAGTTGGTGGACTTCTTTCGCTTAGCCCAAATGATTATTATGATTATGATTCTTTTGGAAAAGAATATTGCTATGGTGAATTTGAAAATGAAGTTCAATACTCATCTTTACCAGCAAGCGACTATGATGTTCTTGATAACGTAAACGATGTTGAAGACACGTCAGAGCCAACAACATTCTATGGTAAGCATTATCCTGGCGTTCAAGTTCCAGATATCGATGCTGCTGTACCAAAGGTACAAGAACATGCTGGACTAGGCAAAGTTAAACCAAGTGTTCGTCCAAATGGTGAACTATATCATGATGAAACTAATGGTAATGGAATTTATGTTGCTCAAACTTCAACAGAAAGTAAAGTTGGTTATACAACTGTAACTATTTTCGTTGAAGGTTGGGATCATTCTATGATTGACCAAAAAGCAGGTTATAGATTTAACCTTGGTCTAAAATTTGAAATTGATAGAATTTAATGAAAAAAAATAAGCTGATCCTCACTATGTATATCGGAGTGATTACATTGGCGGTGGCATCAGTATCAATGTCTGTGGCATGGTTTGCCGCAAGCAGAAGATTAAACGTTAATAGTATTAACATAACTATAGATACTGACAGAGATTTAAAGATCTCGGAATCTAGAGACGATGGTTTTGTTGAACACATTTACCACGTCGATAAAGATTCCAATGGACTCTTTATGCCTCTCACCAGCGCTCACTCTTCCTTATGGAAAGATCAAAAAAATGATCGTCCTATCTTTTATGACGAATCAAATTGCTCTGAAACAGAACACTTTGTCTCTTATAGAGCAGTGGAAGAGGGTTATGGTTACTTTACTCAAAAATACTATTTATTAGCTGATGATGACGTCTATGTTACTATTGATCCTGACAAGACTGTTATCGAAGCAAACGAAGAATATAATTCTTTATACGCAGATGAGCTTGTAAGTTTCTTCAAGGAGTTTAGAGGAAATTACTTAGCGGATCCTGTTAAATATCAAGAAGAAGCTAAAAACCTACGCTACGTCCGTCTTGATGAACTTGATTTAGATAAAGACGAACTTAACGAAGAAGTATTACGCGAGAAGTTGTTTAATCGTTTAAATAACGTCGCAAAGGCTATGCGTTTCAGTGTCTTAATAAAAGACGGAGAAGAATATTCTTATGCCGTAGTTGATCCAAACAAAGAAGAAGAAACCTTATTAGGTGGTCTTCTAGATAACTCTGTTGATCAATATTACGATTCTTATCTTAAAGAAAATACCTCTGATTGGTATGAAAGAGTTTATGGTGAAGTGAGCGGAGTCCCTGTCTACGATGAGCCTTTGGCTCAGGACTCCGACTTCACTCATCCAGAAGACGTTAATAGCGCCTTCAATGCTCGTCATAAAAAAGGAGTAAAAACTTTTAATTTAGATAAATCTATTGAAAATGGCTTTATAATTGAAAAGGAGAATTCCTATAGTCTTGATGACTTTAGGAATAATCCAAAGTTCCATTTTCCTGTACACATGGACACACCTAAAGAGGTGATCGTGTGTGTATATTTAGAGGGTTGGGACTTAGATAGTGTTAATTTCACTATGAAAGCTACATTCAACGCAGATTTAGCATTCAAAATCGAAAGGGAGATATAGTATATGGCTGCATATTTCGCATACTTAGCAGAAATGTTAAAAGCATTTTTTAGAGATCTAGGTGATTTCTTCTACAAAGGAATTATTTCACCTTGGACTGATGTCGGAGAAAACTTTAGAAATTACCATTCTATTTTAGTCCAACATAGTGGTGAGTTCCGATTCGCCGGTTGGCTCTTTTTTGTAATATTCCTCCTTTTCTTTATCGCGCTCGTGGGCGCCCTCGTGTTTGGACTATTTATCCTCATTCGTAAATACGTCCGTTTTGTTAAAAAAGAACTTGATAAAGACGAACTTCGTAGACAGGTTGAACGTCTTAATTATGACCTTTACACCCAATCAATTGAGAAAGACAAGATTCTTAACTTAAAAACAGCTTATATGGGTTTCAAACCTGCTGATAAACAAGCTCAAGAAACACTTGATGAGATTAATTCTCGTTTCCCAAAACTCACTTCAGTTGATAATGCTTATAAAGGAAGAGATACCACAATTCTTCCGAAGGAAGATTTATCTCTCGAAGAACTTTGTAACTCATTTAGGAACTTCGCTGCTAGTAAGTTAGGACTTTACTACACAATTGATATTGTTAGACAAGTCTTCTCAGGTATGGCTACTTCTAAACTTATCATCTTAGAAGGTATCTCTGGTACAGGTAAAACATCCTTAGCATATGCTTTAGGTAAATTCTTCTCATTTGACTCTTCTATCATTCCTGTCCAGCCATCATGGAAAGATAGATCAGAACTCTTAGGTTACTACAACGAATTTACTAAGAAATTTAACGAATCTGAGTTCTTAAAAGCCTTATATGTTGCAACATACAGAAAAGACTTAAATGTCATCGTCCTCGATGAAATGAACTTAGCTCGTATTGAATACTACTTCGCAGAATTTTTATCCGTCATGGAAATGAGAGATAAAGATAGTTGGCTTATCGACCTTATTCCAAGTACCGATGAAAACGATCCAAAGCACTTAAGTGAAGGTAAACTTTTGATTCCTCAAAACATCATCTTCTTCGGTACAGCGAATAACGACGACTCAACATTCACTATCTCTGATAAAGTTTACGACCGTGCTATCTCATTATTCTTCGAAGATAAAGGTCGTCCATTTGAAGCAGAGAACCAAGAACCTCTCTCAATTCCATATTCACAAATGGAACAATTGTTCGCCGAAGCTCAACAACAATTCCAGATCTCCGAGCAAATGTCTAAGAAGTTTGAAGATCTTGATAACTTCGTCATTCGTAAATTCAAGCTCGCATTTGGTAACCGTATCTTAAAACAACTCGATGCATTCGTTCCAACTTACATCGCTTGTGGTGGTACAGAAGCTGAAGCATTCGACTTTATATTCGCAAATAAGATTTTGAAGAAATTCGAATCTCTTAACATTGCATTCCTTAAAGATGAACTTAATGAATTAAGCAATTACCTCGATAAGCTCTTCGGAAAAGGAAAATTCCCAAAATCACAAAATTACATTGCAAACTTACTTAAGAATAACTAGTTATTAAAAATGGCAAAAAAGAGTCTTTATTCACGTTATGTTGATAAGATGGGGTCTATAAAAGATCCATACTTTAAGAATGTGAATGAAGACCTTTTTAATGGCCAAAATTCCTATCTTCGTTTAAGAATGAAGGGATCTTCTTTCTTTAATGATGAATGGGTTAAGGCTATTGAAAACTGTGTTTATGAACTTGGTTTAATTGTTAACAATCCTTTAGAAGTTACAAAGACTGAAGGTGAATTAACCCCTGTTGAACTTGCTAAAAAGATTAACTACGAATCTATTCAACACTTGTCCAGTCACTCTCAATACGTTAAAGATATTGATGAAGAAGGTAACGTTATTCCAGCAAAGATTTTATCCCAATTCCATAAGGAAGAAATCCACACTTACGAGAATAGGTTTATCGCTACATTCATTCGTCGTCTTGTTTTGTTTGTTGAAAAACGTTACGAATTTATTCGTACAACTGTTAACTTTGACACCAAAGACATTTTATACATCAAAAACAAATCAATCGTTGATGGTGAAGAAGTAACTATTGAAACAAAAGTTACTAAGAAAAAAGCTAACGAAGACGCTCAATCAAAGATTGGTCGAGAATTTGTTAAACGTGTCGAAGAAATGCGTAGATATGTTAACTATTTCTATAATTCTCCATTCATGAAAGAGCTTAAAACAGAAAAGAATGTTCGTAAGCCAATCCTTCAGACAAATATTATTAGAAAAAACCCGCTTTATCATAAATGTTATGAGACATTCCTTTTCCTTGAAAAGTTCTCTTCATTAGGTGTCGAATACTCTTTAGATTCCCATTATCAAGAGTTCAATGAAAAGGAAAGAAGAGGCTTGAACTATATTCTTGCCTCAAATCTTTTGTCTTTAGAAGATACTGAAAAATCCAAGATTTATAAAAAATCCAACAAGGTATATAAACCAAAACTACTTCCATCTTGTGATGATGAAATTTTCACATATGGAGATTTAATTAAAGGACCAATTGAGTTTGTTCGTGTTGATGAAAAATACACTGAATACTTAAATGCTCAAATATCCAATAAGATTCCTCCAAAACCAAACAAGGTTGAAAAAGAATACTTCAAAGAAGAAATTGAACTCAAGAAAAACACAAAGAAACACATTAATGAAGTGGATCTTCTTTTAAGACGTATCAGAAGACAACTTAGTAAGTGGGAAAAACTTATTGAGAAATATATTGAAGAAAGAAATATTCAAGAAGCAAAAGAGCTTGAAGAGCAATTAGCAGCACTTCGTAAAGAAGAGCAAGATATCTTAAATCGTAAACGCGACGAGATTATTAAGGCTGCTCAAGAAGAGAAAGCCGAAATCAAGGCAGAACAACTCGCTAAGATTGAAAGAGAAAAAGAAGAGGCTCGCCGTAAGGAAGAAGAAATTAAAAAAGCTGTTGAAGAAGCAGCACAAAAAGCTCTTGAGGAAATTAGACTTGCTGAAGAAGCTGCTAAAAAAGCCGCCGAAGAAGAGGCTGCGCGTCTTGCTGCTGAAGAAGAAGCAAGAAGAGCTGAAGAAGAGGCTCAAAAGGCCTTAGAAGAGCAAAATAGCGAAGAAACACTAGCTAAACCAGTTGCTGAAGAAGCACCAGTTATTGAAGAACAACCTCAAGAAGAAGTCGTTTCAGTTGAAGAGGCTCCAGTTGAAGCACCAGTAGAGGCTGAACCAGTTGTTGAGGAAGTTCTGATCAAAGAACCAGTTGAAGCCGAGCCAGTTGTTGAAGAAGCCCCGTCTGAAGAACCTGTTGTGGTGGAACAAGTGGTTGTTGAAGAACCAGCACCAGTTGAGGAACCAGCTCCAGAGCCAGAGCCACAACTAGAACCCGTTGAGGTTGTTGAAACTCCAGTAGTCGAAGAACCAAAGGTTGAAGAACCTAAGGTAGAAGAAAAAGTAGCAGAAGAAAAACCAGCAGCAAAGAAAGCTCCAGCAAAGAAATCTGCTCAAAAGAAGAAATCTACGGGAAAAGCTGGGGAAAATGATAAACCAAAAGCTAAGAAATCCATTAAAAAACCTGCGAAAAAACCAGCAAAGAAGGTGGAAAAACCAAAGGTTGAAGAACAACCAGCTCCTGAAGAGCCAACCACAGTTTTTGCTAAGATTCCAGGAAGATTTATTGTTAAATCCAATAAAGGTTATGTTATTAGCAAGACTGAATTTACAAATACCAAATCACAAGCACGTGTGTTTGATGACTTTAATGATGCAAGACGTTATAAAACCATGTTTGGTGGTAAGGTCATCAAATTATAGGTAACAGAACATGGCAGAGAAGGTTAAGAAAGAGAAAAGCAAAGCCAGAAAAATAATCGAAGGAATTGTACTTGGTGTTTTTGGTGCTGCATGTGCGTTTGTTTTAGCCGCGAATGTCTCTGCAATGATAAATAAGAAGAAAAACTTTGGACAATCCATTAAATTTGGAGTTGGAACATTTGTTATTCTCACCAATTCAATGGAGCCAGAGATTCACGTAAATGATTTTATCCTCACTTATAAAGAGGATGTTGCAAAATTTGGTGAACGTTTAAGTAGTGGTGAAAAAATTGATGTCACTTTCATGAATATTCAATCAAACGCAAGTGAATTTGAATTAGAAACTGAAGAGTTCAAAACAGGAACCCCTGTTGTTACAAATAGAGTAATGACCCATAGACTCCGTGAAGTTCATATTGATGAAAATAAAGCAGTTGGAGATGGCCATTATATCTTTATAGCCTCTGGTATCAATGCCGGTGGAGAATCTTCAAAAGAAGGACAATATCAAGTATTCACTGAAATTGAATATTTAGGTACTGTAAAATCAGTAAATTCATTTATGGGACGCTTTATGAACTTCATTTCTTCTCCAATTGGATTAATAATATTATTATTAGTGCCTGCTGCATATTTAATTACAGTTTCTTCAATTGATATCTTTAAAGCTGTAAAGGCTCAAGAAGAAGGTGAAGGCGGTGCTGCAGGTAGTTCAAATACAAAAGCTGTTAATGTTGATAGCGATCGTTTAAGCAAGATTTCTGATGAAGAAAGAGCACGTCTTAAAAACGAGCTATTAGAGCAAATGATTAAAGAGAAAAAGGAGGGTAAGAAATAATGGATAGCGATAGAAGACCATTAATTAGACTTCACATTAACGTTATTATCGGTTTCTGGAGCTTAATTGCATTCATTGTTGTTTTCGTCATCTCCTTTATCCATCCTGAATATTTTGGAAGCGTATTACCATTAATTAGAATTGGTTTCACTTTCTTAATCATCATTTCGGCTGCTATTGAAGGCGCAGAAATAAAAATTTTCCATGGTAGATATAAGTTCTTTAAATCACTTTCTGATGAAAACTACTACACATTAGGTGTTCACTCTACATTCTTTAACCTTGAAGCATTTAGAGATAAAATCTCTGAACTTGATCGTAGATTAACGCTAAAAGATAAACAACGTTATCTTGTTGCATTTGCTCCAACCGCTACAAATATTTCTGGTGGAATAAGTAGAAATAGAGTTCTCCAATCTCTTAACCAAACACTTGCATCATTCATTAATAGAATCATGGTCACTAAAGAAAACGTTCATTTTTCTAGAAGAAATGCTGCTTATGCTTTTGATCGTAACAACTTCTTGTTCTATTTATTCACTAATGATGAAACTGAAGTTCATGCTTTAATTACTCAACTTGCAAATGAATGTTACCGTTTAGTTAACGAAGAAAATATTAAGATTTGGGTTCAACCATTCTCTGGAATTTGCAAGGTTCAAAAAGATGAAAAATCTTTAACTTCTTCTATCGAAAAAGCAATTATTGCTAAATCACAAGCAGAACAAAACATTGAGTCTTTCGCATACTACAAAGAAGGATTTAAAGATAAAGATACAACTAGTGCTGAAGAAATTATTCAAGGTATTAGCAATGGTGAATTTATCCCATATTATCAACCAAAATATTCTCTCAAAGAGAAGAAGATTGTTTCTTGTGAAGTCTTAGCACGTTGGAAAACCCCAGAAGGTATTCTCTCTCCAGCCAAGTTTATTGAGCGTGCTGAACGTGCTGGTTTACTCCATCAAATTGATCTTGCTATTTTCGAAGCTTCAATGAAAGACCTTGGCGATGCTTTAAAACGTGGTCGTAGAGTGGTTCCTATTTCAGTTAACTTCT
Source organism: Bacilli bacterium (assembly GCA_017534425.1). Classification (GTDB taxonomy): domain Bacteria; phylum Bacillota_I; class Bacilli_A; order RFN20; family CAG-826; genus Fiminaster. Next base: position 12,849 of record JAFXWB010000041.1, read on the forward strand.
CATTATATGAGTTCTTCCAAAAAGGCTTCTTAGATAAAGTTATAAGTGTTCTTGAAGCAAACCAAATCCCACCTACATTACTCGAAGTTGAAATTACTGAGACGACGTCTCAATATAATAAATTCTATTCCACACAAGTTATTTCTAAACTTAAAAACCTTGGTATCCGTATTCTTATGGATGACTTCGGTTCAGGTTATGCTCAAATTGATAACTTACGTCAAATCCCATTTGATGCAATTAAAATCGATAAATCATTTACCGATAAGATTGTTGATGATGAAAAAGTTAGAAGTATTGTTAGATTCTTAGTTCAACTTATTCACGATGGCGATATGGAAGCTATTGTTGAAGGTGTTGAATCTAAAGAACAAGTTGATATTTTACGTAAGATGAAAGTTGATACTATTCAAGGTTTCTATTACGCAAGACCACTTCCACTTGCAGAGTATCAGAAGTTATTAAAAGAAAACGAATTTGAAAAGAAGGAGGGTAAAAGATGATTGTCATAGTTGGTGATACACATGATGATGTTTTGTATTTCGAAACTGTTTTAGCAAACAAAAAGCAAGAAATCATTTTAGACCTCTTTAAGATTCAAACCGGAACCATCTTTTCTCAAGAGGCTCTTGTTATTCGTGATATGTCTACAAATGTCCTTGCAAGTAGTGTTTTAACTTACCTGATTCAAACACGTATTGTTGATCTTGTTATCTGCGTTGGAAAATGTATTTCTATTTCAGATAGTCTTAAACCTGGTGATGTTGCCGTTAGCACAAAAGTAATTGATGCAAACGTAGACTTGTCTATGTTTAAGGATGTCGGAATGGCTCAAATTCCTGGGTTTTCCCGTGAATTTAAGGTCCAAGACAACCTTTTCTCATATTTAGCAGAGAACTTAGAAAAACGTGTCAGAATCGACTTTAATGGTGTTACTTATCTTTCAAGCGACAACATGAGTAAAGACATGATTGAATTCTTAAAGAAACATAAGACAATGTTCGCAGAAGATGAAGAAAAATTTGTCTTAGATCATAACTCCGCTGGTGTTGCTTTAGCAGCTACCTTAAATGGTGTACCATTTATTTGTGCAAAAGTTATTGAATATGGTATTGACCATTCAGAAAACTTAAAGACATATGCAAACGTTCTTACTCGTTATATTGATTTAGGCAAGGGTGTTATTCAAACAATCAATAATATTGGTCGTAGTGACATCCAAGAAAGGACCGCTTATGAGCAATACTAATAAGCAACGCAATCTTCAACAAGCCTATGCTTTATATACCAGAATTCCTGCATTAATTTTAGGAATTACTCTACTTTTCTCTATTATTTTTGCAGTATTTTATGTTGTCTTTAAGAGCATTGCATTCATTATTATCCTTGCCGTTGTAGCAGGTCTATCATTTATTGCGTATGCTATTTTCTACATTGTTGTATCTAGAAGACTTAAACAAACTTTCTATAAACAGATTTACGAAACAACATACAAAAATATCAATAAGATTAATAACAACGATACAAGCTTACTTTCCTATGGAAATAGTGATATTAAGGAAGTCCAAATGCTTGATAAGGCAACTGAAGATTTAAGAAAGAAACTTAATTCATCATTCTTAGTTGTTTCAGTTCCAGATTATTCAAAACTTAATCTCGACTATGTCGATAAGGATAAAAACTTAATTACTTATAAATCATTCAGAGCCAATTTATCAAATATCATCTTTGTTTCTCAATCATTTAGAAATGTTTTGATTGAAGTTTATTATGAACTTCCAGCCGATGAGAAACTTAAAAAAGAAGATAAAGAAAGAATTTTAGAGTTATACTCAAAAACTTTCTCTGATCACGAAAAAGTACTCTTCATGTTTGCAGACGATGAGAAATCGCTTCTGATTTACGTTCCAGTCATCGATTCATTTAATGAAATTAAAGAAAAGCTTGGCTACGCAGTAAGCGATAGTGGAATTACAATTCGTGATGATCGCGGTATTCAACACATTGTTGCGAAATATGCCGTTGTTGCTTATCCATATTCAAATGAAGATATGATGCTTGGTGACCTTCGCGTTGCAAAACGTCAAGGAGAACCATATTGTTTATTCCTTCCACAAAGATATCGTGAAAACATTAATAAAGAGTTAATGCTTAATACAACAATGAACACTAATTACACACAAAAGGTTCTTGTTGAATTAAATAGACTCGATTATTCATCATTTGATAACGAAAAGAATAAAAATATTCTTAAAAATATTTTCAATGCAATTGCTGATTTCTTAAATGTTGATGAAGGCGGAATCATTGTTTTTGATAGAGCAAACGAAACATATTATCCATACGTTTCTGCTCGTCGTAACAAATTATTCATTCAAGGTGAAGTCGAAAAAGAATTTGTAACAAGTTTAGCAGCAGCAGCTGATGATGATAATTCCTATTATTTCTCCACAAAACGCCACGCTTCTGGTTCAATCAAGAGAATCTTGGATATGTATGGAATTAATAGTGGAACTTATTTTGCTGTCCATAGTACTGATGGTTCATATGTTTCTGCCCTTATTTATATGTTTAACCACACTTCAGATATTAAGTGGGATTCATATATGCGTGAAATGTTCTACGTTATGGCAGTTAGACTTGAAAATTACTTTGATAAACGTGAAATTTCTGACTATGCAAATAGTAAGATCGTTGAAAACGATAATATTCTTGCACTATCTCGTTTATATTCTTATCACATTGATGATGAATATCATGTTACTGAATATTCAAAGAGTATGAAACGCAAATTCCCAAGTTTGAAACTTGGAGATACATGTCACAAATTCTTCTTTAATAACGATAAACCATGTAAAGATTGTCCACTTAGAACAAAACAAAAGAAGTATTTTGAGGACCGTGGTTCTAAGTTTGAATCTTCACTTGTTTTAGCAAATAGAAGAGACAAAGATAACGTCATGCTTATTAAACAATTAACTGATAAAGACGAAGTTGGTGATTTATTCCATCCAGATTTACTTATCTATTCATTTAGAGCACTTGTTGAATTGCTTAAAAACGGTTATGCAGCAGGTGCACGTGGTTATATCGTTCTTCTTTGCATTGATAACTACGAAGATATCGTTGCCGCTAAAGGTAGTGAAGGTTATTCCTATTTTATTCGCGAATACGCACGCTCTATTAAGAATAGATTAAATACTGATGATGTTTATTATTATAATCCAACAACACTTGCTATTCACCTCCCATATGAAGGCCACGCTAACACAATTAATAAGATTGAGTCTTTATATCCGTTAAGTAAACTTAATTACTTTCAAAATGAGGCATTTAAAGAGCTTAAGATTACATATTTACCAATTGGCTATCCAAGAGGCTATGCTAACCCAGAAAACTTCTTAATGCACGTTTCTGAGTTCTATAACAATCCAGCATTTGAAAGAGGTAAAGACTTTATCTACTTCGCTGACTATTCAATCTCTCGTAGTGCTAATAAACGTGAATTCATGGTGGATGTCCTTGAAAAGGAATTCTCTGGACACAATTCAACCTCCATGTATCTCCAGCCAATTGTCTCACTTAAAGATGGTCATATCTTCGGCGCTGAAATTCTCTTACGTATCGAAGATGCTCACCGTAATATCTTCTTCAACGCAATGGAAATTTCTCGAATTGCGCAACAAGAAGGCAAAACTGAGCTTGTTACTGAATCTATTATCAACTTTGTTGGTAATATGTATAAAGAATATGGTAAGAACGTATTTAAGATTAATAAGTTCAATAGAATTGCTATTAACATTGACGAAACCTACTTAGGCGATAATAAGGTCATCTTAGATTTAATTAATCTATGCGCGGAAAACAACCTTCCAAAAGGATTCGTTTCTATGGAAATTCCTGAAGAAGTTATTCCAAACAATAAAGACAAGATTAAATTCCTTGCTGATGAATTATCTAAGTATGAAATCACATTCTCTTGTGACCGTTACTTAGGCCAATATGTCGACATTGAAGAACTTGTCCATCTTGGATTTAAAGAAGTTAAGGTTGCTCGTGACATTGTCTTCGCTATCGATAGAGATCCAGTTAAGTATGACGCAATGAGATCTATCGTTAATGCATCTAAGAACTTCGGCATCTCTGTCGCAGTCGTCGGTGTTGAAAACGCTGATCAAGCAAGACTCCTTAGAGAACTTGATGATTCTATCTTGGCTCAAGGTTACTATTACTACAAAGCTATTTCTCGTACAGACCTTATCAATACATTGATCTCTTACGAAAAATAAAAAAAGCCTTACTAAGGCAAAAAAATAATCCCGCGTTTGGGATTATTTTTCTTGTAAGTCTTTTAAGAGTTCTTTCTTTAAGGCTTCTTTTTCTTCTTCTGTTAAGTCGCTTGCTGTAATCTTCTCACGTTTGAGGTTTCTTCTTAAGTATAAGACAAGACCAATGATGTTAGCGACGAGGATTAGGAATAATGGAAGTACAAATGCTAATCCATATACAGTTAAGTGACCTGCGAGATATCCAACGAGACCCGGTTGTTCTGATAATAATTTAATCTGATATGGTTCTTTTCCGATAACATTTATAAGCATTATGATATGTATCACGAAAAGGAAACCGACGACGGCGACGTCAAGTGCGCCGATACAGATCCATAGAATTTTTTTGTTTTTCATCGTTTTATTATTTTAGAGCAACACTAATATTTAATCAATACAATTTGATTATCGTGCGATTTTTGGAAAAGATACGTAAAAAGCTAATATTTTGAAAATATGCAGGATTTCCTTGGGATTTTCATCACTTTTCTAGGTTTTTCCGAATAAATTTTGAATTAGAGAAGATAGCATTATAATCGCTATTTTTGTCTTATAGAATTGTATTTTAATAGAGAAATATATAAAATATTTACAGCCATAAAACGAATAGCTAGTATGGAAAAAGTTAAAAAGTTCTTCGCTAAATTCGCGGATATGTTTGGATTTAAAAAGTCCACTCGATATGTTTCCGAATATCTTCATAAAGCCAATATGCGTTCTGGTGTTTTTATGGCGGCTGTCGTTGCCATTCTTGAAGTTTGGCTCGTCATTCGTCAACACCTTAAATACATAATCCCTGCAGTTAAAGAAGGAACGCCTTATTTTAAGTCGTTGTTCGATAATACCTCTCTTTTCTGGTTATTAATGGTTATGGGAATTTCAATGTTCCTATATTGCTTATATTACCTTAGCGAAAAACCATCAAAATATCTTTTAATCGGTGTAGTTGCTGTCTCGACTGTTGGAGCAGCGTTATGTTGTTTACTTCCACTTGAAAATAGAATTAAGAATTTTAACCCAAAACGTTTAATTGATACTGTTTTGCTTATTTGTTTATATTGTTCAATTCTTGCGTATCACCTCATTGCTATAGTTGCTACATTCACAAGATATAAAGGCAAGAGAATTGATGCATTACAATCAATTGCCGTTATTTCGGTTTTTGCCCTTTCTTTACTTATTTTTGGTATTAGAGTCTCTTATGGAGACTTCACATCAATGAAGAGTGGTGTAGCAAATCCAGATTATAAGCAAATTATTTGCTTCTTAATGATGGCAATTTATGTTGGCTGTCTTTTGATTTGGAGACCATATTTATCAGTCGCCATTCTAGGTGTTGTTTTCTATGGTTTCTACTTCTTGCTTAAGAGTTTTGATCAAAGTATTAGACATTTCCCAGAAGGAGATGTAGTTAACTACATAACGTTCTTTATTTCCTTAGCAATGGTCTCAATATCTATCTTTAACCAACGTCTACACGAAGCAAGAAAAGATGAAGAATTAGAAATTCTTGCAACCGTTGATAAGCTTACAGGATTAATGACTTATAACTATTTCTTAAGTGAATCCGATAAGAAAATTGCTAATGATCCTGACCACAGTAATAAATATGCGTTCTTGTTCTTCAATATTGTTTCGTTTAAGACACTAAATGACCAAAAAGGTCATGTTGTAGGTAATAAGTTCTTAAAAGATGTTGGTGACATCATTAAAAAAACCTTCCCAAATTCATTAGTTTCAAGACAAGCTGACGACCATTTTGTCGCATTAGTTCTCAATGATAATTTACTTAATAAATTTGATTCAATTCGCACACAAGTTCGTGCATTGGATAGTGATCTTAAATTAGATATTACCATTGGATATAACATCGTCATTGACGATGAACATGCTAATGCTGGTGTTGAAAAAGCTCGTTATGCTAACGCTGAATTGAAGCATCAAAATAGAAATGATTACTTCCAATACGACATCACATTACATGATAAATATGAACTCATTCAGTACATTGTTTCTCACGTTGATGAAGCGGTGGAGCAAGGTTGGATTGTGCCATATTATCAACCGGTTGTTTTCTCTAAAGACAATAAGCTTTGTGGAGTCGAAGCTTTAGCACGTTGGATTGATCCAAAATATGGCTTCTTAAACCCGGGTATTTTCATTGGTGCGCTAGAAGAAGCTCATCTTGCATACAAAGTCGATTTAGCTATGCTAGAACTCGTTTGTAGGAACATGCGTCAGGTGCTTAATAAAGGGGAAAGAGTAGTCCCTGTTTCAATCAATATTTCTCGTAGCGATTTCTCCGTTATTGATGTTGCTGAAGAGGTGCTTAAAATTACTAAAAAATACGATATTCCAAAAGAAGATTTGCATATTGAAATTACTGAATCTTCGCTTCTTGATAGCCAAGAAAAATTACATAATGCAATCTCAAGAATCAAAGAAAATGGATTTGCTGTATGGCTCGATGATTTTGGTAGTGGATACTCTTCATTTAATACCTTAAAAGACTTTGCTTTTGACGTAGTCAAACTTGACATGGAATTCCTTAAAGGATTTGATAAAAACGCTAAGTCAAAGCCAGTTATTGATTCCGTTATTAAAATGGCTGATAGCATTAAGATGGGCACCTTATGTGAAGGCGTTGAAACTAAGGAACAAGCTGAGTTCTTGAAGAAGATTGGCTGTGTTCGTTTGCAAGGTTATTTAATTTCTGCTCCAATTACTTATGAAAAGCTTAATGAGAAGATCGCTAATAAAGAATTGGTGCTTGCCGATAAAGTCTAACACACGTAAATAAATTAAAATAGGACGCGTGCCTATACGTATATATTTAAATCTAAATTACAAAAATTAGAAAAATATGAAAAAGTACGCCTTAAAATGATGGGTACCCAGTTTCCTAGACAATAATTGTTTGTTAACTGGATTATATCATAAGGCTAATATGGATGCTTCTCGGAATTTAACCGGAGGCATCCATTTTGTTTTGCCTTTAATTCTTCTATTGTTGTAATAATCGATA
>JAFXWB010000002.1 GCA_017534425.1 Bacilli bacterium
TCGACAAATGACTATTTGCAAGACTAAATAACATGCCCTTGGATCTTTTCGGAGTGCCCATGAAAGCTCACAGTTCCTTCGGGACGTATGAGAAAGGAACCATTTAAGTGTTGACAAATGTTTAGATTATATTTTAAATAATATATGAAGAACAATCATTTTTCCATTACCTCCCTCAGAAGTCAAAACACACGACTTGCCACCCAAGTTGTGTGTTTTTTGTTGTTAAATAAAGAATACTGTATAAAAATTATCGGTTCTATGATATACTTGAATTATGAAGAAACCAATTACTAAAAAAAAGACACTTGATTTATTTGTTAAAGGTGTTTTTATATATTTCATTCTTTTTGTATGCGTTGGTTGGATAACGTATTGGATAAAAGGGGATGTACCGGAATCACTTATTCAATTTGGTTTAGGTGGTGGTACTATTGAATTAGCATGTATGGCGGCTATTGAAATTTTAACAAATAAGAAAGTGGAGAAGAAAGACGATGAAATGGTTGATTGAAAATTGGTCTTTATTAGTAGTTATTTTCGCTTGTGTATGTGTAGGTTTTGTTTATGTTAAAAAGTTTTTAGATAAACCAACTGACGAACAAATGACGAAAATTAAAGAGTGGTTATTATATGCAGTAATGGAAGCAGAAGCACAATTCGGTAGTGGTACAGGTAAACTTAAATTACATTATGTATATGATATGTTTATCACAAGGTTCCCGAGTTTTATAGATATAATTAGTTTTGAAATGTTTAGTAAGTTAGTAGATGACGCATTAGATGAAATGAGAAACCTTTTTAAATTTAATTTGGGTATTAAAGCATGTATAGTTCCTGATGAAGATATGGAGGATGAATAATGGCTAGTGCAGCTCAAGCAAAAGATTTCATCAAAAGAATTGCACCAATTATTCAAAAAGAAGCAAAAGCACGTGGTTACAAAGTATGTTCACCAATTATAGCACAAGCATGTATTGAAAGTGCGTTTGATGGCTCAGTGCTTGCTTATAAGTATCATAACTACTTTGGTATGAAATGCGGTAGCTCATGGAAAGGTCGTAGTGTTAATTTACGTACTAAAGAAGAATATACAGTAGGTCAATTAACTACTATTCGTGATAATTTCAGAGCATATCAAACAATGGAAGATGGTGTTAAAGGATATTTTGAATTTATCAATACAAAGAGGTATGCAAATTTAAAAACTGCCGAAACACCACAAGAATATTTAAAACGAATTAAAGCTGATGGTTATGCCACTTCTTCAACATATGTTAATACTAATATGAATTGTATTAGTAAATATAATCTTACTGAATGGGATTGGCAAACACCTAATATGGATAAATCAATTGATGAAATAGCAATAGAAGTAATTGACGGTAAATGGGGTGTAGGTGCAACACGTAAACAGTTACTTAGGGCAGCTGGTTATAATCCATCAATGGTACAGGCAAGAGTAAATGAAATCCTTAAAAATAAATAAGTTGACATTTATTTTTATTGTGATATAATAAATAAAAAGTCAACATTATTTTTAAGGAGGTAATTTATGGATAAACCAAATGTTCCCGATGTACCGTATATTGTACATGAAGAAGCCATGGTTAAACTAGAACGTACTATTAGACGCCTTTGGATACTTTGTATTATAATGTTTTTGGCTTTTGTAATTTCAAATGGTATTTGGGTATATTATGAAAGTCAATGGCAATATGTTGAAACTACAAATATGAATGAAATCACACAGGATGTACAATCTGATGGTGATGCTACGATAGGAGATATAAATATCAATGGCAGCGAGAGCAAGTCGGACAGTGAAAACAAGTAGTGTTACTAAAACAAGGGTTCCTAAAAGCGGTAACTACTCAAATACGGGATATAAACAATGTAATATTTGCCACGGTACAGGAATTGTACGTAAATCATCTTCGAGGAAAGCATGAAAGATATAAACTTATCACGAACAGAAATAACACATCTTACTGATGAATATGTATTTAAAGAACGTGATAGAGCAATATTAAAAAGGCGATTATTAGATGGTATTTGTTATGAACCATTAGCAGAAGAATTTGATTTATCAGTAAGACAAGTAAAGAATATTGTATATAAAAATGAGAAACGAATGTTTCATTCATTATAATTCTCCTTCAAAAAGTAGCTAACACATAAATGTTAGCTACTTTTGTTTTGTACAAAAATTGCACTTCTATTTCATTTTACTTTTCTTCATAACTTTTAAAATTAAATTATGAAGGAGGTAATTATATGAATCCTTATTTACCAAACAATAATTCTTTATATCAAAATCCATATTTATCTTCCCCATATCAAAATAAATTAGATATTGTTCATGTTAATGGAGAAAATGGTGCTAAGGCATATCAAATGCCAGCTAATAGTAATACGTTACTTTTAGACGATACGGCTCCTATTGTTTGGTTAGCACAAACTGATGGTGCTGGCTATAAAACAGTTACACCTTATTCAATAACACCTTATAAACCAGAACCGCCAGTTGATATAAAAGAACTAGAAAATCGTATTACAAAATTGGAGGATTTATTAAATGATAAATCAAAACAATCCGATGTTATCAAAGCTGAACCACACACCGATACCTGGAAATCTTCAGAATATAAAACAGATGATAAGTATTTTTAAAAATGCAAATAATCCACAAGCTATGTTAAATAATATGCTTCAACAAAACCCTAATTATAATCAGATAATAAACTATGTAAAACAAAGTGGTGGCGACCCTAAAACTGCATTTTATAAAATGGCACAAGAAAAAGGAGTTAATCCTGATGAAATAATCAATATGTTGAAATAAGTACCGATTATTCGCTGCAGAGAATAACCGCTAACTTATAAAAATTATAAGGAGGAATTAAATATGGATAATGGTTTATCGGCTGCTGATGTTGCTCTTCTCAATCGTGATAATGATTTTGGATTTGGCGGTGGTGGTGCATTTATGTGGATTTTTGCACTACTTATTTTAGCCGGCGGTGGTTTCGGTGGTTTTGGTAACAACGGTTTTGCTAATGCTATCGGCTATGAAAACCTTGCTACAAGTAATGAAGTTCAGCGTGGATTTGATAATCAAAACAGTATGGCAAATCAACGTGAAATCCTTTCAGCAGTAAATGCAGGAACCGCACAGGCAGTAGCAGCAACTAATCAGACATTCCATGATACACTTGGAATCATTCAGAATCGTTATGATGAACTTGCGAGAGATATTAGTGGTATTGCAGTTGCTCAAGCACAAACTGTTGCAAATCAAAATCAGTGCTGCTGCGATACTAAAATGCTTATTCAGCAAACTTCTGCTGATACTAACGCAAATATCGCACAGAGTAGGTATGATGCTGCAATGAATACTGCTAGTATCAATGCAACAACAACCGCTCAAACTCAGAGAATACTTGATGCTTTGGCACAAGATAAAATTGAAACATTGCAGAATCAAGTAAATCAGCTTCAACTTGCACAAGCAGTTGCTGGTGTAGTTAGATACCCAATGCAGTCTACATATTGTAGCGGAGCAAATCCATTTTGCGGTTGTGGCTGCGGTGCATAACTTGTTCTTAAATAGAGCGTATTAGTACGCCAAGTAAAAAGAGGTGTACGATAAATGGTACACCTCTTTTAAATTACAGAAATAATTACAGAAATTGATGATTTAATCATGAAATTTGCAAATTTTTTGCAAAAAAGGAGGTTTAAATGTTAGAAGCGTATAGTTTAAATGTTGAAGTTGCTGCTAATGCAGCTGTTCCTTTTAATAATGTTTCACTTGAAAAAGGGTGTACTGTAAAACTACAATCACCTGGCACTATTGCTCTTAATAAATGTGGTGTTTATATGGTTAGTTGTGATGCTAGTGCAGCTGCAACATCATCAATTCAACTTCATAAAGACGGTGTTGCGCAACCTCAAGCACAAGCAACAGGTGATACACCGTCATTTATTACTCTTGTTCAAGTAGACCATAATAATTGTGGTTGTTGTTGCTCTAGTCCTACAACACTTCAAGTATTAAATGTAGGAGATGCGGTGGCAACATTTACAAATATAAATGTAGCTGTAACAAAAGTATGCTAAAAGAAAATGAACAACTTGGACTTCTTGATATTATTAGCATTATGAGTTTTATTATAGCGTTAATGAATTTAGATGAAAACTTAACGCAAAATGATAAACAAGAACTTATAGAAGAATTGAGTAATAAAACTAATTTAATGCTAACTGAAATTCATACACATCTTGAAGTCCAAGATAATAAACTTGATAAAATAATGGAGGCACTTAACAATGCTGGAATACTTCAAAAAACTGATGTGGGAAGAACTTGATGGTGCAAAAGAGTATATAAAACTTGCTCTTGAATTTAAAGCCACTTATCCAGAATGGGGAAAAATGTTTGTGGATATGAGTACAGCTGAATTAAATCATGCAACTAATATTTATAAAATGGCTGAAATGTCATATACAGAAACAAAAGGTGCATATAAAGAAGTACCGGAATGGATTGATGAAATGTGGAAATGTATTGTAGACAAGTATGCACATTGTTCAGCAAAAATAAAATATATGCACGAGATGTATAACAAATGAATATAGATGAATATGCACTTCAATTAGCTGACAATTCATTAAGCCGAAACTTTGACCCTGAAGCATATTTAGTAAAATATGTTGCTGAATTACGACTAAAACAACAATGCAATGACGATTTAGTCGAAGGAAGTACTATTGATGATAATATTCAATTGATGCTTCAAATTTTCGTTACATATTATAATGATAATACCGATGAAAATTTAAAACGTTTTCTTGCGGTATTAAAACAAATAATATGTGAATTATATTACACATGTAATATACAATCTCAAAAAGAAGAAATACAAAAATTTTTATCAGAAATTACAAATATCTAACTAAGAAACACGCAACTAAGGACTGTTGCGTGTTTTTATTGTTTGACAATATATGTATAAAATGGTATTATAAATATAGCGAAACAATAAAAATGAAGGAGGTAAAATGGTAACTATTGATATACAAAAACCTAAAAGCATAAACAATCAATATAGCGGTTTTGTTTCATTTACATATAATCCCAAAATAGTTGAAATCATGCGTAGTCTTCCGGTTAAACATTATTATGTTGAAAGTAAACAATGGGAAATACCATTAAATAAAATTGAATGGGTATCACAAAGATTAAAAGACATAGGATTTGATACTACTATTACAGGTAATGTAGAAGCATTATTAAAAACTGTTGAAGATGAAAGTGTACCTGAAACGTTTAAGTTTAAAACAAAACCTTTTAAACATCAAGAAGAATCATTTAAGTATGGATTAAAACATAATTGTTGGTTTTTAGGCGATGAACAAGGAATTGGTAAAAGCAAGCAAAGTATTGATATTGCGGTAGCACGTAAACTAAAATATGGGTATAAACATTGTTTAATCGTCTGTGGTGTTAATACGTTAAAGTGGAATTGGGTTAATGAAATTGCAACTCATTCAGATGAAGGTTCATATATTTTAGGACAAAAACAATTAAAAAACGGCTCAATAAAAATAGGTTCAACGAATGACAAATTAAATGATTTACTTAAATTGTCAAACAATAAAGTAGAATTACCATATTTTATAATAACAAATGTTGAAAGTTTCAGAACTGAACCTATAGCAAAAACAATTCAAAAATTATGTAATGAAGGCATAATAAATATGTGTATTGCTGATGAATTACATAAAATGAAAAACCCTACAAGTCAACAAACAAAGGGATTTTTAAAATGTAATTGTGAGTGCAAAATAGCAATGACAGGTACACCACTAATGAATAACCCACTTGATTTGTATGTCTTATTAAGTTGGTTAGGGTATGAAGAACATTCATTTTATGCATTTAGAAATCATTATTGTGTATTAGGTGGATTTGGTGGTTATGAAATAATTGGTTATAAAAACATGGAACAACTTACCAATGCAGTTCAAGACATAATGTTAAGGCGACTTAAAAAAGATGTATTTGATTTGCCTGAAAAAATATATGTTGATGAATATGTAGACATGACACCTAAACAAGCGATAATTTATAAAGAAGTTGAAACTGAAATTAAGTCTAACATTGATATGATTAAATTTGATAACAATCCTTTGTCTACTTTAATTCGTTTACGACAAGCAACAGGGTACACAGGAATATTATCAAGTGTAGTTAAAGAGTCGGCAAAGTTAGACCGAATGGAGGATATTATTGAAGAAGCAATATCAAACAATCAAAAAGTTCTTGTATTCAGTAATTGGACACAAATGACAGATGAAATATTTAATCGACTGTTTCCACATGAATACGGAATACAACAAATTACAGGTGATACTCCTGACAATGTACGACAAAATATTGTAGATGCGTTTCAGAATACCGATATGACAAGGGTGTTAATAGGTACAATCGGTGCAATGGGAACAGGACTTACATTAACAGCAGCAACGGTTGTTATATTTGTTGATGAACCGTGGAATAAAGCATTATTCGACCAAGCCGTTGATAGGTGTCATAGAATTGGTACTACATCAAATATCACGATTTATAGCTTGATGTGTAAAAATACTATTGATGAAAAAATACATAAACTAATATACAAAAAAGGTAAATTGAGTGACGCTATCATCGATGGACATATTATTGGTAATAAAGATGCAGTATTAAATTATCTTTTAAATTAAGGAGGAGATATGAAAGAATACAAATTAAAGGACATTTGTGAAGAATTGCACATATCAAATTGGACTTTGAGAAATTGGTATATGTGGGAAAAGAAAGCATTGTCTGATGGTATTATTACAGAAACTCAATTACCACAACCGATTAGACCGGAGCACACAAAAGGAACACCACGTATTTGGACAGAAGATATGGTTGAACAATTGAAAGAATTTCAACGTAATATAGTTTCAGGTCGTAATGGTATTTTTGGTGTATACTCAAATCCCAATTACAAAAATACTAAAAAATATGCAAAATTACATGGAGGAAATGATGGAACTGAATGAACTGATTAACAAATACTATTTAGAAAAAAGTGAATATGACAAACTGAAAAAAGTAGTAGACAGTGATAATGCAGAAATAAAAAAGATAATGTTAGAAAATAAAAGTGAAAACACTGAAACAGATAAGTGTAAAGCGTCATGCAAAATCATTGATAAAAGCTACTTTAATGAAACTAAACTTATTACCATATTAAAAGAACTTGGTGTTGAAGGTTGTATTAAAACAAAAGAATATGTTGACATGGAAGAACTTGAAAATGCAATTTACAACAATGAAGTTGATAGAGAAAAACTTTCAGTAGCACTTGTACCAAAACAGGAAGTACGATTGACAGTAAAACTACTCAAAGAGGCTTCGATTTAACAAACTTTTATTGTTAAAAGGAACAAGTTATCAAAACCGAAATAAAAACAGCAGAAACACAAGCATATTAACGGAGAGTAATATATTATGAGTGAATTTAAAACTAAATCAATAAAATTTTCATCAAGGTTAAGTTGTAATGTAGGAAATAGTTACTATACATTTGAAAGTACTATTGAAAAACAGTGTCCTGAAACATTTACTGAACAAGAGTACTTAGACGCAAAACAACAGTTGTGGGATGAGTGTAATAATGAAGTAGATACACAACTTGAAAAAACACTAGAGTTTATTCAACAGCAAAAACAAAACTCCAATAAACGATATTGACAGATATTTTTATTATACTATAATAGTATTTGTGATTGATTTTCCATCAAACAACAGTAGGTTATGAAATGGTGGTTCATAGCTGAACACAATTAAATAACCTACAATAACAAAAACTCATATTCATTAGTGCCACCATCACTTCTGAATATGAGTTTTTTATTTTCAAAGTAGGAGAGGGGTATGGAACATAGTTTTGACATTGAAATAGCTGAAAAAGTCGGTGTTCATGCAGCTATAATATATAAACATATTAAATGGTGGTGCTTAAAAAACAAAGCAAATAACGTACATTTCCACGATGGTTATTATTGGACATACAATTCTAAAAAAGCGTTCGCTGAATTATTTCCATATATGACAGAACGGCAGGTTGAGTATGCAATAAATAAATTATTAGAAGCTCAACTTATAATCAAAGGAAATTATAATAAATCTCCTTATGATAAGACATTGTGGTATTCTGATATTTCTTGTTCATTCGATACAACAGAAATGTTTAATCAATCAACGAGAATTGAAGAACCTATACCATATAGTAAACCACAAATTGAAAACAATAAAAATGATATATTATCTAAAGATAATATATCAGCGCAACAAACATCTGAAACATTTAGTTTTGGTAAACCTGAAAAACCAAAACAACGAAAAAGTGCAAATACTTTAGAATGTGATAATGCATTGATAGTTATAGGAGAATATACTGAAAATGTAATATTAAAGCGAGAGTTGACTAAATTGGTCAATTTAAAAAAAGAAATTGCGGGAAAACAACGGTATAAGTTTTATTGTAGTACGATAAAAAATTATTTAGATGACCTCGATGAAACTTTTGGAAATGATGAACAACAAAAAATTGAAGCTGTCAAATTAAGTATTCGCTATAATGGTACTACACAAGTAATGAAGCCTAATAATATAAATACTAAAAATAATGTTAGAGAAAATATTGAAAAGATTGGGGAAAATGATTACTACAAATATGACCAAACTCAATCAGAAAGGGAATTTTAAATGGATAATTCAAATTGTATTTATCAAGGATTATGTAGACATGAATGCCCATCAACATGTATTCAGTGGGTAGAAATGAAGTATATGCTTAAACATAGCAATATACCAAAAGCCAAACAGTGCGTACATAGACTAAAACCAAAAGAATGTGATATACCAGCATTTGAAAGACTTTCTTCAATTCAAATGGACATTGAAAATTTTGTTGATAATGGCGGTGTATTATACATTTATAGTAAACAATGCGGTAATGGAAAGACAACTTGGTCTATTAAAATGTTATTACAGTACTTCAATGAAGTGTGGGACGGAAATGGTTTACATACAAGGGGTATTTTTGTTAATGTTCCATCTTTCATAATGAAGTGTAAAAGTGTAATATCTACACCCGATGATGAATTTGAAGAACTTAGGTCACACCTAGATACTGTTGATTTAGTGGTGTTTGATGATGTATCGGCAATAGGGAAAGTGTCCGGATTTGATTATACAAGTTTATATGGGCATATTGATAGCAGGTGCTTACAAGGAAAAGCAATGATATTTACAGGTAATCATACACCTGAACAATTAAATGAAATACTAGGAGATAGATTAGCAAGTCGTATATGTCAAGGTATTAATATTGAGTTAAAGGGAGGAGATATGCGGTCATGGTGCAAGAGCAATTATTGAACTTGGTATTAGCTAAAAAAGACTTTTCAATATTAGTTGATAACAATATAGACGAAAACTATTTCCCAGAATATATTGATGAATATAATTTTATAAAAGACCATGTTAATGAATATAAAGTTGTTCCTGATATAGAGTCATTTTGCTCTAAGTTTACAAGTTTCGATGTTTTAGATGTAACTGAAAGTGAAAGGTATTTAGTAAATACAATTCGTGAAGAGTATTTATACTCAAAAAGTGTTCCCGTAATTAAAAGAGCCGCTGAATTATTAAAGACTGATGCTAATGCAGCTTCACAATATTTACAGTCTGAATTAGTAAATTTAACACCTAATTACAGTACTCCTAGTGTTGATATTATTCACGATAATTCTCGTATGAACTTGTTTTCTGAAAAAGCACAAAACAAGGATAAGTATTTCATACCGACAGGGTTTAAAGAATTGGACGATGTTGTGTGTGGTTGGCAACAAGGCGAGGAATATGTTGTTATATATGCTCGTACAGGAAATGGTAAATCATGGGTACTTGTTAAGTCAATGCAACACGCATGGTTAATGGGTAAAAATGTTGGTTATATATCGCCCGAAATGTCGGCGGATAAAATAGGTTATCGTTTTGATACTTTATATAAACATTTTTCAAATACCGCTTTAACAAGAGGTAATCAGTCCGTAGTTACACTTGATGATTATAACAGTTACTTTGAAGAATTATCGAAGCAATCAAACAAATTTTTGGTAGCAACACCATTAGATTTTAATAAAAAGATAACTATAAGTAAATTGCGTACTTGGGTTACTAAAAATAAACTTGATGTTCTTGCAATTGACGGTATCACTTACCTATCTGATGAACGTTATAAAAAAGGAGATAATAAAACAATATCATTAACTAATTTATCAGAAGATTTAATTCAATTGAGCGTTGAATTAAAAATCCCTATTTTGGTAGTTGTGCAATCAAACAGGGGTGGTGTAAAAGAGGAAGCAGATGCGACACCAGAACTTGAAGATATTAGGGATAGTGATGGTATAGCACATAATGCAACTAAAAGCATATCACTTAAAAAGAAAGATGACTCTTTGATTATGTCAATTAAGAAAAATCGTGATGGTGTTATGGGAACAAAACTTAAATATCAATGGGATGCTGACACCGGAGATTTTCAATATATTCCTGATAATGATATAGATAGACCACAACGTACTGCAAGTAAACCGCAAAAACAAGAAGGGAAAGTAGCGTTTTGATTAAAGTAAATGAGTCTTATATATCAGCTGAAATAAGCGATATAATAAAAGAATTAAAAACTGAATTAGAATTAAATGGTATTAAACGATTTTATAAATCAATTGATACTCCAAAGAAC
This sequence comes from Bacilli bacterium, assembly GCA_017534425.1. Taxonomy (GTDB): domain Bacteria; phylum Bacillota_I; class Bacilli_A; order RFN20; family CAG-826; genus Fiminaster. The sequence continues at coordinate 10,854 of JAFXWB010000002.1, forward strand.
TATATGGTGTGTTGTCCTTTTCATAAAAAAGGACAAGAGAAGAGACCATCAATGGGAATATTGAAAAAAGATGGTACATCTCATTGTTTTGCTTGTCAGTGGACAGGTAGTATAACTGAAATGATTAGTAATTGCTTTGGTTATGATGATTTTGGGATATTTGGAAGTAAATGGCTTATAAAAAATTTTTTGACATTAGAGGTAGAGAAACGCAATGACATTCAGCTTGATTTTAGCCGCAATAGCCGGATTGATAGTAATACTAATACTTATGTCAGACCCGAGGAACTAGATAAATATAGATGTTATCCACCACATCCATATTGGGCAAAAAGGGGTATAACAGATGAACGTATCATTGAATTATTTGATTTGGGATATGACAAAGAAACCGATTGTATCACATTCCCAGTCCGAGATATTAAAGGCAATTGCTTGTTCATCGCTCGCAGGTCTGTACGCACAAAGTACTTTCATTATCCCTCAGGTGTTGAGAAACCGTTATATGGTATATATGAATTATATCAGCTAAATAATATGCCTAAAGAATTGATAATATGTGAAAGTATGTTAGATGCACTTACTTGTTGGCAATATGGTAAATATGCAGTAGCATTAAATGGTTTAGGAAACGAATTATCTATTGCACAAATAAAGAAACTCCCATGTCGAAAAGTTATACTTGCAACTGATAAAGATGATGCTGGTAAAAAAGCAAGAATACGATTAAGAAAGGAGTTGAATAATAAAATTGTTACTGAATTGAATTATAAAACATATCCAGACCATGCTAAAGATATGAATGATATGACAAGAGAAGAATTTTATGCATTAGGAGAAGTTTTTTAATATGTATGGGTATATTTATAAAACAACTAATTTAATAAATGGAAAAATTTATATTGGTCAACATAAGTCACAAGTATTTGACAAAGAATATCATACCTGATGGTAAAAAAGATATTAACGATTTATCAGAGAATGAATTTAATTCTCTAAAGGAAATCTTTATTTGATATTGTTTTATAAATTAGATTGTGTTACAATATAATAGTAATGTTAAAACACCAAAAGACCAAAACACAAGGAGGCAAAATGAAATACCAAAGCAAAAAAGACCCAACTATTACAGCAGCATTTGATTTTGAAAATGAAAAATTCAAAACAACACGTCTAATTTATCTAACAGGTTCAAAAGAAGGACAATCATTCGAGATTTCCAATTCAACATTAAAAAGATGGTGGAAGAAACTTGAAAGTGAAGAAGTTGAACAGAATGAAGTTCAAAAAGAAGAAGTGGTTGAAACTGTAGAAAATCCTTTAAATATTGATTTTGAAAAACTAGCTGAACCATATCACCCAGAAGTAACACCTCACTATATTCCAAAACCACAATCAGTAATTGAATATGAGGAAAAGAAACATAAAAGGGTAAAAGCAGATTTTGATTACCCGAAGGATTACGAAACACTTGCTAATTTATTTGCTGAACGTAATATCAAAATGAAGAAAGTAAATCGTGGTTATATTTCATTGCCCGACAACTCAAAAATAAAAATATTGGTAGTTGGTATTGGTATTTTAGCGTCAGACGAATTAGCCGAGAAATTTGTTGCAAAGGGATTTCAAGCAAAACCCTGTATTGAAAAAGGCACACCATTTAGGTTTGATGTGAAAAATGCCGAAGAATACACAAAAATGTTGGAGGCACTTGCAGATGAATGACACGCTGAAATTACTTCAGCCATTCATCAATTCGCAACTTGAAAACTTAACATTGGAGGAATTAGCATTTAAATATCAGTCTAACAATGAAACTATAATTTTAGCTACAAGTTTTAGTAAAATATTCAAATTGGCTATACTTATTAAAAATGAATATTATGGTTTAGACGATACTGACATTGCTAGTTGGTGTTTGGAGAAGTTAGATTATTGTTTGAGGACTTATAAAACAGGAAATTGTTTTACCACTTATTTTTCAGTTGTGTTTAAGAATAAACTTAGGGAAGAAACCGAAAAACTGAATTATAAAAAACGAAAGGGAATTTTAGAGTCAATCAATGACATATTCGATATCGGTATATGCGATACATATAATTTAATTGATATGCTATTACCAAAAAACCTAACTGATAAAGAATATACGTATTGTATATTAGCAAGTGAAGGATATGATAATTCATATATAGCTGATGAATTGAATGTATCTCGAATGACAATATCAAATATACGAAAATCTTTAAAAAACAAATGCTTAACTTTACAAATTTAATTCAATTACTATATATTTAATTGTACAAATTAAACCGACAAAAACACAAAAAGACCAAAAGTCGAAAGGAGAAATGTATGGGAAGAATAAGTTTTGGTGACCTTGATAATTATGGGTCCAATGGTGCATATTTTCAGTTGAAAGACAACGGTAATAAAGCCAATGTACGTTTTTTGTATAATACCATTGATGATATTACACCTTATGTTGTTCATTCAATTCCTGATGGTACTTATCCAAATGGTAATCCTAAAACCGCATATGTTAACTGCCTTAGAAATTATGATGAACCTGTTGATAAGTGTCCGTTTTGTAAAGCAGGAATGACAGTTCAGCCAAAGTTAATGCTTAAACTGTATAACGAAGACGCAAAAGAGTGTCAAATTTGGGAGCGTGGTAAGGCATATGCGTCTCGTATGGCTAACTTAGCATCACATTTCAACCCACTTGTAAATGAAGTAATTGAAATTACAAGGTGTGGTGCGAAGGGTGATAATCAGACAACATATGAGTTTATGCCTGTTGGTAATTCACCAGCTAATGTAGAGGATTTTGATTGTGTAGAACCACTTGGATTTAACATACTTGATAAAACTGCTGATGATATGGAAGCATATTTGAACCTCGGTGCATTTCCTGGTGATAGTGCAAATGTATCACAACAGAGAAATAACAATAATCAGTATAACGGAAATGTTGTTAGACGTACACCGCCTACTAATTCAAGGGCATTTTAATTGAAGTGCAGGGGTATAGCCAAGCGGTAAGGCGGAGGACTTTGACTCCTTAATCGTTGGTTCGATTCCAACTATCCCTGTTTGTCCTTTATAAGGACATAGAACTCCCATTACATCACATAAAGGTGCAGCCACTTTGTAAAAAGTGCTTTATATGATGTAGGAATTTAATTATTAGTTATCATGCAGAGCATAACGAATTTTTAAATTCCAAAGTTGTTTATTATTGTTATGGTGCTATATCGATAATGAACAATCCTAGCAGTATTATTTTTTATGGTATGATTAACGCTGTGAAAAACTTGTTTATATCAATCGAATCGGCTATTACATATCAGATAGCTTGGGTAACTATTAACTTGTGTGGATACCCATAAGATTATTTCATCTTGTGGTTAAGAAAAATAATCGTTTTCAAGTACATGACAACCTGATTGATGTAGACCTTATCGTTTAAGTTTCACACTATATCTTCTCACTTCTTCCAAACCGAATAGACTTATAGTGAGGTTTATAAAACGATTTTAAATTGCAAACCCATAATCCTTTCCTACCGAGGTTGGGTTGTTTGTTGTTTGTTTTTACCAAAGAGAGGTTGTAGTGTAACTCAGTTGGCTAGAGGAAGTTGTAAAGCCCATCCCTTTACAGTGTGTCGTGGGTTCAAGTCCCACCACTACAATGCGCCCCTTTAGCCCAAAACGTGCGAGTCTTTATGGGACAATAAAGACGGGAACTAAGGTTGCGTAGTAGTATCAGCAGTGGTACTACTACGACCTATAAAAGAATAAGGAGTGATTATGGCACTATTTGATTTACCAGAATCACGAAGTAATAGAGAAGCCGACAAAGCTGTTGTTAATAAGACCACCAACAAGCGGTCGGCTTCAATTGTTATGAAAGGTGATGGTATATTAGCTAAAATTTCAGCTATCAATGCATTAGTTGAAAGTAAGTTAGGGCAATATAAAAATGAATATGATATTGCATGGGCAGATAATAATGTATTTGATACTGTAATTAAATCTTGTGTTAAGAATGGTATATGTGCGATTGATACTGAAACAACCGGACTTAATCCTATTTCAGATGAAATAGTTGGTATGAGTATTTATACTCCTGATGAAAAGGCTATTTATATTCCCATTCATCATGTAAGTTATATAACAGGTGTTGAAGTAGAAAATCAAATGCAAATAGATGAAATTCGTAAAGGATTACAATTACTTGTAGATAATGATGTAAAAATCATTATGCACAATGCCAAGTTTGATATAAGGGTTATATGGAATAAAATTGGTATTAGACTTAAATGTTGGTTTGATACTCAATTAGCCGCACAATGCTTAAATGAAAATGAACCGCATAAATTAAAAATACTTCACCCTAAATATGTTCAAGGATTAACTGAAGAACAAAGAAAACAACAAGGTAAATTGTCGTTTGATGATTTATTTGAAGGTGTAACTTTTGATAAGATACCAATAAAAACGGGATTTGTATATGGTGCAAGGGACTCTATAATAACGTTTGAGTTATACGAATTTCAGTTACCTTATTTAACGGTTGATAATCCAAAATGTATTGAGCAAGAATTACAAAGTGTTTGTAATGTATTCTGGAATATTGAAATGCCTTTTGTTGATGTAATAGTTGATTTAGAGCAAAACGGTATTTCATTAGATGTTGAATATGCACATAAACTTTCTGAAAAATATCATAAAATATTAGACCAAAATATGAAAGATTATGAAAGTGTATTAGACAATTATAAAAAAGAAATTGAAGAATATAAAAAGAAAAATGTAAATCATAAATTATCAGACCCAATTTCAGTATCAAGTCCAAAACAATTAGCCACTTTGATATATGATATTTTGAAAGTTGAACCACCCGATAAAGATAACCCACGTGGTACGGGAATTGAAATACTTGAAAAAATTGATAATCCATTATGTAAAGCAATATTAGCATGTAGGAAAACTGAAAAATTACTTAGTACTTATATTGATAAACTGCCTAACGAATTATTAAAAGATGGTAAAATACATTGTTCTTTTAATCAATATGGTGCGAAGACAGGTAGGTTAAGTAGTGATAATCCCAACATGCAAAATATTCCATCACATAATAAAGATGTGAGAAAAATGTTTGTTGCAAGTCCTGGAAACGTTTTAATATCATGCGATTTTTCACAACAGGAACCTCGTGTAATGACAGCTATGTGTGGTGACCCTGAAATGAGAAAAGCATATATTGAAGGACGTGATTTGTACGCTAGTATTGCAAGTATAGCATATAATGTATCATATGATGATTGTTTAGAAAAGTTTCCTGATGGTACAACTAATCCTGAAGGAAAAGACCGGCGTGATAGTGCAAAAAGTATTTTCTTAGGTGTTTTGTATGGACGTGGTATAAACTCAATTGCAGAACAATTACATACTACAAAACAAAAAGCACAAAAGATACAAAGTAGTATATTTAAAGAATTTCCTGCAATTAAACAATTCAGTGAAGATAGTTTAGACATGGTTGTTGAAAAAGGATATGTTACAACGTTTTGGGGAAGGAAAAGGCGACTTCCTGATATGCAATTACCCGAATATGAGTTTAAGTGGAAACCTGGTTATGGTGATATAGACCCATTATCGTTTTATACAGAAGTAACTGAATTAGAAGTACCGGACGATATTGTTGAAGAATATACATATAAACTTAATAACTGTAATTGGAAAGATAAATCAAATATAAAACAACAAGCTGAAAAAGAAGGTATTATCATTATAGACAATGGTGGTAAAATTGCAGACGCAACCAGGCAAGTTGTTAATTCACGTATTCAAGGTAGTGCGGCTGATATGTCAAAAATAGCTGGGATAAATATCAGTAAAAATGAACGATTAAAAGAATTGGGATTTAAATTATTAGTACCAATACATGATGAATACTTAGGCGAATGTCCGTATGAAAATAAAGATGAATGTGTTGAATTATTTAAACAATGCATGTGCGATGCTGCAAAAGAAACAGGATTGCCAATAAAAGTTGATGTAGTTGTATCTTATGAGTGGTACGGTGAAGCTATTTAAGGAGGAATTATGAGTTTTGATTTGTATTTAGCATCGGCTGATGATGCTAAAATAATTGATTATATGTATGAAAATGACTATCCCTTGTTGTATAGTCAGTTGAATAACAGAAATTACATTTTAAAACACTTTGCTGCGCAAGAACAAAATATAACGCATGGTAAGTTGTTAGTTGATAGCGGTGCGCATTCTGCACATACTAAAGGCGTTAAACTTGATTTAGAAGAGTATATTGGTTTTGTAAATGACAATATTGATAAAATGTCTTTATATGTACAAGTAGATAAAATTCCTGGTGTATATCGTAAACCAAAAACTGCAAAAGATTGGCTTGAAGCACCACAATTAAGTTGGGAAAATTATTTGTATATGAAGGAAAAATCAAAGGACTGGACTAAACTTGTTCCTGTATTTCATCAAGGAGAGGATTATAAGTGGTTGGAAAACTTGTGTGATTATGAGTTTTCAGACGGAAGTCATATACCATATATCGGACTTTCTCCTCGTGGTGATGTATCACTACAAGCTAAATATGATTTTTGTGCTAAGTGTTTTGCGGTAATTCAGAAAAGTAAAAACCCTAAAGTAAAAACTCATGCATTTGGAGCAACAAGTTTATCAATGTTGGAACGTTTACCATTTACATCAGCAGATAGTACAACATGGGTACTTGTATCAGCATTTGGACAGGTGTGGATACCAACAGGAATAACAGGTGAAAGTGTTGATGATACAGTTGGAGTTAAATTAGGGGTAAGTAAAGAAAACATAAATCATCAGACTGCAACATGGACATATTGGGAACAAAAACCTGAAATAAAAAAGAAGTTAGACGATTATTTTGAAAGTATTGGAACTAATATTGAAAAATTGTCTGAAAGTCATTCAGAGCGTAGTTTAGCCAGTGCTAAGTTTTGTCAAAATTGGGCTAAAAATTATCAATATAAAGGATTAGAAAAATTTACAAGTGTTAAGTCATTATTTTAAGGAGGAATTATGATTTTATTTTTAGGAGACAGCTTAACGGAAGGCAGTAATAGCAAATTTTCATTTACTGATTATTTACCACCTGAGTATGAAATATTTAACTTAGGTGTAAGTGGAACTACAATTGGTGAATATTCTATATACCCTGTTGATGGTAACAGTTTATTAGGTGTTATTGGAACTCATGGTGATTTGATACAGAGCGCAGATGAAATATTTATTGAATATGGTAGTAATGATGTATCAGCAATAATGTGTGGTTTTGCTACAATTCAAACTGTAATTGTGTCTTTTGTAAAAGCAATCGATTGGATAAAACAGTTAAATCCAAATGTTAGAATTCATTTTTTAGCATTTGGGGAAAGTGATAATATAATTTTAAGTCGTGGGATAAATATGTGTAATTACTTAGAAAAAGATTATTTTAGTAAATTTGATTTTAAATTTCCTGTAAGTATGTATGTAAGTACTTATAAAAAACTTATCTCACATATCAGTAAAGTCTGCGATATAATGTATATGTTTGACGATGAAATGATAAAAGATGAATTTTTGTCTGACGATAATATTCACCCAAATGAAATCGGTCATGAGAGAATTGCTAAAAATATATTGAAACAAATTAGGGCTTAACTTCATTTCCCTATTTGCATAATAAAACTAAGGAGGATAATTAAATGAAGCAAAAACTAAAAAAGTATGAGGTGATGGCTTATTTCATGGCGGTGTATTGTACATTTACAGTTGTACAAAACCTCTTTGAAATGAAAACACTAGGAACAGACGCATTTGCGTTTGGTGGTGGTGGTGGTTTATTATCATGGGCAACATTTATGATAATAGATATTTCAACTGAATTGTTTGGTAAGAAAGATACAATCAAGTTGTACACTTTCGCAGGATTATTAAATTTATTTATTGTGGTAATTGCTCAAGTAATTATAGCATTACCGGGAGTATATCCTGAACAAAACGAAGCATTTAGACTGATATTTAGTAATGGTATAAGAACAGCCTTTTCATCATTCGCAGCATTTTGGGTTGGTAATTTCATCAATATGACTGTTATGATTAAGATGAAAGAACAAGCAGGTGAGCATGACAATAAATTCTTATTGTTTGTACGTGCGGTATTATCTACAATAGTTGGACAGTTTGTTGATAACTTTACATTTGCTACACTTGCATTTGCACCTATTGGTATTTCAGCATTTGAAATGACTTGGAAAGCAATATTTACATCATCATGTTTTGGAACATTTATGGAAACTGTAAATGAAAGTATCTTTGTTCCATTTATTACAATTCCCTCTATTACAAAACTTAAGGGAAGATTTGAAGAGGAGCAAGTAGCATGAGTACAAAAACAAAGGTATTAACTACAATTGCATTGTCGGTGGCTATAAACATTGTTGGTAGTAAAATATCCTTGTTTTTAAGTTTACCGATATTTTTAGATAGTATTGGTACAATTTTAGCTGGTGCTACGTTGGGACCGATAGCTGGATTAGTAACTGCATTGGTTGGTGGATTAGTAAATGGTGTATTGGGTGATATATATTCAATATATTTTGCACCCTCAGGAATGATAATGGGTTTACTTGCAGGTGTGGTATTATACCATAAAAAAGTTACAAAACTATCTGTAATATGGAAAACTGCTTTAATTTCAGTACCGGCATCTTTTGTATCAGCACTTATTTCTACATATGTTTTTGGTGGTATTACATCAGCACTTCTTACAACAACTATTATTCAAGGGTTATCAAAAACTGTAATGGATTTATTTACAAGTGCTTTTGTAACACAAACATTAACTGATTATGTAGATAAACTTATTGCTGTGGTTTTAACACTTGTAATAATAAAACGTATACCACGTGGTATGTTGTATTTTGCTGATAACAAGCAATGATTAAATGAGTATGTTATAAATTTACAAGAATGCACTAATTACTATATATTACGGTAGTTAGTGCATTTTTAAATTAGTCTTTGATATATTACATAGATTGTGATACAATATAAATAGTTAAAAATAATATATTATTTTAAGGATGTGTGTATGAGTAAAAAAATTACTAATTTAGACAAACTACATGAAATGTTTCCTGATGTGCCATTTAATATTAATGGGTGCAAAGGGATTGATTGTAAAGAAGGTATTTGTCTTCACCGTAATGAATGTGAATGGAATAATTTTTGGTGCAAAGAATATAAAGGAGTAAACGGTAATGACTAAAGTTTTAGAACCGTTATATTATTACAAGCTAAATGAAAGTACAGGCAAAATCATAAAAGTAAATATATTTAATTATGAAGAAGGAAGATTCACTAATTGTAGACGTTTTTATCGTTGGAAAAATAATAGTGGTATAACAATGTATTGCTATGAAAATGAAATTGATAAGGCAAAAGATTGGCGAGTATATACATTCAATAATAATGATGATTTTGCCAAACATATGTTGACAGAATATGTAAGAGCTAAATACACAAAATATGAAAGTGAAGCAAAACGTTATAAAAGGATTTTGAAATTATTGGAGGTATAAAATGACAAGAGAAGAAGCCATAACAGTATTCAAAGCATTTATGGAAAATCCCTTATTTAGTGACGTACATAAAGCCGCCTTTAGTATCGCAATACATGACATTAAGCAACGTCACGATTGGGATATTAACAATTTGATTTTAATAAATAAAGATAATTATGAGCCATTAGAGCAAGAGCCAATTAAAGGACATTGGATATGTCATATAAAACATTGTGAAATGAATAATTTAAGACCGAGTGGGTTAGGATGTTATTTTTGGTGTTCTAATTGTGATTGTGGTATTGATAGTAAGAATTTTAGTAGGGTGAATTATAACTATTGTCCTAACTGTGGTGCAGATATGAGAGAGGTAGAAGAATGACAAAACATGAGATAAGAGAGGTATTTATACATTCTATTGCAGAACAGTACGAAAATCATGGTGAGCGTATTCCTAGTTGGTTGCATATCGGAGATATTGAGTTTGAGGTAGAAGAACAAGAACCATTCAAGCCAATGGCTGAAATAGACCTTTATTCAGTTATCAAGCAAGAATACATTGAGCGTGAAATTCTCAACAAGATAAGAGCCGAGATTGAGTACACAATGAAATATCAATATGCTATTGGAGATGACCAATATGCAGAGGGATTTGAGAAAAGCCTAGAAATCATCGACAAGTACAAGGCAGAAAGTGAGGATTAAATGGCAGATATAGAGTTAGTAATGAAAATATCAGAAGATTTTATTGATAAGATGGATTCGATTAAAGATGACAGGGAATTATCACGGGAACAGTTACTTACTGTGTACAGAGGATTTCATGCAATGTTACACCATGGCATACCACTTCCTAAAGGACATGGAAGATTAATTGATGAAAAAGAATTAAAGAAAGAAGCAATAAGATGTGAGTGGAGCAGGAATATGTATGACAAACTTGACTACACACTGTCTTACATGAAGCCAATCATAGAAGCAGATATTAGAGAGGTAAAAGAATGACAAGAGAAGAAGCAATAGAATTTGGAAATATGTGGCTTCAAATAAATGAAGATTGTAAAGATAGTAGTACCTATGAATTTTTTCAAAAGGCAACTAAAGCCTTAGAGGAAGAAGCAGAACGTAAGCCAACAGGAACGTATGAGGAAATGATGACATTTCATCTTAGTGCAATTGCGGCAATACTTATAGATATATCCAAAAGCCTTGCGGTAATTGCTGACAAAGCAGAAAGTGAGGTAGAAGATGGCGAATGTAAATAATGACGTAACAGTAACATTATCACAGGAGGATAAGGAACTACTGATAAAAGCTATTAAGACGTGTGAACAGATTGCAAAGAATTGTAATTATAATTGCGATATGTTCATTGATGCAGGAACAGTTTTTGCTGAAATCTTTGATGAATATAAGAATGGCGAACTTCCTACAGTAATACATTTATATGAGTGAGGTAGAAGATGGGAATAATTAAGTTTGATGTAGATATTGGCAAATGGATATTACCCATAGCACTAGAACTGAACTTGGTAGGGAATAACCATCGACCATATAACTTTATGATTAGGTTCTTATGTTTCAGTTTGATTATTTGTATTGATGAGGAAGCGAGGGATAAGGAATGAGCGCAGAAGATATTGGTGATTATAAAGAATTTCCAACAAAAGAGTCGGCATTAGATTGGCTTGATAATTATTTAAGTCTTGATGAAAGAAACAATCTTATAAGGGTATTAGAGCAAGAGCCAAAGACAGGGCATTGGATAGATACTAATAACCATCAATATTACAATGATGGAGATATTGAAACTACTGAACTAAAGTGTTCATGTTGTAATGAAGAAGTTGAATGGGATATAGAATTATTACATAAACCTTTTTTCTGTGAAAATTGCGGAGCAAAGATGGTTGAGCCACAGGAAAGTGAGGTAGAAAATGGGAATGACGATTGATAAAACAATAGAATTTTTTAACGGATTAGAGTGCCATACTCCACAGGCTAAAGATGCAAGAGATGTGGCAGTTGACACCATGCGTAAGTATCAGAAGATTGAACAGATAGCTTTTCCTTTACAGTTTTGCACAACAGACAAACTAGAGCATGAAGCAATTATGAAAATATGCGAGGTATTAGAAGATGGGAATGACGGTAGGCAATAGAATCACACTTGCTTTAAAAATGCGAGGTATATCACAAAAGGAATTAGCAAACAAAACACGAATGACAGAACAGACCATAAGTAGATACGTGCATGATGTTCGCACACCAAATGCAAAAGCAATAAAGATATTGTGCAAGGCTTTATGTGTAAGTGCTGATTGGTTATTGGGAGTAGAAAATGGGAATGACGATTGATACAGACCCAATATGTGAATCATGCAAGAAAGATTGGACTAAATGCGGTACTTGTCCTGTTATGATGCAATGGGTAAAGGAGCATAAGCATGAATGATTTTGATTGGGGTAAGACCTTTGGTAGATTTTTTATCTCATTTATCATCAATGATGATTTCTTTGGAATAGCAATTAGAATCGGAAAAGAGTATGCGGATGATGCAAGTTGTGGAGTTTTTCATTTAATAATACAGATAGGTTATGGACAATTTACCATAGGCATTGCAGAAAAGGAGTTGTGAAGATGGATGCAACAATTAACATATCAATGGGAACTAAAGACTATGAGTTTTACAATGTTCCCGAGAAAGTAGCAAAGGCAATAATCACACTTCTGCATGAGTGTGAAAAAGATGATAGCACTATTGTTTCAGCTATCAGTGAGAGGTAGAAGATGGGAATGAGAACAATCATTATGCATCCAACAGTTGAAAGAGCTACGCAAAATTGGTTACAGTTATGCAGAAATCACAAGTCTTTGATTAAAGAAGCAAAACGTAATCCTTTATCGGTCAAATTTATCAATGGTGATATCTGGTACTTTAGAGGGGAAACAGAAGGTGCAAGGGCATACAAAGGTTATCATGCTGAAATGATTAGTGTTGATGATTTCCCGCTTGATGACAAAATTGGTGAAGTTTTTGTAAAGGAGTAGAAGATGGGAATGACGATTGATATATCAGACGGGATGTTAGAATTGATGCTATACAAATTCAAAAAATGGCTTGGTTCAGTACCTAGAGAGTTACAGAACAGGCAGATTAAACATAAGCTGTATATGGAGGATGAAAATGGGAATGTCGATTGAGGAAGCAATAATAAGATGCAAAAACAATGCCGAGTATGAGCGTACTCATGGTAATTTGCAAGGATGTTTAGAATTTAGACAGCTTGCGAAATGGTTAGAAGAGTTAAGGGCATATCTCAAATTGTTTAAGTAAAAAGGAGTTAGAAGATGAAAGTAGTCAGAGTAAATGATTTTGATATTCCGTCAGATGAAAATGATTATGACGAGTTAGTAGCTTTTGCAGACACAATGGCAAGTATTGAACAGTTTGAAGCAATCCCAAAAGACCAATACGAAGCAAGATTAAAGGCTGATATGGTGGCTATGCTTACAGAGATACAGTTGGAGATTGAAGACACTGGCGCATATGAGCAGGAAGTAAATGGGAAGACAGAGTATCTTAAAGGTATTAATTATGCTTATTCTGTTATCCAACAGAAAATCAATGAGTTAAAGGAGAATAAAGATGGCAGTAATAATAACTAATATGGATATGCCTAAGAGTTGTTCTGATTGTAATCTTTGTTCATGTCAAAAAATTGGACTATTTTATTGTGATATAACTACATCTTACATTGACATAGATAGTGAAGAACGTGATGCGGATTGTCCTCTTAAATCAACAGATGAAATCATCAAAGAATTTGGAAATGCTTCAAGCAACTATCCAGAAGATGATGATTATAACCAAGGCATTCATTACGGATTACATGTAGCGGAACAAATAATTGAGCATATATTGTACGGAGAGAACACAGATGAAAACTGATGACGCCTATACAAAAATAATTAACCAATTAGATGTGTTACACAGAGAAGTTTTAGCTATGATAAATTTATTCCTTATTTCACAGGGAGTTGATGATACTGAACGAAATACATATTTAGGTACAATGATGAAAAAATGGGAAGATGAAAGGAAAAGATACTAATGAAAATCAAAAGTATATTATCAATAATAGCATTAACCGTATTATTAACAGGCTGTAACAAACAGGTAGTGGATTTTAATTACACTTTTAACTATGCTATTATTCAGTTACCTAATGGAGAGATAGTTCAAGGATATGTTGAGTCGTGGACTGATTATGAGGATGGAGAACAGTTGCAGGTTAAGATAGACGGTGTAACATATCTCTGCTCTTCCTATAACTGTGTATTGATGCATAAGTGAGGAGAAGAAATGATAGGATACATACTAGTAACAATAGGATTATGCTTTGTAAGTTATATATTAGGAATAATAGCAGGAACAAGACATTGTTTTGAATACTTGAAGGAAAAATTAAATGAAGCCAAAAGGAACGAGAAATAGTACAGCCTGTAAAAACTGTATATATTCAGAATTAACTTATTCACCTGTATTAAAAGCCTTAGTTATAACGTGTAATGCAGATATAGATAGATGTGAGGGGTGTAAAAAGGCACGGTCATATTATAAGAATACTGATTAAGTTTACATTTTATACATAAAAACTATATATTAAGTATATTTATTTAAGGAGGATTATATGGAACTTTCAATTAAAACATTAGAGTTGCAAGAAATGGTAGACAAAGTGGGAACATGTGTTAGTAATAATAAACTTATCCCACTTACATCATTATTAAGTATTGGTGTAAAAGACAAGCATCTAGTATTAACTGCTACTGATGCTACAAACTATTTTTATTCTTTAAGTAAATCAGAAGTTGATTGTGAAGATTTTGAAATTGCGGTAATTGCTGATTTGTTTATTAAACTTATTCAGAAAATGACTTCTGAAAATATCACTATTACAGTAGATGAAAGTGTTAAGGTAAAAGGTAATGGTAATTATACACTTGCACTTATTTTAGATGAAAATGGTGGTAACATTAAATTTCCTAAAAAGTTTAGTCTTGATGAATTTAGAAATGATGGTGGTACATTAAAATTAACAACAATTAACACTATTTTGAATTATAATAAGCCATCACTTGCCACAAGTTTATCATTACCTGCACTTACTATGTATTATTGTGGCGATAAAGTAATTACTTCTGATAGATCAAAAATGTGTTCTACACAAGTGAAAACATTCGATAAACCATATTTGATTTCTGCGAAACTAATGGAATTGTTAAGTAAAATGTCTGATGAAGATATTATGGTACTTACAACTGATAAAGACTTAATATTTAGAACATCAAATGAGCTGATATATTCACCGATTGCAGACGGTATTGAAACTTTCCCTGTTAAAGTACTTGATGATTTAAGTACAAGTGCATTTCCATCAACTTGTAAAGTATCAAGGTCAGCTGTTGTAGAGGTACTTGATAGACTTGCATTGTTTGTTTCCGCATATGATAAAAAGGTAATAACACTTACATTTACACGTGATGGAATAATGTTTAGCAGTAAAAATTCTGATGGTGTTGAATTGATACCTTATATTTCAAGTACTGATTTTAAAGATTATCAATGTAGTTTAGATGTTGAAATGCTTAAATCACAAATTGCAACTCAATCAGAAGATGCTATTGAAATTGCATATGGCTCAGAAGTTGCGGTTAAATTGATATTGAATAATGTTATCCAAATTATAGCACTTGCGGAGGAATAATTACATATGGCAAGGAGTAAGGCACTTTTAAATGTACTTAACCTTGTAAACACTCAAGAACTGCCAATAGAAAAGCAGTTCTTGAATGATTTAAAGGCAAGTATTGAATTGCAAGATGTGAAAAATTCACGTAAACCGAGCCAAACATATAAACCCAGTTCATTACATTGTATTAGAAATATGGAATATCAGAGGATGGGTGTACCACTTCTAGGTTATAGAACAAGTAATGAATTGATTGGTATATGTGAAAGTGGGACTGATAGGCATGAGAGATTGCAAGAGGCTTGTATTGCTATGAAAGCTAATAACATTGACTGTGAATATATCAATGTAGCCGAATACGTCAAGCAACGCAAACTTGATTACTTAGAGGTGGTTAGTCAACAAGGTAATGAAACAAAGTTGTTTCATAAAGGATTAAATATGAGTTTCCTTTGTGATGGTATTATCAAGTATAAAGGTCATTATTACATTTTAGAAATTAAAACTGAAACTTCAAGTAAGTGGTGGGAAAGACAGGGAGTAAATCCAGACCATATATTACAAGGTACTGCATATTCAGAAGCTCTTAAAATAAATGAAGTAATTTTCTTATATGAAAATAGAGATAGTTGTAATAAGAAAGCCTACTTATTAGTTGTAACAGAGCCGATGCGAGAACGACTTGTAGATAAAATACATGAATGTGAAGAATATGTGGCTAATAACATTATAGCACCTAAACCGTTAGATGTTCCTAAAAAGTATTGTGCATACTGTCAATATTCTGAGAGGTGTAAACAAGATGGATAATGATGAAATATGGGGGTATACTGCATGGCAGTTAATAGAGGCAAGCAATTTGAGCAAGTTATAAGAGAAAGTTTTAATAGAGTTCCTAATACTAATGTGACTCGGTTAGCTGATGATATGGGAGGGTTCAAAGGAAAATCTCAGCCTTGTGATTTTTTAATTTTTCATTCACCTTATTTGTATGCAATAGAATGTAAATCAGTTCATGGTAATACATTTCCGTTATCTAATATAACTGACAATCAGTGGAAGGGGTTACAGGAAATGTCCACTGTTAATCGTGTTATAGCGGGAGTAATGATATGGTTTATTGATAAAGATGTTACCACATTTTATTCTATTAAAGCATTAAAATGGTTTAAAGAACAAGGTGCAAAAAGTATTCGGTTTTCTGATGAATTATTTGGGATAACAATTCGTATGCAAGGTAAAAAGAAACGAGTATTTTTTGAGTACGATGCTGAACAATTTTTTAGGGAGGCAGAACAATGAAACTTGAATTAAATGATTTAGAAGTAATTAAACAAAAAAGACAAAAAGTTGAGGTAGACGCACATCAATTAGATGAAATAGTTAGTGATATAACTACACCATATACTAAAGACTTAGATGCGTATGTTGATTTTATTCGTTCTATTTTAACTGATACACAAAAACCACCAACAACACAAGAGTTAGATGATTTTTGCATGAATTTGTCTATGTATATTTACTATGCTAGTGGTATGCAAGAGCAGTTAGGTGTTAAAGATGATATTGCAAGGGCATTGTATAAAGAAATGTACCATTCACAACGAGATAGTATTGAAAAAGGGACTATTGCAGATAAAGACAGTATTGCAGAACTAAAAAGTCAAGAAGAGTATTTAGTCAGTGTTTTGTATAAACATGCTTATAATACTGTAAAAGCAAAAGTGGCATCAGCACAAGAATTACTTTCAAGTATTAAAAAAGTAATTTCAAGACGAATGGAAGAAATGAACTTAACGCATATTTCAGGAGGAATGTAATGGTTAGGTATTCTGAATGTAAATTAGGATATAAATATGCATTAACACAAAAGGGGTTTGAAGAAGGCAGGGTTAGAGCAAAATTTGATACTAATAACAGTAACTATAAGCAGTATTTGCATTATGTACCTACAAAGTGGATACAAGAAGGTTATGTTGTTGAAGTAAAGGAGAATTAGTTATGTTAGTAAATCCGTTTTACATGGGAATTTTTGTAACTTTAGCATGTGAAGCAATACTAATTATAGTTGTTGCGATTATTTATGGAAGGAGGAAGTGATGTCTAAACTTGATGAAATCGTAAAACAAGTTAATAAAGATTGGAAAGAGAATATAGCATCAAGAGGTGTAATATGGAAAAAATTACCTAAAATACCATTTACAAGTCCGAGATTAAATTATATGTTGTACGGTGGTATTCAGCGAGGACGTTTACATGAGTTTTCAGGACCGGAAGGTGGCGGTAAAACATCAACTGCATTAGATTTATGTAAAAATGCTCAAAAGTTGTTTCAAGAGGAATATGCAGAAAAACTGTCTAACGCAAAAGATGAAAAAGAAAAAGCATTTATTGAAGCAATAGGTCCACAAAAAGTAGTTTACGCTGATTGTGAAAATACACTTGATGAAGATTGGGCAAGGACATTAGGTGTTGATGTAGATGGTATGTACATATTGAAACCACAAACACAAGCGGCAGAAGATATATTTCAAATAGTATTAGATATGCTTAATACAGGTGAATGTGGTTTAGCTATAATTGATAGTTTGGGTGTTATGATGTCTAAACAAGCATATGAAAAAAGTATGGACGAAAAAACATATGGTGGTATATCAATGCCCCTTACATTGTTTAGTAAGAAAGCAGAACTTGCCTGTCATAAATATAATGCTACTGTTATCGGTATAAATCAAGAGCGTGCTGATATGAATAATCCTTATGGAGGTACAACAACACCAGGAGGTATGGGTTGGAAATACAATTGTACAACTAGATTGAGATTTTCAAAAGGTGATTTATTAGATGAAGACGGTAATAAATTAACCCGTAGTTCAGAATTTGCAGCCGGGAATCGTGTAATGGTAGGTTTACTTAAACAAAAAGGGGATAAACCTGATAGGCGGTTAAGTTTTTATACATTAACCTATAAAAATGGTATTGATGAAATAGCTGATTTGATTGAAGTTGCTCTTAAATATGGCTACATTCAAAAAGGTGGAGCATGGTTTAGTTTTGTTGATATAGAAACAGGTGAAGTTGTTACCGATGAAGAAGGTAAAGAGATTAAAGTACAAGGGCAATCAAATGTAGCTAAGTTACTTAGAGAAAATGATGTACTACTTGATGAATTAAGAGCACAAATTGAAGGAGCAATGAATGGATAAATTATTATTACATAGTTGTTGTGCTCCTTGTAGTAGTGCCATAGTAGAAGAGCTATATAAACATTTTGATTTGACTTTGTATTACTATAATCCTTGTATAACAGATAAAGACGAGTATTATAAAAGGGCAGATGAATTAAAGAAATTTAGAAATAAAGCTACTATTATTATCGGTCCACATACACCTAATGCATTTTTTGAAATGGCAAAAGGAATGGAGCATTTTCCTGAAGGTGGTGCTAGATGTAGGTTGTGTTATTATCAACGACTTAACAAAACTGCTGCATATGCAAAACAAAATGATTTTAGATATTTTTCTACAACATTAACTATTAGTCCTTATAAGGATTCTGCTACAATAAATGCAATAGGTAAACAATGCGGATGGGATAATGATGTAATGTATATGCCTTTTGATTTTGGTTACTTATATATAAAGTCGTTGCAACTATGCAAAGAATACAACTTGTATCAGCAAGATTATTGCGGATGCCCATATTCAAAGAATAACTGCACTCAACCTTGAGTGCTTTTATTTTTATCTTTGTAATTTTGAATAGATTGTGTTACAATAAATTCATAATCAAAAAACAAACAATTTTAAGGAGGAAATTTTTGTGAAAATTATTACTGTAAGAGAGTCAGAAGCAAATGAAATGTTAGACAACTTTTTTGAAAATGGTGTATTCACATTTGAAGGGTTGGACTTATCAACAAAAGAAAAAGTTAAAGATTTTACTGTAAACTTTGAAAAAATTGCAAGAGAAACAGGTTTCACAGGTGATACTTTAGTTGCATATAAAGTTACAGGTGAAATGATGAACAGGCGTTATGAACTTACAGGAGAAAATGCATATGCAGATGACATAAATATCATATGTATACCGGGATATTACAATTCAGATATGAAACTGAAAATGGGGGCTCGTTGGTTTGATGATGTTTGCTGCTCGAACGCAATTCGTGAAAATGCTATAAGGTGTGGTCAAGAACCGGATTTTGGTTGAAAGGAGTAAACAATGAGTATTGAAAGTAATCAGGTTTATACGTGTTGTATTTGCGGTGAAACATTTACAGGTTGGGGAAATAATCCTTGGCCCTTAAGTGATAATGAAGATGATAGGTGTTGTGATGATTGTAATAATTCAACAGTACTAAGCGCAAGATTAGAAATGATGTTTAAAAACAAACAATAAGGTAAGGAGAACAACAAATGACTTTAGTAGAATTACATGGTATTATGGGTGATAGAATTAACGTTACAGTGAATGATGATTTAACACAGGAACAGAGAGAAATTGAAAATGAACAGACTAAAATTATCATCGGTGTAGCAAAGCAGATGATAAACAATGGTAAGCTTATTCTCGAATATGAAAAAGCTCTTGCTCAGACAAAATCACTTGAACATTCAGTGTTGAAGGATATGATAGGAGAGTAATATGCCTAAAGTAAGAATACTTTTTACACAAGAACAAGATATATGGTTGTATAGTCAAAGTAGGGCAAAAAAGTGGAAAAGTATAGCTGATTTTACAAATGCATTTAATAAAGCGTTCGGTGTTTCAAAATCACCGGACGCTATTGCAAATCATATGCGTAGGCAAAATATGCCTAAGGTTGATTGTCTTACTACTGATTTTAATAAAGCGTGGTCTAAAGAATATAGAGAATGGATTGAAAATAATCTTAATACAGGTGTATTTAAAGATAAAAAGCATTTCTTAAAAGTGTTTAATGCGGTCTTTAATGAAACAAAAACCTTAAATGCATTAACACAATATATGAAGAAAAATAATCTAACACTTAGTACACCATACAATTTAGCACGCTATACTGAAGAACAAGAAGAATGGATAAAAGAAAATTGCTCTAAGTATGAAGTGTTTGCAGAATTTGTTAAAGACTTTAACCTTAAATTTGGCACAAGTAAATCACATTCAGGATTAACTAGCAAATGTGAAAGTTTAGGGTTAAGGTTTTCTAACCCCTCAAGACGCAGGAATAGTGGTAACTTCAAAAAGGGAATAAACTATGGCATAGAAGAATGCCCTATAGGAACTATACGTCTTAATAAACAAACTAATCTTTATTATATCAAAGTACAGTTGTGCAATGGTATAGCACCAAGAGAGAACGGTCATAATTATAAGGAACCATATTGGAAGATGTTGCAGAATAAAATATGGGAAGATAATTATGGTAAAATACCTGATGGGTATATAGCATGTTCATTAACTAATGACCCCTATGAACAAAATATTGAGAATATTGCGCTTATAGATAAAAGAGGAAAAAGTGTGATGGGTAGAAAAGAGTGGTGGTCAGATAATGCTAAGTTTACTGCAACAGGTGTTCAGTGGTGTAATCTGTATTTTACTGCAAAAGACAATGGGGTATTAAGTGATGAAAAATAAAAAAGCAACTAGGTATTTTAGTTCAACTCAAGAGAAAAAAGTAGCTAAAGCGGTTAAAGGGAAAACAGTTTCAAACAGCGGGGCGCCACTTTTTGTTGCTGGCGATGTACAATCTGATAATTGGCTGTTTGAATGTAAGACTAAAACAAGTGATAGTCAATCAATATCAATAAAAAAAGAATGGCTGGAAAAACTTGAAGAAGAAAAGTTTGCAATGGGTAAAGAACATTGTGCATTATGTTTTGATTTTGGTGTTTTACAAAATAGTGAAAGATACTATATATTAAACGAAAAAACATTTAAGTATTTTTTACGATTGGAGGAACAAGATGAATAAACATCAATTAGTTAAAGAACATCTGATAAAACATGGTAGTATCACAAGTTGGGAAGCAATACAGAAGTACGGTGCAACACGATTGTCTGCAATTATCTTCAATTTGCGTAAACATGGTTATGATATTGATACTATAATGCGTGAAGAAAGTGATAGATATGGTAATACTTGTCAGTATGCTAATTATGTTTTGAAAGGGATTGAAAAATGAGTGAAGCATTAGCTATTAAATATCGTCCTAAAACATTTGATGATGTTACAGAACAAGGCGCAATTAAAACTATATTAGAGCAACAATTAAAAAGTAATGATATTAAGCATGGTTATTTGTTTTGTGGACCTTCGGGCTGTGGGAAGACAACAGCAGCCAGGATATTTGCAAATGAAATTAACAAAGGAAAAGGTTCACCAATTGAACTTGATGCTGCAAGTAATAATAGCGTGGATGATATTAGGGAAATGACGGAAGAAGCGCAAAGGCGTTCATTAGATAGTGATTATAAGATTTTTATTTTGGACGAGGCGCACATGATAACACCACAAGGATTTAATGCGTTTTTGAAAACACTTGAAGAACCACCTGCAATGACTATATTCATCATGTGTACAACTGACCCAGAACGTATACCTAAAACCATTTTGAGCCGAGTTCAGCGTTACAATTTTCAGAAAATAAGTACGCAAGGTATTGTGAATAGGTTGACTTATATACTTGAGCAGGAAGGTTATACTTGTGAATAATTACATTGTCTATAAGCATACAAGTCCTTCAAATAAAGTGTATATAGGAATAACTTGTAGGACTATGCAAACTCGAGCTGGAAAAGATGGTGTAGGTTATTTTGGTAATGAATATTTTAAGAGAGCAATTCAGAAATATGGATGGGATAATTTTAAGCATGAAGTATTGTATGAAAACCTCACTAAACAACAAGCTTGTGATAAAGAAATAGAGCTGATATCTAAATATAAATCTACGAATGAAAGATTTGGGTATAATATTTGTGCTGGTGGTGAAGGTAGGTTAGAAAGTAAGCAATCAGAAGAAACCAAGAAGAAAATATCGGAAGCATCGAAAAAACATTGGGCAAATCCTGAAACTCGGCAAAAAATAATTGAAAGTCTTAAAGGAAGGGAAGTTTCAGAGGAAACTAAAAATAAAATAAAGGAAGCTAAGATAGGTAAATATGTACCGCCGGAAGTAGGAAGAAAAATAAGCGAAACCAAGAAGGGTAAACATCCGTGGAATTATGGTAAAAAGTGTGGCCCACGTTCTTAAGAAACTAAAGCAAAAATTAGTGCTTATAATAAGGGAAAAACAATATCGGACGAACAGAAACAAGCCATTAGTAAAAAACTTAAGGGTCGTGAAATTACTCCGGAACATCGAGCCAAAATTAGTGCAACTTTGAAAGCACGAAATGCAGAGAGGAGGAAGCGGAATGAAAACATATAGTAAAGAGGCTGTTGAATATATAGCTAAATTATGTGATGGCGGGCTTAGGGATGGCATTACACTTCTCGATAAGTGTTTAGCATATTCAAACGAATTGACTCTTCAAAATGTAGTATCAGCTCTTGGTGTTGTTGACTATGATTGTATGATTGAATTAACTGATATTATAACCGATAAAAATACTCAAGCAATGATAGTTTCTGTTGAAAATATATATAATAGTGGTAAAGACATTAAACAATTCGTTAAGCAATACGTTCAGTTTTTATTAGACGTAAATAAGTACTTTGTAGGTTGTAGTTGGGAGTATATTGGTATTCCAAAACTTGAGAAGTATGAAGCATGGTTAAAAGATAATTGTACTGAATATTATGTGAATAAAATACGTGATTTACTTTCCACTATGGTTGATTTAGACGGTAGGATAAAATACAGTAGTTCACCTAAATATGATATTGAAGCTACACTACTTTTGGAGATTACAAAATGATTGGACAAAAAGAATTAATAATGAGGTTAAATGATTTAATAAATATTGGTAAATTCCCTAGTTTTTGTATATTAGTCGGTCCTCGTGGTAGTGGTAAAAAGTTGATGGCGGATAATATTGTATCCTGGTTAAAATCATCTGATATGTATCCTAATCATATTGTTAAATATACATTACCAGATTTAAGGGTTGATACAGTTAGACAAATGATTGAAGATGCGTATACTATAAAAGAGTTTACTGTAATGATAATAGAAGACGCAGATACAATGTCATTAAATGCTAAAAATGCATTGTTGAAAATAACTGAAGAACCGCCTGAAAATGTTATATTCATAATGACTTTAAGAGATTTGTCTAACACTTTACCGACAATAAAAAGTCGAGCAAATTACTTTCAAATGGACATATATACAATAGACGAGATTTTAGAGTATGCAAAATTGTCTAACGAAGATTCAAGAATTTTGTCGGTATGTGAAACACCCGGGGAAGTTGATTTGATGAAAAAATGTGGAATAAAAGAATTGTCTGAATATGTTAATCTTGTTATTGATAATATTGCAGAAGTTCAGCCAGCAAATGCATTTAAAAGTTCATCTAAACTTGCATTGAAAACAGATGAAGGTATTGATTTAGGATTATTTTGGAAAGTATTTATAGACCAATGTGCATACAGGATGATATATGGTGGGGATAAAAAGAAATATGCGCAAGGAGTATTGTGTACTGCTGATTTTGTTAAATGTTTGAATAGTAATAATGTTAATAAATCTCAATTATATGATTCTTGGGTATTTGATATACGAAAGGTTTGGGGATAATGGACTTATTAGAACTAAAAAGTCAAATAATGCACAATGAATTATCTAATTTTTATATATTTACAGGTACTGAAATCAGTATTCAGCGAATATATTTAAATCAAATTTCTAAAGTACTCAATATGCCAATAAATCGAGTAGATAGCGTAGCGAGTATATATGGCATGTGTACAACAAAAGGACTATTTGGTAATACAAATAGTCTTTATGTAATTAGAGAAGACCGAGATATAATGAAACAAGAAAAAGTATATGAAACATTATCAAAAGACATAGGCGGTAATGTGATTATACTATTGTATGAAAAGATTGATAGTAGGTTAAAGTTTGGTAAATACTTTAAAAACGTAATTGTTCCTTTTGAAAAACTGTCTAACAATGTCCTTAAAATGTACATTAAAAAAGAAATTGACCTCGACCAAAAACACCTCGAAGACTTGTCTAACAAAGTTTCTGGCTCATATGACATTGCGCTGCTCGAAGCGGATAAGATAAAAAAATTCAGCGAAGCACAAAACATTTCAGCAAATTCTGCAATGGATAAACTTGTTCAGATGGGAATGATTGTACAAGAAGAAGATACTGATGTATTTAGATGGGTTGCGGCTGTAATGAATAGACAGGTTACATTGTCGTTTCATTTAGCTAAAATTTTATTAAATAAAGGAACTCAGCCAATAAATATGTTAGGTACTTTATATAATAGTGTAAAAACAGTACTATTAATTCAATGTTGTGAAGGCAGAGATATTAGTGGTATTACCGGATTAGATGGTGGTCAGATATATTTCAATAAACCATATATTAATGTATATCAAACATATGAATTGGTAGATAGTATGAAGAGGCTTTCGAGAATCATCAATAATATAAAAAATGGTACAATTGATAATCAATTTGCTATTGATTTAGCGCTGACACAGATGCTTTGATTCTGATATGTGTTTTTACTATTATAATATGAAGTAATTTTTTCGTCTTAAATTTGTTAAAAATAACCTTTGCAATTTTGAATAGATTGTAATACAATAAAATCACAACAACAAAACAACAACTTTAAGGAGGAAAAATTATGTTGAATAAGGAAACCATTGATAAAAGGGTACAGGAGTTACATGACAAGGCAAATCGTATTTCAACTTTTGTAGAAATTTATGAAAAGGTTGAAACTGAGATGAAGTGGAATGCAATGGATTGGCATGAACAGGACGAGGAACACGAGAACACATGGTTCACTGAACCCACACCTGAAAGTTATAGATACAATGCATTTTGCGCATATCAGGAAGCTCTTGAGGCGATTGAGAAGTTGATGAAATAAGTAGGGCATTATATGTATACAGATATAAATTTTAAGACTAAAAAAGCACTTAAGGAAGCAGTTGCAAGTGGTAAGAAAGTGACATACTATCAACCAGGTGGATTTTTTAGTGGTGAAGTTCCACAGAATGGTACAATTTGTGTAGAAGGACCGCACTATCCCGAACCTCATAGGTGGTATGCGGAATGTAAAGTTGAAAATGGGGTAATTATTTCAGTAAAATAAAAAGGGGATAAAAATGAGGGTATTTGTTTATAGCAAGAAAACAAGTAAAACAGTAGCACAAATAAATCATGTAGAAAGTGTTAGTGAGCCTGAAGGTGGCTCACTAATTACTTTTACAACAGAAAGTGGCGAACATTTTTCATTCAACAAGAAAGAAGTTAAAACTACCACATATCAGAATTAAGGAGAATATTATGACATATTTAGAAAAACAGATTAGAGATGAATTGGTAAGAAGGGATTTATTATTAGTAGAAGGAACAATTGAATCTGCTGCTCAGTATATCGAGCAGCAGAATGAAAATTGTGATGAAATATATACTATTCGTATGTGGATAGAAGACACACGTAAAAATTATCCAGGACAAATTGAGGATTGGCGTAGGGTTTGTAATAGAGTAACTTGTTACTTCACTGAACAAGATGCAATGTGTTTAGACCAGACTGGAAGATTACCAAATATGGTAGATTATATTGGTGCAGCTGAAAGTGAAGACTTTAGGGATAAAGTTGGTTATCCTGTAACTCTTGAAACTTATTTTAGATTACTTATGAAATGGTATGAGGAAAGTATATGTTAAAAACACATTGTATTCGTTGTGGACGGAAGTTGAAAACATTAGAATCACAAGAATTAGGTTTTGGTAAAATATGTTGGGAAAAGTGGAACAGTGGTAGTAATATTAAGCCACTGTTTACTTTGGAGGATATGAATGTTAAGAAAGATAATAAGTGATAGTGTATTAACCGGATTTACTGCAATACTACTTGTAACTAATCAGCCGGAAGTTATAGTTGAAACAGAAGTATATAATCAAGAAGTTGCTATTGAAGATACTGAAATACCAACTAGGGTTTTACATTCAGATAATACAGTTGATGAAGAACAAGATGAAATTCGTAATGAAATCATGTATGGCGAGATTGAAGAATTAGCACTGTTAATTCAAGCTGAAGCCGGAAATCAAGATGAATTAGGGAAACGATATGTAGCAGATTGCGTATTAAATAGGGTTGATGATAGTGTATTCCCAGAAAATATACATGATGTGATATATCAGATAAATCCTGTTCAGTTTTCAACTACAAAAGATGGTAGTATTGAGAAAGCGGGATATGAAGTGACCGAAGATTGTTTTACTATTGCATTAGAGGAATATGAAAATAGAACAAATACTGATATAATATATTTTAGAACAGACCATTACAGTGAATGTGGTAAGCCAGCATTTAAACATGGAGACCATTATTTCAGCACAGGTAGGTGAATTATGCAGAGTAACTCTCAATTGATATATAAATTACAAGTAGCATTGAATAGTAGGGGGTTAAGAGTACTTTGTAATAGGTCACAATTTTATTCTTCCCAGCAAAATAGACCTGTAACTATATATAAAGTGGCTCAATCCATTACTAACCCAGTTACAATGAAAAATAATCACAAAGAATTATTCAGTTCGGCAAGTGAAATTCAAGTTGTTTTATTTATGCGGAATTTATGGTATGCAGTAAATGGATGGGATATACCACCAACAAATAAGATGAAAGGAGCAGACGTATTTGAAGCGGCATGGAGAAATTTTGAAGAAAATGAATTGAAATCTGTTTTAGAATTGTCTAACAATACGTATGAAAATACGTCTGATAATCCAGAAAGCAATGAAGAATAGACCATGTGAAAACTGTTACAGAAAATTTGAACAACATTGTTGTCCTTGCCGGGAATATCAGAAATGGGAAAAACTCAATGAACAAGAAACATACTATGTAGATAGATTAAACCGAGTACTAAGCTACCTTAAAGGGTAGCTTTTTTATTACAAAATAATCTTTGCATTTTACAATAGATTGTATTACAATATAATTAACAACAAACAACAGTAAGTCCCACTGCTGCTAAGTATACCTTCGGTAGTGGTACTGAAAATTAAGATGAAAGGGTATGTGATATGTTTGGAAAATATGTACATATTAAAGGAACAGAAAAGTTAGGAAAATACTATTGTGAAGACTGCAAGAGTTGGTTTGATGAACCTAATGTAATTGAATACGATGAATCAAGAGGCGAGTATTGGGGAATTCCTTGTTCAGAGCATATGGTTGAATGGTATTGTCCATATTGTAATGAAGAAGGAATAATTAGTGCTAATGATATTATTATTGACGAGGAGGAAGAATAATATGATTTTAGAAGAGATAATGAAAATAATCCAGGATTGTGAAGATATACAGGAAAGTCACGAAAGTGCATATACAAAAGAGCAAGCTAAAATTCATGCATATGAAGAAATTAAGGAATTAACCATAGTAAGAAAAGAGGAAAAGTGATGGATATTATATTTGTAAGACGTGGTAGTACAGAATACTATAAATCATTTGAAGAAATTCCATATAAAGTTAGGGGTTATTCAGAAGATTTATCTGAATTAAGAGCACAAGGACGTTGTGTTCATCGTGCTGAACTTGATAACAAGCCGGAATATGAGGGATTTATAGGACCAATGTGGGACGGTGGTAGATTTAGATATGAAACTCAGGAAGTTTACGATATTCTGAGTATGTGAGGTGTTAGATGAAATATTATATTGTTTGGTTTACAGATATTGATATGCAAGAAGAATATGAAACGTATGTAATATTCCAAGCTAAAGATTTGAAAGACGCAAACGAAAAGGCGTTTAAAATAGCTGGTGATTATGTTATTTCTGTAGAACCATATAATCCTTGAAAGGAGTAGAGTATGAAGTGCGGTTGTGAGAATTGTAAACACTGTAAAGTCTATAAGGGTGATTATTGGACACCTGATGATTATGATTGTACTAAGGCAGATGAATTAACTATGTCAGAAGAAATGTTTGTAAGGGTTTGGGAAAACTGTGAAACATGGGAAAGTGGCGAAGAACCATTATGCGAACAATGGGAAGAAGTTACAGATGAATATTGGGATAAATATGCATACGAAGAGAGGTATACAGAATGAGTTGTAAAGCAATAAACTGTTACATGTATAAGACATGCTTGGCTAAATATGATTGTGCAGATTTTTGTTGTGCAGATTACAGAATGAAAGAGGATAAACCGAAGTCAGAAAAACAAAGAATATTAGAAATGAAATCTATTGCATATTATTCAGGATTGAATGGCTTAGAAATAAAAACTATTGAATACGGAATAGACAATTACGTTTTGTGTGTTTCAGGTGTATGGAACGGAAAACCGCAGCCACACAAGGTTAGACTTTATTGTGATAGTAAAGGTAATTACTACTTTAAAGTATACTATTTTAAAGTATACTTAAGTGAATGTATAAGGATGGGTGTATAATTATGAAGAAAATTAGGTTAAGAAATGATTTGAAGATTTCAGGTTATGGTATGATACTTAAAGGCACTGAATATAAGGTAGAAAAATATAATACAAGATATGTCTATATTAGAGTAGAAAGTGGCGCATTACTAAGATTAGCAAGACGTGGTGATTGTGAGGTGGTTTACTAATGATAGTATATGAAGATGGGGTAGCAATCGTTTACTGCGATTGCTGCGGTAATGAATGTCTGGACGGATATGAAAATATTGATGGGATGGACATCTGTCTGAACTGCGTAAATGAAAATAACCTTTGTAATTTTGAATAGATTGTGATACAATAAATACATAATAAAACAACAAATAACACAACAATGAAAGAAGTATGCTATGACACCAAATCAATTAGAGGAAAGAATTAAAATGGTTAGGGCAATGGAAACAATTGCAAAGAGTATCAACAACGAAGAAATATTAGAAAGTTGGCTGATGTGTGGTGTTGCAGATGGTGACATTACAGAAGAAACAACTGACGGAGAGTTATATGATTATGTTGAAGATGACATATTTAAAGACTTGATGGATTGTTTCATGAAGTGCATGAAAAATGCATACCGAGACGGCGGTTTATATTGTGGTGGAATTACAGGAGGTACAAGGGAATGATTAAAATGACAGCTAATACATATTTCAGTAAACACCCTGAAGAACGTAATTATCCTGAGCATATTGGTGCTAAGTATTTTTACGTTTCCACTAATGAAAATTGTCCATGTATTGGAGTTGAATACGTGACAGGTGATGTTTTCGTGTTCGGGGCAAGATATGACCGAAAAATCGAAGACTTAGATGAATTAGAATTTTATTTAAATAAGGAGTAATAATATGAGTGCATTTATCTGTGATAATAAAACTATCAGTGCAATAGCATTAGCTTTTGTGCAGTATCAGGTAAGTTTTGATGGTTTGCCGCCAAAATCCGGTATAGACATCGTGTTAGTTGATTTACATAAGGAAGCAACACGTATCGGTCAGGCGTTACTTGAGCAGAATTATGCTAGTGTAAATTATCGATATAGGGAGAATACTGAAACACCAGAATTTGTTCTTGAAGATGTAAAAATCGATGAAGGGATAGTTATTGGTTGCATGGAATGCTATGAATATCAGGCATGTGAAACTGATGATTGGAAAAATAGTTATATCAGAAACAATTTATTAAGATTGCAGCAAAAAATCTTATACAGATTATTATATGCAAGAAATATGCATATTCCTTACGGCTATGATGGATTCAATATGATGGAGGGATAAATAGTGCTAGCAGCAATATTCATGGTTACTGCATATAGTTGTGGATGGATATTAGCACTTATTGTTAGAATTTTATTAGAATGCAGTAAGCCAAAAACTGAAAAATTAAATATAACTATTTCAGATAGATATTTATTATACAGTTTAAAAGACCAAAAAATAGTTGGAAGTAGTAATGACTATCAAATAGCATTTAAACTAAAAACACAATTAGGTAGCGGGGTAATGATAAAGGATACAAAATTTGTTAAGAAAAGAAGAATATGATACAATAAAGAGGGGTAAATAAAAAAGCCCCTCTTTTTGTCACTATAAATAATACCCTTATAAAAACCACTCATAAAATAAACCAGCGAGGGGAGCGGGGAAGAGTTAAACTAAAAGGAGATGTAATATAGCATTAGCTACAACAAGTATTTATATCAAGTTATGCTATATGTAAAGCATCAAATTAGTAAAAAACCAGCCAGATTCCGGGAAAGTGAGGAATGAAAAAATGGTATCAGCTCAAATAATACCTAAGCTAAATATATTAACAAATAATACATTTACATTAAGAGAATTAGCTTTTATAACTTCATATTTAGCAAGTGGTAATGCAAGTCAAGCTGTAAGAGATGCTGGTTACAAAAGTAAAGCACCGGATAAATATGGTAGCGCCCTGCTCGCCAGAGATGGTATAAGGAAAGAAATCTCCGCACAGATAGAGGCACGTGAACAAGCTAAAATAGCGAAACCTACAGAGATACTGCAATTCTACTCATCAGTAATGCGTGGAGAAATACTAGACCAATTTGGTATTGAAGCATCGCTTGATACTAGAATTAAAGCAGCTAATGAGTTAGCTAAACATCAAATTGAAATTCCTATGAAGCTTCAACAGAAATCTAATGATAATATAGGCAGTATTACTCTTAATTTTATACCTAGAAATGAAGAATAATTGTGCATTTTATATAGTTTGGGTATAGTGAAAAGACAGGGTTGATTGTGCATATTGCATAAAATCCTGTCTTTTTTAGTGTATTTTCCGCCCAGCAACACAGAATTGTCTAACAAAATTTGTCTAACTATGTGAGTTTCTATCTATTTAGACAGATAGATGTAAGTTTCTAGGCAGAAAAAGGAAGAAAAATGAATTGTGTGAAGAAAAGACACAATTTGTACCTGGATAGAATACCCCTTGGTTGACCTACTTCTTAATTTCTTCAAAGAAATTGTCTTGTTTTTACCCCTATGAAATACAAAAATGTAAGCGAAGAAAAATGAATTGTGTCCGGCTTAGATACAATTTAAAAATAGTCTTTTAAAAAGTATTGACATATTATTCATTATGATGTAATATATAATCAACAACAAACAACAAACCGATTTACATAATCGGTACTTATTCAATAGGAGGAATGTAATTATGGCAACAACAAAAAAGACAAACACAAAAACTAACACTAAGAAAACAAAAGAAGTTAAGGCAAAGGAAGTTATTCAGGAAACTGTGGATCCGGTAGTTGAAACTGAAAACAAGGAAAAAACACCGAAGGCGAAGAAGGAAAAGAAAGTAACTATCACTGTACCGCAGATGAATAACAGTGAATTGAAGGATCTCTTCACTGAAAATGGTTGTAAAGCAACCGGAGCACCAAAGGATACATCGAATGTAGTTTATAATACATTTGGAACAGCATCAAGGATCTTGCAGCAGAATAAGGCATATCAGTTATTACTTACCAATGGGAAAGTTAAGGTAAAGAAGGAAGTAGTTGATGCTCCTTACAATGATGTTGATAGATTTAAGAAGTTTTATGAGGAATTAACTGACGAGGAAAAGAAATCAATTTCAGGTTTTGATACAATGGAAAGTACAAAGTTAGCTGATAGTGAATTCCCGAGAGAGAAAACAGTTAAGATAATCAGTAAAGAGATCTTGGTTAAGTTTATTCAGTTCATGGCAACATTTGAAGAAAATCAGGTTGTTGTTGCTAAATAATAATAGCATACTCATATTCATTAGAATTGACCGGAGTGTTGTTGCTCCGGTCTTTTCATTTTGTCTAACAATCTCTCGCTAAATGTCTAACAATTTCTGTCTAACGAGAATTCGCTAATTGGCTAGGAAGAAATCTTGCTAGACAACTATTATATCCGGACAGAATACGTGCGGTATAGTATCTGGATGGATATATACCAAATATGAAAAACACGCCGGCTTGATGGTGTGAAAATAATTCAGGTTATTTTAGTAAAAACACTTTACATTTATATTTATTATGATACAATAATTATAGTAACAAACAACAAATATTTAAATGATTGGTGGTGATTATATGAAATTTGAGTACAACAATGAAATTGTAAATGTAAATATGTTTTATTATGAACTTGATTGGGAAAATCATAGTTGTGGTCAATATTCACAACTACGTGAGTTGTGGTGCGATATGTTAAAAATAATATTTAATCATGACTTAAATGATGATGAAATAGTACAATATAGTGATAAGTCATGGTTTTATGTATATAACTACAATAATAAATTATATCGTGTTTGGTGGTATAATGACGGTTTAATGTACGTACAATATATTGATAATGGTGATAGTGTTGATGATATAATTGATGATTATACTTATGATGTACGTGATATAATAACCGCAATATTAAATGATAAATAATGAAAATGCGCCGGTGAGTTACATAGCCGGCATTTATTTTTATAGCAAGAAAATCTTTCTAGCCATATTTGTCTAACACTGTCTTGTTATTTAGAATTGTCTAACTATCTAGCAAGAATTGTCTAACACTTTTTATCTCGCTGGCGATATGTACTTGGCTAGGCGGCGAAAACCGAATTTTAGAAAATTTTTGAATTGTTTGAAAAATATACACAATTCGATACAATTCATCAATTGTACGTACAATTATATTGTTATGCAATATATACAAAAATATATGGGAATGTTTGTGCACTTCACCGATGACAACATATTTATTATGATGTAATATATAATCAACAACAAACAACAAGTGCATATTATATGCACACCAACAAATGAAAGTGAGTGAGTGAATATGAGTAAAACAAACAACAAAAAAACTAATGTAATTATCAACTTTGAACAATTACATAATGAATTGAAAGTCGCAACTTGTAAAAATGATATGGTTAATGCATACCAAAAAAACGGTATTAAAGTAACCACTGCACCAACAACAACATTGAATACTAATGATTTATATGCACAATTTCGTCAAAATAAATGTGGTGACGAAAGTCGGTTACAAACAACAAAAACACGTATTAAATTATTTGTTAGTAATGCATTACGTGATTATATTGTATCAAAAAATGATAAACTGGTATTTGTTGATTATAATGATGGTTCAATTCGTAAAAATCAATTAGTTGTGTCGAATACACTTGAAAATTTCACTGAAATGTTACAATATTTTATTGATTTTGGTATTGTTGAAACAATGTAAACAATTTGTCGGTGGTGCATACCGTACCACCGACTTTTTTAGTCAATTTCGTCCGCTCATAACTTTCTTGCTCGAATATTTTTCGTATTACTGTTTCTAGGTCGCTATCACAACATTCTTGCTCCTATATTTTTCACATTACTGACTCCAGGTCGCTAATATTCTTGTTCTGCTATTTTTAACTATACTGTTGCCAGGTCAATGACTTTCTTGTTCTGCTATTATTCTTTATTATTCTATATTCGTAGATTTTTCGCTGCTATTTTTCTTGTATATTGTTCCCGGATTGTTATATAATATTTATGAGGTGAATATATGGCTAATATTTCAGTTGATTTAGATGTATCGAAATTATGGATTAAGAAATTTGATGTTGTATTTCAGGATATTATGCAACATAAACATACTCATTATGATTTCCCGGGAGGTCGTGGTAGTACTAAATCATCATTTATTGGTGGTCGTACTATCCCTTTACTTCTTATCGCTAACCCGAATTGCCATGCGGTTGTTTATAGGAGGTTTGGGAATACTTTAAAAACAAGTGTTTATGCTCAAATACAGTGGGGAATTTATGATTTAGGGTTGCAGGATTATTTTATTTTTCATAGCAATCCTTTAGAGATAATTTACAGGACTACAGGGCAAAAAATACTATTTTTAGGCATGGACGACCCGGGTAAAGTAAAATCAATAAAATTACCGTTTGGGTATATAGGGATTACATGGTGGGAGGAGTTAGACCAATTTGAAGGAGAGGCTCAAATTCGTAAAGCTCAACAATCAACAATGCGTGGCGGGCCTATTTATTGGAATTTTATGTCTTATAATCCACCTATTTCAGTCAATAATTGGGCTAATGAATTTACAGAAGATTGCGAGAGAAATAGGAAGGACGATACTTTAGTTGTTCGGACGACTTACTTAGATGTACCGCAGGAATGGCTAGGTCAACAGTTCATTGAAGAAGCAGAATATTTACAACAAACTAATCCACGTGCTTATGAAAATGAGTATATGGGAATTCCTGTCGGTACAGGCGGGAATGTTTTTGATAATGTTGAGCATATGGATATGCCTGACAGTCTTATTGCTACTTTTGACCGGATTTACAATGGTTTAGACTGGGGTTTTGCTAATGACCCTAACCATTTTGTTAAAGTGCATTTTGATAGTGCTAGGCAAGATTTATATATATTTGCAGAGCATAGGGCAACCCATGAAACTAATATTCAACTCTTTGAATTTTTGTATAAAGAAAACCATTTTAAAAAGAGGGTTTGGAAAATTGTTGATGGACAAGAGATGGTGGAATTTATAGACGCACCGTTAATGGAAATGAATGAATTGATAACTGCAGATAGTGCTGACCCTAAATCAATTGCAGACTTTAAAGCGTATGGGTGTTTTATGCGTGGTGCGGAAAAAGGACCAGAATCAGTTCGTTACGGAATTAAATGGCTTCAATCATTACGACATATTTATATAGATAAACATAGGTGCCCGGATACTTATGATGAATTTATTAAATATGAGTTTGAAAGGGACAAAGAAGGGAAAATTATCAGTGTTCCTCCGGATAAAAACAATCACAGCGTCGATTCCATTCGATATGCTCTTGAACGTTACTATAAGCATAAAGGTCAGTAATTGTAATTGATGTATTGACATACGCACTAGACTTAATATGGCATAATCCCGATAAATACACAAGTAATTAACTACTATATTTATCTAGATTATTGTATAATGAAACTGACGAAGGTTTTAAATATCAAGTCAGAAAGGTTTATGAGATGATAACACAAATACTGCCTGTTTTTCAGACTATTTTAGCATTTTGCAATATTGTTTTGATTGGGTATGGTCTTTTTAGGTTTTTAAGTAAACCGCATAACAATTTAGAAAATAGAGTTAATACTTTGGAAGTAAAAGTTAAAGAAATTGATAATAGTTTAAAGATTGGCAATGACCATTTTAGAGATTTAGATGAAAAAAGTGAAGTTTTTATGGAATGTATGTTAGCTTTTATTGATTTTGAAATTGCATACTGCCAAGCTACAGGGTATGCTCAAACAGAAGACATAGTTAAAGCTAAAAGTGCATTACGTAATTATCTTAAAAAGAGATGATTTATAGCGGAGGGCTGAAATGAATTTCATTGAAAAACTGAAAGGAGTATTTAGACGAATGTTTTCATCAGAAAGTTTAAAACAAACAATAAACCTTCAACCCATACTTTCCGCCCCTATGAAAGATGCTATTGAATTGTGGGAAATGATGTATAAAGACGAAAGCCCGTGGCTTTATGAAGATAATAATTTGAAGTCACTTGGACTTGCTTCTATGATTGCAAGTGCGAAAGCTCGTACTGCTACTATTGAAATGGAATTGAAAGTAACAGGTGATGGTGAAAGACGAGATTTTATTGACGATTTCTTAAAGACAAAAATTGAGCATAGTATTAGGAAACAATTAGAATACGGGATTGCATTAGGTGGCATTGTTTTTAAACCCTATGTCTATAAAGTTGGTAATAAGTACAAAGTTGGAATGAATTATGTTAAAGCAACTGATTTTTATCCACTTGCATTTAATAGTGAAGGTGATGTTACTGACGCTGCTTTTATAGATAGGATAATAACAAAAGATAATATTTACAGTAAAGTTGAACGTTATCACCTTATAGACACAACTTTATATGTAAGTAATATGGCATTTAAACAAAGTAACAAAGATTCTAGTATAGCGATACATAACATATCAACATTAGGAGAACCTATACCACTTTCATCAGTACCAGAATGGTCGAATATTGACTCAGAAGCAGTCATTAACGATACTGATAATATAATGTTCGCATACTTCAAGATGCCTCAAGCAAACACCATAGATTTGAATAGTCCACTTGGTGTAAGTGGTTTTTCAAAAGCAACTGATTTGATTAAACATGCTGATGAATTATATTCTAATTTACTTTGGGAGTTTGAAGGTGGACAGTTAGCAGTTGATGTTGATAGAACAGCAGTTAACCCATTACTTGATAATAACGGTAATATGGCTAATTTGTTACCACATTTGCAAGACAGATTGTTCAGGCGTAATTTGGATTTGGGTGATGAAGCGGCGTATAATGTATTTAGTCCGCAATTACGTGATGAAAGTATCATAAATGGATTGAACAATGTTTTAATGCATATCGAAGATATTTGTGATTTAGGTCGTGGTGAATTGTCAATGGTTACATATCAAGAAGCAAGGACCGCAACTGAATTGAAAATCCTTAAACAACGTAGTTATTCAGCTAACTGGGATGTTCAAAAAGAACTTGAAAAAGCACTTAGAAAAACTGTTGATATTGTAGATAAGTATTGTGATTTATACAATATAACACCTTCCGGTAAATTTGAAGTTGCGTATAAGTGGGACGATTCTATACTTGTTGATGCTGAAGCTGAACGTAATTCAGATGTCATTGATATTACAAATGGTCTTATGAGTAGGGTTGAATATAGAATGAAATGGTTCGGTGAAACTAAAGACCAAGCTATGCAGTCTGTTAAGGAAATTGATGAAGAAAAACTCACTCAAATGGAACAACAACAGGAAATGTTTGCTCAATTTTCAGAAAAACCTGATACACAAGAAGGTTCACCGAATAATAAAGATGGTTCAGCAGATAAATCAAATAAAGATACCACTCAGTACACAAAAACAAAGAGTGACTAATATTTACAACAGATAATTTATATTATATAATAATAATGTAGAAAGACCCTAGCGTAAAGGGATATAAAGAAACGCACATTCAGGCGGAAACTGTAAACCGCAGTTATAAATAACAGATATAAAGAATGTAAAGGAGATTTAGTAGTATGGTATTAAAAGAGGTCTTTGACAAAGCCGAGAATGGTTCGTTAACTTGGGAGCAATTTCAAGCACTAGCGAAAGATGCAAAATTCGTTGATTTAAACGAAGGTAACTACTATTCAAAGGCAAAACATGCAGATGAGCTTGAAGCAAAAGACAAGCAAATCACTACTCTTAATGAAACCATTAAGACAAGAGATACTGATTTAGCAACACTCAAGCAACAACTTGCAGATGCAGGTACTGATGCCGCAAAACTTGAGGAGTTGAACGGTCAGCTTACTGATTGGCAAACTAAGTATGACAAGGATACAAAGTCATACAAAGAACAATTGAAGAAGCAGGCTTATGAATTTGCTGCAAAGGAGTATGCTAATTCCCTTGATTTTT
This sequence comes from Bacilli bacterium, assembly GCA_017534425.1. Classification (GTDB taxonomy): domain Bacteria; phylum Bacillota_I; class Bacilli_A; order RFN20; family CAG-826; genus Fiminaster. The sequence continues at coordinate 48,874 of JAFXWB010000002.1, forward strand.
CAAGTGAAGCTGCAAAGAGAGACTTTACACAATCATTGATTGCGAAAAATCTCCAAATGGAAAAAGATACAATATTAGGTGCAGACGACTTTTTGAATGTTTATAAACAGTCAAATGAAAAAGCGTTTGTGGTAAAAGAACCAGAACCTGAAACACCACCAGCACCGAGTTTCGGACAACCAACACCACCTACACCACAATCAGATGTAGATGATTTTTCAAAGTTATTTACTTTTGATGGTGTAAGGTAATATAACGAGGAGGAAACATTATGCCAGCAGGAGCAGGAGTAACAAATCCAACAGCACTCAATTACGCTGAAAAGTATCAAAGAGCACTTGCTAATCAGTTCCCATATGTACTTTACTTTGGTGACCTGTATAATCAGACAAGTGACGGAAATTACAAGTGGGTTGATGAAAAGACTATCAAGATTCCTAGACTTACAACAACCGGACGTGTAAATGCTAACCGTGATACAATCGGAACAGCAGCACGTAACTATGACAATTCATGGGAGACAAAGACACTTGAGCATGAAAGAAAGTGGTCTACACTTGTTCACCCAATGGATATTAAGCAGACCAACATTGTTGCGTCTATTGCTAATATCACAAAGACATTCAATGAGTTTCAGAAATTTCCTGAAATGGACGCTTATCTTATCTCTAAGTTGTACGAGAGATGGACAACTACTGTTTCAGCAGAAGGATACACAGGAAAGACAGCAGATACAACCGCACTTACAACAGGTGATGCCGTACTTGCTATGTTCGATAAGTTCATGCTTGCTATGGACAATGCAAGAGTTCCTGTTACAGGACGTATACTTTACTGCACACATGAAGTTAAAGCACTTCTTAAGAATGCTGCTTCAATCGCAAAGAGATGGGAAGTTCAGCAGAGCGGTGGCGCTATCAATCGTGCGGTAGAGTACCTTGATGGTGTTAAGGTTAATGCTGTTCCTAAGGAACTCATGAAGACTGCTTACAACTTCACTGAAGGTTGGACACCAGCTACAACAGCAGGACAGATTGATATGTGGATGGTACATAAGGGAGCAATCATTACTCCTATTTCTTACACATTCGCACAACTTTCCGCTCCATCTGCACTTTCAGAAGGTAAGTATGTTTACTACGAGGAGTCATTCGAGGATGCATTTATTCTGAATAACAGAGCGGATGCACTTCAATTCCACGTAACTACTTGATAAGGAGTATTTATGGAAACTATTACAGTTGTAAGAGGAAATGAAGAACTGGACGTTCCAGCAGACCAGAAAGAGCGCTATAAAAAGTTAGGTTATCATGTAATTGATAAGAAAACAGGTAAAGTACTTGAAAAAGCACCTCTTACCGATGTAGCGTCTCTTCAAAGTCTTGTTGTGAAACTTGAAAACGAGAACAAGGAACTTAAAGCCGAAATTCAAAAACTCAAGAAAGACACAACAAAGAAAGCGTCTACTTCAACTAAAGAATAAGGAGTGAAGCGTCTAATGGAACCATTTGAAAGCTATTTAACTTATGAAGAATATCAGGAGTTGGGTGGCACATTGCCATTAGACGCTTTTACTACTTATGAACGTAAAGCTCAAAGATGGCTTGATTATGTCACATTCAACAGAGTAAAAAGTTTAACAGTTATACCTAATGAAGTTAAAGAAGTTATAACTGAATTTATAGGTAGGTTAGACGATAATGAACAACGCAAAAAGAGTGGCGACATATTAAAACAGTATAGTAATGGTGTAGAACAACTTACATTCGTTGCGCAAACTGAAGGCGATATGAAAAAAGAGCTTTACAAACTTGCACAAGAATGGCTACCTGACTATTTAACTTATAGAGGAGTAAATTTCGATGTTGGAGAATATTTACAAAGAAACAGTGACAATTCTTAATAAGTTAAAAAGAACAGATAGTTTAACCACTAAAGATGTTTGGTACAAAACAGTTATTCATAATGCTGCTTTGTATACAGATGCGGAACGTGAAGCTGGTTCTAATTCAGTATTCATAGGCAGATATGTAACTGTATTGATACCATTTAGCGATACTTATTTACCATATCGAGATTGGCGAAAGTTTGGCAATCAAGATGCGCATTATACCATGTCTATTGGAGATTATATTGTTAAAGGTATTGTTGAAGAAGACATTACCGCAGAAAACATTGTAAGGATTCTTCAAGGATATGGCGAAGATGTATGTTTAGTAAAATACCATAATGAATGTTATGATAGATTTGGAGCCACTGTTCAACTTAAAGTACAAGGAGTTTGACTATGGCTAAGTCTGGTATAAATTTTCAATGGGACAAATCACGTACATTGATTATTCGGGATAAAGGTTTTACAAAAGACTTTTATCAAGAATTAGGGCAAATAATGGAACGTCATATGTACAAGTATACACCATATGACAGTACACGAGTATCCGGTAAGCATTTAGCTGATAGTACTCAAATAAAAGCTACTGATACAGACGTTACGATTCATTATACAAAACGATACGCAAATAGACAATATTATGGTGCTCCTACTTGGAAACGTGATTTATCATACCACCCACTTGCTACATCAAAGTGGGACCAAACATGCTGGGTTAATGAAAAATGGGTAATCGGTAGAGAAGCAAATGCAGCGAGAAAGAGGTATGCTCAATGAGTGTGAATAAACATGAAGTAATGCGGGATTGGGTTGATGAATTTTTAGGCTCACATGGTTTATTATACTTTGAGAATGCCGATGCTGAATTTGGTGTACGTGTATTAGTTCCTAATTATGGTGATTACGTAAACAGAACAGACATTCTCGGTAATAAATATAAATCGTATTCGTTTGTATTTGTAGGGTACGAAACTATTGACCCCGGAACATCTGATGTTAATATTAGAAATATGCAACTATTTGATGATTTTGTAGAATGGTGTGAAACGCAGAAAGCTAATAATAATTTTCCGGATTTCGGTACAAATTGTAGCGATTATGATATAATAATATTACAGAATATGGCAAATATGTCAGCTATGTCAGAAGATTACCTAGCAAAATATATGTTAGGGGTACGAATAGATTATACAGAGGAGGGATAATACCATGGCAGATGCAGCAGCTTTCAACCTTCAAGATAACCAGAAAGCCGAAAGAAAATTACTTGTAACCGCCGTTAATGTAGGTGATAGCGTTACCGATGTATCCGGAACACCTGAGTGGCAAATTGTTGGTGTTGGTGTTGAAGATTCAGCGATTGAGTTCAACCCTGATACTGAAACTGTAACTGATATTCTTGGAATTACAGAAACAACTGTAAATAAGTTTGAGACTTCACAATCTCTTGAACCTATGACAGTTCGTGGTGGTTCTAAGCTCGCAGTTAAACTTTACAATCAGGTTAAGTACAACAGAATGTCTGAGTTTTCAATGTATGAAGTAATGCAGATTCATGCTTATGTTGGCTCAACAGGTTCTTATGAAGCAGAAGTTCATAAGAATTGCACACTTACACCTCAATCAATTGGCGGAAGTTCTTATGTAGACATGCCAATTGACATTAACTATTCAAATGATAAGGTTCATGGAACAGTTAATGATTATAAGTACGGTTCTACAATTACATTTACAGCACTTTGATAAGGAGTATATATGGAAAGTTTAAAAATTAGGACTGGCGCAATAAACCTTGAAATTTTAGGTGATGATGGTGTAAGTCGTGGTATATTTACATTTAACCCGGATGATATTGAGTCTGCAAAACAAGTATTCGCTATTCAACAGGAATATGAAGTAAAACAAAAAGAGTTTGAAGAGCGAGCAAAGGCTTGCGAAACACCGGAAGATAAAATCAACCTTATGTCCGAGATAGTTGACTATATGGAAAGTTCGATTGATAGGTGTTTTGGTAATGGTTCAAGCGAAATACTTTTTGGCAAAGCAAAAACACTTTCCATGTTTGAAGATTTCTTCAAAGGTATAATTCCTTATTATCAGAATGCCAAAAAAGCGAGAATCAGTAAATATACACAAAATAAATAAAGACAAGTGGCATAAAACCACTTAGATAAAAGGTGGGTCAAACCACCTTTTATTTTTAGGTAAATGTATGGATAAATATTCGTTACCAACAAGTACAGAAATAAGCGGTATTCAGTGTGAGTTTAATACAGATTACAGAAAAATTTTATATATTTTTCAAGCATTAAATGACCCTGACTTACTTGAAGATGAAAAAATTATAGTTGCATTAGAACTTTTTTATAAAACTGAAGACTATAAAACTGATTTAGACAAAGCAATAAAAGAAATGTTTTTCTTTTTGACTATGGAAGAACCAAGTAATTCACCAAAACCTGAAAAGAAGCCATTATATGATTGGGAAAAAGATTTTAATATTATAATTGCTCCCATAAATCATATTATCGGTAAAGATGTTAGGGGTATGGAATATTTACATTGGTGGACATTTTTAAATGCATTTATGGAAATCGGTGAATGTACTTTTAGTACTTATGTAGGTATTAGAGATAAATTAAATCGTGGCGTCAAACTTGAAAAATACGAAGAAAAACTAATGAAAGACCATCGTGACGCTATTGTATTAAAGAAAAAAGTTGATATTACAACCCAAGCACTTATGGACGAAATATTGGGGGTATAAATTATGGCACATGGTGGAACTGCTTATGGTGCAGATGGAACAATTACAATAGGTACTTCTGTTGATATGTACGGTATGAATACCGGACTTAAAAAGATACAAAAATCAATCGGAAAATTAAAATTTGCTATGGGCGCAGCTTTAGGATTAGGTGGCACTTTTGGTTTTGGTGCAATCAGTAAAGCTGCTCTTAATGCTGCATCTGATTTACAAGAAGTACAGAATATTGTAGACGTATCATTTGGTGAAATGAGTGATATGGTAGAAAAATTTGCAGCTACTTCTGTTGAAAAATTCGGTATGTCAGAACTTGCCGCAAAACAAACAGCCGGTTCATTCATGGCTATGGGTAAAGCACTCGGACTTTCAATGGAAGATGCAGCTAAAATGTCAATTTCATTAACTGCATTAACAGGTGATATGTCTTCATTTTATAATATTTCACAAGATTATGCGAGAGTTGCATTATCAGCTGTTTATACGGGTGAAACTGAAACACTTAAAAGGTATGGTATTGTACTTACAGAGGCAAACTTGCAAGAATATGCTTCAACTTTAGGTATTAAAACTAAAGTAAAAGCAATGGACGCAAGTACTAAAGCTATTTTGCGTTATAAATATATATTAGAAGCAACTAAAGATATTACAGGCGACTTTGTTAGAACAGAAAGTACATGGGCAAACCAGGTTCGTGTATTACAACAAAGGTGGAATCAGTTACTTATTACAATGGGTAGTGGTTTAATCACAATATTCACACCTATGATTAAAGCACTTAATGCATTGATTGAAAGAACAATTTATTTTGCAAATGTATTGGGTGCAGTATTAGGTAAAATATTCGGTATTCAATGGCAAGATTTTACCGAACAAATGAGCCAATTAAGTAATGCAGAAGCTGACATTTCAGGTGGTCTTGATGATGCTGGTGATGCTGCGGAAAAAGCGGGTAAAAAAGTTAAAAAGACACTAGCACCATGGGATGAGTTAACCGACTTAATGAAAAATACTGCTGATACAGGTGAAGATGTAGCTGTTTCATTTGAAATACCTGATATTGGTAGTTTAATAGGTGATTTTGATGGTAAACTATTTGACTTTGATATTCCAAATATTCAAAGTTTATTCCATTTAGGTAAATGGTTTTCAGAAATGATTTCTGACTTCCTTGAAAATATTGATTGGGAAATTATTCGTGAAAAAGCAAAAAAGTTAGGTCAAGATATTGCTGATTTCTTGAATGGTTTAATAAATCCAAGGTTGTTTAGTGATTTAGGCGCAACTTTAGCTCAAGGTTTAAATACTTTGATGGAAATAATGAATGGTTTTGTTACAAGATTTAGTTGGGCTAATTTAGGTCAATCAATTGCAGCTGGAATAAATAGTTTTTTTAAAACCTTTGATTTTACATTATTGGCTCAAAATATAAATAATTTCTTAAATGGTTTACTTGATATGATGTTACAACTTGTAGAAAAGTTGGATTGGGGTTTAATTGGTAATAGGATTGGATATTTATTACTAAGTATTGATTGGTTAAAACTTGTAAGTAAAACTTTAAAAGTTTTATATAAAACCCTTAGCGGAATTGCAAAAGCATGGCAGAAATCATTTGATAAAGCACCACTTGAAACCATTATTGCATCTTTAGTTGTATTTAAAGGGTTATTGAAGCTATCAATTGTAAAGAATTTTATTAGAGGTATAAGTGATTTAAATAAGCAATTTGGATTATTTAGTGACGCTGTTAATTTAAGCGATAGGCAATTTAATGGTTTGCTTAGAACTGTTGGTGGGTCCAATTCTTTATTTGGTTCAGTTTTATCTGGTGTACGTGCATTTTCAACTAATGGCGGAAATTTATTTCAAAATTTAGGTGCAGGCATTACAGCTTTTTCTAATAGTCTTTCACCTGTTATTAAAACACTTGGTTCGTTAGCTGTAGGACTTACAGAATTTTTTGTGGTTAAAAATTTATTTTCCGAATTACTTGAACAAACCCATGATTTTGATGGTAACATAAGTAGCCTAATTGGTATAATTGGAGAATTAGTTCTAGCTATTGGTATAGCAGCGGGTGCATTTACATTACTTTTAGGATTTCCAGCAGGTATTATAGCTGCCGGTGTTGTTGCAGCAATCGCAGCTTTTACTGGATTTATTGAGTTTCTTAATGATATAAACTTAGATAATTTAAGTAATGGTATACATGATATGCTTACACAACCTGGTGGCGTGCCAATAGAAGACCTTGTAGATGAAGTTGCAGGAAATATTGGTTCTATTGGTGATGAATTTAAAGCTATTGCTGATAAATCAGATGAACTTGATAGAGCAGAACAAAATGTAGCCGATGTTGTAGATGAAATAAAAGAAATGCAACTTAAACTAGAAGCAGGTGTTTTATCTGCTGAAGAAGCTGTGCCAAAACATGTAGAATTATATGGTAAATTGGGAGATGCAATTATTACTAAACTAGGTGCAGCTGAAGACGTACTCTTACAAGCTTGGGGCGAAGGTGGCTCCATTACAACTGCATTTGAAAAAGCAGGTATTAGTGGCGAAGAAGCTAGAGATAAAATTGTAAATTCATTTAGTGACCAAGAAAAACAAGTTAATGACCTTGTAACTGCAATAAATTATTGGAGGGAAGTTAATCCCAATAACCCGCAATTACCGATTCTCGAAGAACAGCTAATGAAAATAGCTACTGAAACTGATGAAGTTAAAAATGCTCAAAATGCACTTGATACTTATATATCAGGTAATCCCATAAATTGGGAAGCATTCCTTAATGAAGACGGTTTTGATACTGAAAAATTCTTTTCTAGTATGCAAGGTTTACAAGATAAAACTAAAGAAACAACGGGTTTAATTGAAGAAGAAACTCAAAAAGCTGTAAATGTAATGAAACAGTATATAGATGACCCAGAATTTTTAGGCAGAATTGAAAAAGCTCTACCTGATGCACTAGATACTATGAAAGGTGATGTATCATCTCAAGTAGAACAAGTTACTAATATTATGCAAGATGAAATGGTTGGTGGTATAACAGGTACTTTGACACAAGCTGAAGAAGATTGGTCTAAAATGTCTTGGTGGGAAAAATTATTTTTATATGGTAATGACTTTGATACGTTTGCAGCGGAAAAAGTCGATAATTATAAGAAACAATATATAGACCCGCTTAATGATAGTTTGGAAAAGTGGTATAAACAATTAGGTATAGATGGTAATGTATACGCATCTAAAGCTGGTGAAGAAATAATTAAAGGACTATTTACACCTGTACAAGAAACAATTGCAGACCCTTTATCTGGTACTTCACATACTGTTACAGTTAGTAAACTTAAAGATAACTGGAAAGAACTCGGTGTAGATTTAGTCGATGGTACAATTGAAGGTCTTAAAGGTAAAAATGATGATTTAACAGACCAAGTTTCAACTACAATGGGGAATACTGTCGATGCTGCTAAAGATACACTAGATTCAAACTCACCATCTAAGGTATATTTTGAAATTGGTGAAGACATGATACAAGGTTCAATAAATGGTGTTAAGAGTAAAGGTGATGAACTTACAAAAGCTGTTGCCACTGTTGTAAATAACGCCACTAAAGAATTTACTAAATTAGAAAGTAATAATAATGTATTAGGTAAATTCAATACTATGATAAATACCATGACTAAGAAAGTAGAAACAAGTGGTAAAGAGTTATTGAATAATGTCACTGATATATCACGAGATGTTACTGTTAAATTTAATGAGCTCTTGACCGGAGCTTCAAATAAATTTAATAATGTTAGTACTTCACTCAAAACTAAACTACAAACGTTAGCAAGTGACTTCTCTTCAAATTTCATCAACAGAATTTCAAGTATCATTGACACGTTTGTAGTTAATAATGTAGGCAGTGCTGCTGATACATTTGTAAAATTATGGCAAAGCGCAACTAATTCAGCTAGCGATTTGTTTGATACTCTCGGCACGTCAATTGTTACTATAATAACATCTGCCATAAATGGTATAATAAATACAGTAGTAGACGGTATAAATGAAATACTTGATAAAGTTGAAGATGCACTTAATAGCATATTGAGTATCGGCAATGCTATTAGTAATCTACCATCAATGCCAGAATTCAACTTTGAAAGCTACAACATACCTGGATTGGCAAAAGGTGCAGTAATACCGCCTAATAAACAATTCCTTGCAATGTTAGGAGACCAAAAGAGTGGCACTAACATTGAAGCACCGCTTGATACGATTAAACAAGCATTTATGGAAACATTAAGTGGAATAAACTTTGGTGGCGGTGATGGTGACATTGTAGTTCAAATAGATGGTTATGAAGTATTTAGAGCTGTAAGGTCACAAAATGATAACTTTAGAAATACAACGGGATACAGTGCATTTTAAGGAGGCGTGAAATGGCATTTAGTGGCTACTTAATTCGCATAGGCGGTCAAGACGAGTTCTTTGAACATTATATAGTATGTCAAACATATAAGGTTTCAAAGAAAATGCTTGATTATGGCAGTTTTAGAGATAGTGATGGTGTTTTAAAAAGAACTTGTCTTGACCATGTATCCTATATAATTCAGTTTGATATTAAACCTTGTGATAATACAAAGCTTGCCGCATTTATGGCGGCTATAAAAAACAACTTTTCTGTTCCAAAAGAACGTAAAGTATCAATACAGTTTTATAATGCAGAAGATGATAATTACATTACAGGTGATTTTTATATGCCTGACCCCGAATTTCCGATAGACCATATTGATAAAACTACCAATAAGGTTTATTTTAAACAAACTACCATTAAGTTTATTGGATATTAAAGGAGAATTTAAATGGTTGCAGATGTACCAGAAAAAGTTAAAGCATTATTTGAACAAGACAGTATAAGAAAAAATTTTAGAGTTCAAGTATTAGAAGAGTATAATGGCGAAATGCAAGTAGACTACACACTTGTCAACTCTGATATTGTTTCCGAATCTGTTGTATTAACTGAATCTATAAGTTCTTCCACTCCAATTAAATTTGGGTTATCAGAAAATGCTTCACTTGAATTTAAAACATTTTCGGATATAAATATTACAGGTAAGCAGATAAGGGCATATATTGAAATTGACATTACATCTATTCCCTATAGTGAAGTACACGGGCAAACAACATCTGATGTTCCATATAGATATTATCGAATTCCTTACGGTACATTTTATGTTGATTCTTGTAAGAAAGATGCAAACACTGATATAAGAACAGTTATTGCATATAGGTCAAAGAAAACTGAATTGTATCCGTCATTTGATAAAAAAGAAGAAACTCAAATACAACAGTTATTGTCTAGTTTTTTCATGCACTCTACAAAGGAATTTACTGATTTTAAAAATGTTAGGTTGAAATTTTTTCCATTCCTTATGAAAGTTGATAGTGGAAATACTAAATGGTTAGATACCATTGGAATTTCATATTCAACAAATTCACCGAATTTACGACTTATTGAAAATTGGCCTGAATTTTACATTAACACTGACCTTAAATATGTTGGTCCATCGCCCTCTCCTTCCACTAGTTCTGATGATGATATTATAATTATTGAAGATTTAGACTTACCATTGGGTGTAGAATATGATTTTTTCTTAAAAACATGGACAATAACGTCTGTAAATAATTTTCTTGGCATTACTCGAAATATTGGAGACGAGCCAACTAATTATTCGGGTAATTCTCAGACTGTTTCTAACACTGAAAAGTTTAATCCTAATAATTTTTATCGAATAGATTGGGAAGAGCCTAATACGCATTATTTTAGACAATCAACAGGCTATGATTTAAAATTTGATGCTTATATGTCAATTAAGTCAAATTTAACCAATAGAATAGTAGAAGACCAAGCGCATATAGATTATAGGGACAGAAATTACAACAGTAAAGTTGGTATAGTTGGATATAGTAGAAAAATTCCAAGTCCTAGTGGTGGTGACTATTACCTTAAAGGAGTTAATTTTTGCCCTTGTATAGACGGAATGCATGACTATTTATCTTATGCTAATTATTTACAAAATTGTGATATAGAACTACACATACCAATAGGAATAGATGTCAAAAAAACAACTATTTATTCTGGTGCTGCTATAACTTCATGGCAATATTATTCATTTTATGAAAACGGTGACCCGTATATAGGTATTGGGGAATATCAATTACCTGACCTTAACTATTATATAAACATTCCGGTAAAACAAGCTAGTGCCAATAACTCAGATGGCTCTAGTGCATACGAATATACAATGGATACTTCTAATTTAATTAGTTCAGGTGAGGTTTTAATTCAATTTTTTGAAATAAATGGATACTTTTTACAAAAGGACCGAATATATAATAAATGGGTAATGAAGAGAGTGCAACATGCGGACTCATTATATCCTGCAAACAATTTATATCCTAGTAACTCACTATATCCAGCAGAAGCAACTGCGTTAATTGCCACTAATTTATGTAAATCAGCATGGTTTGATGATAACATTACCTGTCCATATGATATAGTAGAGTACGCATATAACGATAATTATTTTAAAGCTAACATTGTTGATGATGTGCCCGAAGAAGGTGAAGATAATACTTATGTGCATTACACTATATCTGATAATAAGTTTTTAGAGGCATGTTGTACGGACAATCGTTTATTTGCAAACGTTCAAGCCATCTTGGATTCAATGGCGAATAAGTTAAAACAAATTTATTACTATAAAACAAATATTCAAATGAGAGCATTACCATATATTGAAGCAGGTGATGACTTGTTGGTACTTACAAAAAATGATGGAATAACAACATTTGCACTAAAACATCGAATATCAGGTGTTCAATGTTTGATGGATAGTATTGAAGCGAATTAAGGAGGTTAGTTATGGCATATACAAGGGTATATCAAAATCGAATAAATTGGAAAAATTCACCGAATACCACTACACCACTTGGACAATCTAACCTCAATAAGATGGATTATGCGTTAAATCAAATTGATGGTACATTAAATACCTGGGATACATATAAAGCAAATGCTGGTGATGTAGCAAATAGTATTAGTAATATAAATAATTCAATTACAACACTCAATACTACCAAAGCTAATAAAAGTGAAATGCTTACAGATGTTGTAAATGTCAGTTACAATACTACGACAGGAGTATGGACATTTACTCGAAGAAATGGCTCTACTTTTACATATGACCAGAATATAGAAAAGATTCCTGCATCATTCAGTATGGATGCTAATGGTGTTATCACCATGAAAACTGCTGATGGTACTGTATACACTGCTGATATTAGTTCTCAAATTAAGCCGTATAACTTTGATGATGGTACAATTATTGACTTCACAAAGACAACTGATTCTAGTGGCAATTATCATGTAACTGCTGATATCAAAAGTGGTTCTATTACTGAAAGTAAATTACAACCTAATTTCTTAGCTAATTGTCGTACTTATGCTAATAATGCTCATAGTGATGCTATATTAGCACAATCATATACAAAAGGTGATACTGAATTACGACCAGGTGAAGAAACTGATAATGCAACATACTATTATCAAGGCGCAAAATCAGCGGAAGAACAAGCAAAAACATATAGAGACCAAGCAGAAGCTATTGCAGGTATTCAAATAGCAACAACTGAGGTGTTTGGTATAGTAAAACCTGATGGTAATACCATTGATATAAATAATGGAATATTATCAACAGGAATACCGGATTCTCAATGGAGTTATATACAAAATCTGTACCAATAATGTATAATAATATTATAGGAGGTGTGCCATGATTAAAGTTATGTCCATTGAAAATAACGACCTAAATACTAATGATTATTTAGTATCTCTTTTTGCTGACACTAAAGCAGAAGTTGAAGCAGGTGGTGAAATTGTTGGTTTACCACAAAATGCCGGAATTGAATTTGGTAGTAAAGTAATAACTGCTGATGGTCAGTTAGCGTATATGCAATCAGACGGTAATTGGAAATGGCAATGATGGAGGGTAAGTCATGGGAAATGCAGTAGGTTTGACAGGTGAGGAAGCCCTCATCTTAGCTAAAAGAAATACGCAAGAAGTTGTTGAAGGTCATGGCTTTGTTCAGGGTAAATCTGCTTATGAAATAGCTGTTGAAAATGGTTATACGGGAACAGAACAACAGTGGTTAGACTCACTTGAGGGAGAACAAGGACCTCAAGGAGAAAAGGGTGACAAAGGAGATAAAGGTGACCCAGGAGCAGGTGGAGTAGAGTTCTCTTATGATTCCAATACAGAAACAGTAACAGTAATTTCTTTTAGTTAATTGCACAATAGTGTGTAATTATAAATAATCTTATTTCTTTAGAAAGGAGAACAAAGATATGCCAGATATCAATTATTTACAGAAACTCGTTCTTCCCATTAACGTGGAAGGGACAATCACCAATGTTGAGTATACCATCAAAGACGCAGAAGCAAGGCAGATGATTGAAGACCTTGGACATGCCCTTTATTGGATGGGTGTTACTACAACAGAAATGTCTGACGGACTTACAACCGCTGATGTAACAATCAATGGCGAAACTGTTACACCTAACATCGGTGGACTTGTTTCTTACAGTGGTTCAGAGTTCGTATGGAATGGTTCAGCATGGCAAGAGCTGGGCAAGAATAACTTTGGCGCACTTGCGTTTAAGTCTTCTGCATCAGGTTCTTACACACCTGCAGGTACTATCACTGTTACTGATGGTGCTGATACAACTACTAATATCACACCTCTTGGTTCTGCTGGTACTGCACCTTCATGGTCTGTGTCTAATGAAACAGCTACATTCAATGCTGGTTCAGCCGCAACTGCTGGTACAGCTGTTGATGTAGTTACTGCTTCAGGTGCAAGAACAGCATCCTTCGAAGGAACAGCTGCAACAATCACAGTATCTTAATTTCAAAGTGGGTAGTAATGAAACACTTACTACCCACTCTTTCAAAAGGAGTAAGATTATGGCAGATATATCAGTATTAAACTTTGGAGATGGTGGTGGCAATAGAAATATAAAAGACGCCAGTGCTGCCAGAAGTATAAAAGTACATGGAGTTTCACAGACAATAACAAATAATGCTGTGGACTTAAATATATATAATAATATGTTTACAGATACAAATTGGACAGCAATTTTAGCTCTGTATTCATAAAAGAAAGGAGAAAAGGAATGCATACGTTTAAAGAATATGCTGACCTTGTAAAAAAGGAACATGCATTAAATAAAACGATAGCACCTAATGAAACAGGAACCACTGCTTCAAAAGCATATGCAGTAGGAGACCACTTCATCAGAAATGGTATTCTGTATAAAGTAACAACTGCTATTGCTTCTGGAGCTACATGGGCTAATATCAGTTCAAGTTACACAACCGAAAAAGACATTAGTTCGTCAATTCAAAATTTATCGA
>JAFXWB010000042.1 GCA_017534425.1 Bacilli bacterium
ATGGTTCTTCCTCCTTATAATTTGACTGAACATCTAAATTATATGTGAGGATTTTTACTTTTTTACTAAATAGGTGGTATAATCTTGAAATCTAATGTGGTAGCCAAAAAAGCGCGACCACAACAAATTTCAAATATCCAAGAAATAAAAATGGATGCCATTTGGCATCCATTTCTTTAGAAATTGTATTTTTCTCGTTGTCGTTTAATGACTCCGGTTTTAATAATTGCTCGAGCGATAAAACCAACAAGAATACCTGTAATAACCGCAGAAATTCCGATAATTGGAAGGTAATATACAACATAAACTGAACCCATATAAATCATCGCGATTAATATTTGACCAATAACATGAAAAAGTGATCCAATAACCGACACACCGATAATCGAGTATTTTTTTATAACTAAATAGAACAAAATCATGATTCCAAGTGACATAAAAGCACCTGTTAAAGACATGAAAAATCCCATTGAAAGGAATGTTCCTCTAACTAATGAGACAACTAAAACTCTCACTAAATTAATAAAAATAGCTTCTAAAATTCCAACCTCATATAAAGTGACTAAAATGATAATGTTGGCAAAGCCAAGTTTAATTCCTGGAATTGTAAAAGATGGAATAAAAGACTCTAAAATAGCAATAACAATTGTTAATGCAAGTAAAACTCCAAGTAGTGCAATTTTCTGAACTTTCATAATTAAATACTTAAGTCGTAATTAGAGTTTCCTTCAATAATGATATAAACCTGGTTATAAGCACAGATTATCGGGCGGTTTGTTTCCTTAATAAAGCCCATATGAACACAATCTTGATGTGGACAATTTGCTTCAATAACTCCGATTGAATGATCTTTGATTGAAACTACAAGGTCTCCATTAGCTCCGTGAATTATGAATTCAGTATCATTAGTTTTTACTAAATCAATGGTTTGAACTAGTTCATCTTTTACGTAGATTTTTGCAACTAAATTGTTCTTTTTTCTTGTTAATAAAACTGCTAAAAGAGAACCGACCAAAACAACGATTAATGAGATGATTAAAATGAGGTCATTTCTCAACGTTTTTTTCATTTATTTACGACCTTAATTCCTTCGTTTTTATACACCATTTGTTTATTTTTAATAACAATGGTTTTGACTTCATAATGTTTCTCTAATTCTTTAATTGAATCTAAAGATTCATTTATAAAAGCGGTTGATAAAATATCGCCTAAATAACCTTTGTCTGAGACTACTATAATTGCATCATTTTCGTTAATTGCACTTCCATTAACTGGATTAATAATGTGAGAATAAGTTACACCATCAATTTCGACTGCTTGTTTGTCATATGACGAAGTTGAAATAAAGCAGTTTTTAAGCATCAAATAAGTGTTATCTAAATTAGTGACTTTAACCTTAAAATTTTTACAACCATTTTTCTCCCCAAGAAGGATTGAAGATGAACCAGCATCCACTAAATATTTGGTGTATTGTTTAGAGTCTAAATATTGTTTGATTTTGTCTAAGGCATAACCCTTTGCAACTGAACCTAAATCAATCTCTGCCTCACCGACTTTTTTGATTGTATTTTCATCTAAAAATTGAACAGTTGTGGCATTCATCTTTGCAAGCTCAGAATTAATACTCTCTTGATCCAAAATCACCCCTTTTTCTAGGGAATTTTTCCATTTTTTGCTTAGTGAACCAATAAGTGGATTATAGTAATTTAATGGGTCTAAACAGTTACAAAAAGAGGCTTTCAAAACTTCATATAGTTCAGGCTCAACTTGAACATTTTCCGTTGAGTTGTTTATTTTATAAACATTATTTAGATCTCTTTCTTTATAATTGTCAGTAAGTTTATCGATTTTTGAGAAAATATTATTAATCTCTTTTAAGTCGTTTTCACTACCTTCATAGAGTCTAGTTTCTGTATATGTATCAAAATAAAAAGAATTCCGCTTAATTTCTTTTTGGCAAGAACTAAGTGGAATAATTATTAACGGTAAAATTATTAATTTTGCTTTCATTATTAAAGGTGCACGTTTACCTTACTTCCGTCCTCATTTGGATGTTCATCAAGATACTCAATAATTGGCTTAAAGTTAGCGTCTTCTTTACCTGGTTTGCACTTCTTCAAATTAGATTCTTTTCCAGTGACAATTGCTTCTGCTAAACCTTTACAACCTGGATAGCCACAGCTTCCACAGTTATAGTTAGGAAGACGTTTAGCAACTTCATCGATTCTTTCGTCTTCTTTTATATGTAAAACTTTCGCAGCAATTGCTAAACCCAAGCCTAAAAGTAGGCCAAGAACAAGAAGGGTAAGAACTGCAAATAAAATGCTCTTAAACATAACTATTTATCTCCTACCTTCTTTCTTAAAGAACATGCTTTGTTTTCGCAAGCGGCACAATTTTCTTCGCTAATCTCAAGATTCTCACATCCTTTTGGAACTGGAGTCTTCTTATAAAGAAGAAATGACACCACAAAGATAATTAGTAAGGCTACTAATATTGAAATAGAAAGAATTAACGCTACTTCTTTAGACATAAATTAAATACCTGAAAATAATCCTTGAAGTCCCATGAATGCTAAAGCCATAATGGCTGCTACGATTAAAGCGATTGGTAAGCCTTTAAAGGCTTTTGGTGTATTTGCGGTCTCAAGTCTAACTCTAATTGCAGAGAACACCACAATAATAACTAAGAATCCAATTGATGTTCCAATGCCGTTTGCAAGTGATTCGTAGAATTTTAAACCTTGATCGGTATTAGATTGAACAACACCTAAAACAGCACAGTTTGTTGTGATAAGTGGTAAATAAATACCAAGTGATTTGTATAATGAAGGTGAATACTTCTTAATGAAGAGTCCAACAAGTTGGACTAAAGATGCAATAACAAGAATATATGCAACTGTATCAAGATAAGTGACGCCAGCAATTTCAAGTAACTTATAAAGTGGGTAACAAATTAGTGTTGCTAGAATAATAACAAACACAACAGCTAGACCCATACCTAAAGCAGATTTTACTTTCTTAGAAACTCCAAGGAATGGACAAATGCCATAGAATCTTGAAAGCACAACATTGTCAATAAGCATGCTGGAAATGATGGCTAAAATAAATGGAACTAACCAATTCATTACTTGCTACCTCCTGCTTGTGCTTGAGCTGCTTGAGCGGCAGCTTCTGCGGCTTTTCTGGCTTTCTCTTGCTTTGCAAGATTTGCCTTAAGCTCAGCTTTTCTATTCTTAATAAAGGCAATTACTGCAAGAATAAGACCAAAGACAATGAATGCTCCGGCTGGAGTTGTAAAAAGTGAAATTGAGAAATCATAAACAACTTCGCCATCTTTTACATATTTCAAAACTGGAATAGAGAAATTTGGAATGCTGGTGAAAATATTACCAATTGTAATCATACCTTCGCCTAATATTTCTCTAAAGAACGCCATTAGGACGATTGCTAAAGTATAACCAACGCCCATTCCTAAAGCGTCGATAAGTGAATCAAAGACTGTGTTTTTAGAAGCATAAGCTTCTGCTCTACCTAAAACAATACAGTTAACAACAATAAGTGAGATAAAAACACCTAACGTTGAATAAAGTTCTGGTAAGAATGCATGAGTCATCATTTTTACAATAGTAACGAATGTTGCAATGATAACAATGTATGCTGGAGTTCTAATTTCTTCTGGAATGATCTTTCTTAATAAAGAAACTAGACAGCTAGAGCAAATTAAAACTATGGTGAAAAGAATTCCCATACCAATAGCGGCTTCAATTGATTTTGTGGTCGCTAAAGCTGGACAAGTGCCAAGAATGGACACTAAAAGTGGGTTCTCAACAAAGAGACCTTTTAAGAAATTCTTTCTTGTGTAACCTTTTTCTCTTGCCATTTTCCCTACTTCCAAAGTGAATTTGCGACTTTACTTGCCTCATTTACCATATCTCTAACAAGTTTTGCTCCATATGTAGCCCCACAGCTAACATCATCTAAATCACGTTTGTTGTTATTTAATGGGGTAACGTATTTATCAACTAAAGTTGTCGCGTAAGTTTGTTCGTTATTTAAAAGATAAATAGACATGAAGTTATGAGTAACTGCGTCAAATCCTGAAATTAATGAGATTTTTCCATACATATTTGAACCACTAGATTTAAATGCATAACCAATAAGGGCATCATTTTCATCTTTTACCTCGTAATATGAAACTGTATAAGAATAATTTGAAACTTTGATTTCATCATCCGGATTAACTATTGCATTGTCGTTATGGAAAATTTCTTGGACACCTGCAATAAGTTTATTGTTTTCATTTTGTTTAATCTTTTTCTCGGTAACTAAGTTAGTTAAAGCAACGGCTCCGCCGGCAACTGCGGCAATTGAGCCTAAGATAATCGCTGTTAAGATGTATTTTTTGACATTACTAGCCATGATATACACCTCCAAAGCGAATTATTACAAATGTAATGACTATTGGAATTATAACTAATAAGCAAATAGCCAAAATCTTTTTCCAAGTATAGCGAGCACTACTCCACTCATAGTGATCAAGGAATGGAGCGAGCATATTAACGATTAGGATAGAGAATGCCACACCTTCTGGTAAAGCGGCAAATAAGCGGATAAAAACAGTAATTACGGCCGCAATTATGCCGTACATCATCCTTGATGGGGCGTTTATAGGAGAAGTTACTGGGTCAGTTAACATAAATACTCCACCAAACAAAACACCACCGCTAAGCAAACTATAAAGGGTGAAAAGTCCTGGGTTTAATGCTTTATCTAAGCTAAACACTGCTAATCCAGCGGTTAAAATCAAAACAATAAATGTTCCAAAGTATGAAATAACAATTCTCCAGTCAATACTTTGTCTAATTAATAAATAAATTAGTCCAATAAGAATTGTAATCTTAAAAACTTCACCAACTGTTCCTGGAATTTGTCCAAATAAAAGACTGGTTAATGGATAATTGCCGATATTTGAATAAGTTCCACCATTTAACAAACCTAAAGGAGTTGCACCTGCAGCAGCTTCAGGAATTGAATAATACCAGTTATCAACGTAAGTAAGATAAGTGCTACCAAAGCAAAGCTTTGCAAAAACCATACCTACAGCGGCCGGGTTGAAAATATTGCTTCCGGTGCCACCAAAAACTAACTTACCAAGCCAAATTCCAACCAAAGATCCAACAATTGCAGGATAAATTGGAGGAATTATCGTGCCACTTGGAAGTTTCATTGCAACTGGCATGATAAGCGTAAAGATAACTGCCGAAATAGCAGAAGTTAGAATATTATTTTGGTTAAATTTGCCTTTATAAGCATAAGTAAACTTTTCTTTAAAACTATGTTTTAGCCCATCTTTAGGCATCATATTTTTAAGTCCAACATAAATAAATTCACTTCCAACCATAAGGGTTAAAGCAATTAAGTATGTTGAAATGGCATAGATATGATAAACAGCAAAAGCAAAAATAAGCGTTGGAGCAAGCGCGATTAAAACATCAACCATCATTCTTGTGACGCTTGATTTTTTCCTTAGATGTGGAGCACTTTCTTTAGCAATTATCATAATTTTGCAAAAATCTTCGCCCTTCTAACGAAATCAGTAACTTGAATCTTAGAGGTAC
Source organism: Bacilli bacterium (assembly GCA_017534425.1). GTDB lineage: Bacteria > Bacillota_I > Bacilli_A > RFN20 > CAG-826 > Fiminaster. Next base: position 5,621 of record JAFXWB010000042.1, read on the forward strand.
AAACGTAACTACAAAGACCACATTCAATACATCTAAGTGGATTCAAAGCTTTAATTCTTTCTTTATCAAGTGATTTAACCGCGTTCATAATTTGAACTGGCTCTAAGCCTGCTGGACATGATAAAACACAGCTACCGCATCTAACACACGGCTCTTCTTTATAATCAGTTTTGTCTAACACAATAATCGAAGTAACTGTTTTAGTGATGATAACATCATCACTTGGAACTGATGCACCCATCATTGGACCACCAAGAATAAAGATTTTTTCTTTGTCTGGATTTTTATAACCTCCACACATTGGAAGTAAATCTTTAAATGAAGTTCCGACTAAAACTCTAAAGTTATGTGGGTGATTAATTCCATCCCCAGTAACAGTAATATTTCTTTTTGTGACTGGCATGTTGTATTTAATCGCCTTATAAATACCAACCATTGTTGAAACATTGAAGTTAATAATTCCGCGATTTGATGGAAGTTCTCCTGGGTTAAGTTTAATTCCGGTTGCTTCTTTAATCATTGCAACTTCCCAACCCTGTGGGTAATAGTTTTTAACCTTACAAATTTCAATTCCGGAATTTGGGAATTCCTTTAAAATGCCTTCATAAGTTGAAGCAATATCTTCATATTTTGATTTGATACAGATGAGTGCTTTTTTACAGTTAAAAGCTTGCATTGCGTATTTAATACCGTTAATTATCCTATAAGGATATTCAAGCATAATACGATGATCAGCAGTAATATAAGGTTCACACTCAATGCCGTTAATAAGCATTAAGTTAATTGGTTTATCAGTTTGAAATTTAACATAAGTTGGGAATGAAGAACCACCAAGACCAACTAAAGCACAATTTTTGATAATTTCAGTCATTTCTTCCTTAGTTAATTTAGCAATTTCTTCTGGGCTTCTTTCTTTAATTGAAGGGTCATAAGTGTCCTTGTGATCATTTTGAATCTTAATAAAATCGGTTAATTTTCCGTTTCTATGGTAATGCTTTTCAAGTCCAACAAATGTTCCAGAACAAGTTGCATGAATTGGTTGATCAAAAAAAGCTGCATGTCTAATTCCGATAACTTGATAAGTGTTAACGTGATCGCCTTCTTTAATAAAAACTTCAGCCTTTGGGCATCTAGCATTGTTTGTAGCGATATAGACAAATTCAGGATCTAAATATCTAATTGTTGGAAGCGAACCGACAAGATGTTTAGTGTCCTTAATCTTTACAGTTTTTTGGATCATACAATATATTTTAGAACATTATCAAAAGTAAGTCTATTATAAATAATACCCTCACTTTTATTATATTCTTTTTCGCATTGATACACGCAAAATAAAAGTACAAAAAAGACCGGAGAGATTAACTCGTCCGGCCTAATTTTATCAATAGATAACTACTTCTTTGCTGGGAAGCGTTCACGTTTAGAATCGTAGTGAGTATGGAGTAATTTTTCACTTAATTCTGAAAGTGGTTTTCCTAAGAAGTCAGCATAGATCTTCTTGATGTCTGGGTTATTGTGAGATTGTCTAACCTTTTGATTAACGTCTTCTTGATAAAGAACTGAAGCACGTTTTTGACGATATGTATCTAAAATATCATCATCTTCATTTGGAAGGAACATTGGTTTAACGTATGGTTGACCACCACCATTAATACATCCACCTGGACAACCCATGATTTCAATAAATGCATATGGTGATTTACCTGCTTTGACATCATCAAGCAAAACCTTAGCATTCTTCATGCCAGAAGCAATTGCAACTCTAAGAGTTGTTCCATTGATATCAATGCTTGCTTCACGGACGCCTTGAAGACCTCTAACAGCCTCAAAATCAATCTTTTCGTGTTCTTTACCAGTTAAGCAGAAGTAAGCAGTTCTTAAGGCTGCTTCCATAACACCACCAGTAACACCGAAGATAACACCAGCGCCAGAGTATTGACCAAGTAAGTCTTGATCCCAATCTTCGTCTTCAGGAAGTTTCTTCCAGTCAATACCACATCTTTTAATCATCTTAGCGACTTCACGAGTTGTTAAGACTGCGTCAACATCACGATATCCATCAACTTCCATTTCTTTACGAGATTTCTCGTACTTCTTAGCTGTACATGGCATAATTGAGACAACAAAGATGTCTTTTGGATCTAAGTTATGTGCTTTTGCAAAGTATGACTTTGTAATAGCACCTTGCATTTGGTGAGGAGATTTACAGGTTGAAACATTTGGAATGACTTCTGGATAGTAGTATTCCATATAGTTCATCCAGCCTGGTGAACAAGAAGTAATTTGTGGTAAAACGCCACCTTCTTTAATTCTTTCTATGAGTTCGCTACCTTCTTCCATAATGGTTAAGTCGGCACCGAAGTTAACATCGAATACGCGGCTAAATCCAAGTCTACGTAAGGCAGCAATCATCTTCTTGGTACCATTTGTGCCAATCTTCTCGCCGAATTCTTCGGCGATAGTAGCTCTAACTGCTGGAGCAACTTGACAGACAACAAATTTGCCTTCCTTAAGTGCTTTGTCAACTAGAGGAATTTCGCTATGTTCAAGAAGTGCGCCTGTTGGACAAACTAAGACGCATTGTCCACATTGCATACATGGTGAATTTGCGAAACTTCTATTTTCAGCAGGAGCAACGATTGTTTTGAAACCTCTATTTTCAAATCCTAGAATACCAATTCCCTGAATTGACTTACATGCTTCAATACAACGACCACAAAGGATACATTTGCCGGTATTTCTAATAATACCAGGAGCAACTTCATCTAATGTGGCAGGTGTCTTTTCACCTAAGAAGACACCTTCACGGGCACCAACAATCTTAGAAACTTCTAAGAGTTCACAATGTCCGTTTTTCTCACATTGCAAACAATCACGTTGGTGATTTGAGAGTAAAAGTTCGACAGAAGTTCTTCTTGCCTCGACTGCTTTTGGTGAAGAAATAGAAATTTCCATACCTTCGGTACAAGGAGCAGCACATGAAGCAACAAGACCTCTTGCGCCTTTAACTTCTACCAAACAAACACGGCAGGAAGCTAATGAGCATTGACCATCTTTCCATGTACAAAGACTTGGAATTTGATAGCCACATTTTCTACATGCTTGAAGAACGGTTAAATTGTCTTCAACTTGGTAAGATTTACCTTCAATTTTAATATTAATTAAAGCCATTATATCGTCCTCCTATTTTTTCAAAACTGCACCAAACTTACAGGATGAAATACACATACCACATTTGATACATTTTGCTTGATCAATAACAAATGGAGTTTTGCCAACTTCGCCACTAATTGCTTTGACTGGACAATTACGGGCACAAAGTGAACATTTCTTACATTTGTCTGGATCGATTTCATATCTTGTCATGGCTTTACAAACGTGAGCTGGACATTTCTTATCAACGATGTGAGCTTCGTATTCTTCTGGGAAGTTCTTCATTGTTGAAAGAATTGGGTTAGCTGCTGTTTGGCCAAGAGCACAAAGTGAATTGGTTTGGGTCGCCTTCGCAAGTTCTCTAAGTTCTTCAAGATCATGAGGTTCACCCTTACCACTTGTAATCTTATTTAAGATTTCTAAGATTCTCTTAGTTCCGATACGACATGGTGAACATTTTCCGCAGCTTTCATCGCAAATAAATTCCATATAGAATTTAGCGACGTCGACCATACAGTTATCTTCGTCCATGACGATAGCACCACCAGAACCCATCATTGAGCCTCTGGCGACTAAGTTATCGAAGTCAATTTCGACATCTAAGTCTTTTTCAGTTAAACATCCGCCTGATGGACCACCAGTTTGGATAGCTTTAAATTTCTTTCCATTTGGAACGCCACCGCCGATGTCATAAATAAGTTCTCTTAAGGTTGTTCCCATTGGGACTTCAACAAGACCAACGTTTTTAACTTTTCCGCCAAGAGCGAAAACTTTTGTACCATGTGAGCCTTGTGTACCAATCTTTAAGAATTCATCTGCACCATTTCTCATGATCCATGGAACTGTTGCGAGAGTTTCAACGTTATTAATGATTGATGGTTTGCCCCATAAACCTTTAACAGCTGGGAATGGAGGTCTTGGACGTGGCATACCACGTTTTCCTTCGATTGAGTTAAGAAGAGCAGTTTCTTCACCACAAACGAATGCGCCAGCACCTAAACGTAAGTGACATCTGAATGAGAAGCCACTACCTAAAATGTTGTCGCCTAAAAGTCCCAACTCTTCGAGTTGTTTAATAGCATTTGTAAGTCTTGCGACTGCGACTGGGTATTCAGCACGAACATAGAAATAACCGTTCTTAGCACCGATTGCATAACCAGCAATCATCATACCTTCGATAACACCAACTGGGTTACCTTCAAGTAAGGAACGATCCATGAATGCACCTGGGTCACCTTCGTCACCATTACAAATGACGTATTTATCTTCGTTATTTTGAGCAAGAGCAAATTGCCATTTTCTTCCGGTTGGGAAGCCTGCGCCACCACGACCACGAAGTCCGCTCTTTAAGATTTCATCAACGACTTCTTGTTGAGACATATGAAGTGCTCTAACTAAGCCCTTGAATGCGCCATAGCCCAAAGCTTCTTCAACTTCTTCTTGGTTAATTTTGCTAACGCCGTCTAATGCAACGCGTTTTTGTTTTTTGTAGAAAGGAATATCTTCTTGGTGAGGAACTCTGACTTTCTTTTCTTCGTCTAAGTAAAGTAATTCTTCAACAACTTTGCCACCAAGAATATCTTGTTCGATAATCTTTTCTGCATCACTTGGTTTGACTAAACAATAAAGTGTTTCATCTGGGTAGACTTTAATGAATGGTCCTTGTGAACAGAATCCGAAACAACCAACTTTGTTGATTGTTACTTTATCTTCAAGTTTACGTTCTGCAATAATTTCGCAGATACGTTTATAAATTTCATCGGATTTGGAGGAGACACAAGCTGTATCACCACAGATGACCATGTGTTTTCTGCCATCTTTTCCACCGAATTTAATTTCTAGACACTTAGCACAGTGCTCAACTTTCTTTGCTAATTGTTCTTCAGTTAAAATCTTTTCAACCATTATTGAGCACCCCCTTCTTTCGCGGCTAAGTCGCGATATTCTTTAATAACTGCTGGAACTTTTGTTGGATCCATTCTTTGGTAAACTTTACCACTGACTGTAACAGCTGGTGCGATTGAACATGCACCGATGCATCTTAATGCATCAAGTGAGAATAAACCATCTTCAGTTGTTTGGCCAACATCAATACCAAGTAGTTCTTTGAATTTGTCTAAGACAAGCTGACCGCCTTTGACGTAACAAGCAGTACCTAAACAAACACCAATGACATATTTTCCTTTTGGTTTTAAAGAGAAAAATGAGTAGAAAGTTACAACACCATAAATTTCTGCAACAGGAATTCCGGTTAACTCAGAAACTAATTCTTGGACTTCAAGAGGAATATAACCGTATTCGGTTTGAATTGCCTCGAGAATCATCATAAGAGGAGTTTCTTCGTTTTTGTAGCGTTCTACAATTTCAGTAATTTGTTTTACTGCATGACCTTGTAATTTCGCCATATTTGCCTCCTATAGTACAAAATATACATCATTATTATAATAATGGATTTATTTAAAATAAACAGCGAATTAAATAATTCGTTATGAAATCGTTTTCAAGGCAAGAAAAAACCCACACATTAGTGCAGGTCTTTCCTTAATTTCTACAAGTTACGACTAATTAGAAGAACAAGTACATAACTAGCATTGCTAGTAAGAACAACATAATTTATTTAACCTCTTTGTATACAAATCTTTTTTACTCCCTTACCTTTCGGGTTTCGGGACCTACAATGATACCACGGTTAAATAATAATGCAACTTTTTTTAACTTTATCTAAAAGATAAATAGTGAGTAATTATGCTAATTTTGAATGTGCATTTTTGAGTAAACAATAAGTTACTTCTGGGTAATGCATATCAAGAATACGTGTTAAATTTCCTTTATAGGTGTCTTGCATGTAATAACCTAAAAATTTCATAAATAAGTTTTGAACTGCTTTAACCATGACAGCACAAGCGGCCACTAATTCATCGTTATCATAAGTAATGTTATCTTGGTCTAAATATGTTGAAAGTGTACTAGCTAGCGCTGCTCCCGTATCATCACCAATTATTGAGAGTACGTTTAATGGAAACATAGGATTTGATTGTAAATCTGCTAACATTTGAGATCTTGTAGTTCCGCTTAATGCTAAAAGCAATCCAACTGAATAACTTAAACCAGATTGATAATTTTGAACATAAAGAGCTCTAGTATGAGCTGAGACAGCATCATTTTTTTTATTAGCAAAGATGTTATTAATCAAATATTGTGTTAATTCAACGTCATTGTTGATTGTCTGGCCATCAAAATGACTTGGATTACAAGTCGTCCATGCTGGAACTGAAACTTGGCTATCGAATTGAGAAACATATGTTGCAACATTTGCATCATAAATTTCAAAATCTTCGCCAGCTCTATATAACTCATATTGAGTAGGAGGAATATATGCGACAATATCAGCACTATTCACAATATTGTGAACATTCTTATATTTAATTGCGTGTTCTTGAGTTAATCCAGCAGGAGCCTCAAAGGTATAAACAAACATGTCTTTAGCATTTGCGGTAAATCCGTTGCCTCTAAAAATTAGACTTGAAAGCATGTTGGAAATTGCGCCTGCTCTAGAGTAACCAACAATCCATAGTTTGACGTTTTTCTGATCTTTATATTGATTTACATACGAGGCGAGACTTGTATAAAGTTCACTAGCTCTTGCTAACCAGCCTTGATGGTCTCCGGTTTCGCCAATAATAAAATTATTAGCCCATTCTTTTTTGTATTCATGACCCCGAATCATAACTGCAAAAAGTTCAGATCCATTTACATCCTTGTGACCCAATGTATAACCGAGAGTATTTTCAGTTGGTTCGATGTTCATTTCGTGAGATAAAGAATCACTAAATTCACAGTCTCTAAGAAAATCCTTAGCCCAGTTTTCGTAAGTTGCAGAAACAGCGGCTCCTAATGAAAGTAAAGATAAATCTTTATCGTATACTTCCGCATCCTTTAAAAAGAGAGAATCATCGTAATCAAATTCAACGTTATAAGGAGTATCACTTCCTTTTAAAAGAGCCTCCATTTTAACGTTAACTTTTTTCTTAAGTGGAACGTAAGAATCGCCTGGAGTTTGACCCCCTTGGTCACCACTTGGCTGTTGTTGTTCCGGCTCAGTGCTTTCTTTTTCCTTTGCAGAATTATTACATCCCACTAAAATGAAGGATGACAATACTAATAAACGTAAAAATTTAGCTTTCATAAGGATTACCTCTTTATAAAATTATATTTTAAGTCGTGGATAATACAAATAAAAATCCTCAGCTTTTCACCGAGGATTATTTTATTTATTTAAGGAACATTCCAAGAATTTTCTTTTTCTTTGGAGAGTATGGGTGCTCTCTTAGAGATAAATTCATATGGGTTTTCCCGTATAAAACAGTTGACGGATGGGTAAATTCTCTAAATCCCCAAATGCCATGGTAAGCACCCATTCCAGAGTGACCTGTTCCATTAAATGGAGCGCCTTTTACCATTAAGTGTAAACAAACTTCGTTAACACAACCACCGCCATATTGTTGAGTAGTCATAACTTTCTTGGCCCACTTTTTATCTTTTGTAAATAAGTACAATGCAAGTCCATGCTCTCTTCTTGCGATTACATCGAGAAGTTCACTAACTTCTTTGTCTTTAAATGTAACAATAGGAAGAAGCGGCCCAAAAATTTCATGATTAACAATCTTTTCATCAATATCAACTGGGAAAATAATTGTTGGATCATATTTATCTTTTTCTGGATTACCTTCTCCACCAAAGACGATTCTATCTCTATACTCTTCGGCTTCTTTTGCAATCCATTCATATGCATTATGAGTAATTAATTTTGGATATTCATCATTAAGATGAGCTTTTTCACCAACTTGGGTTACGATTGCAGTTTTAAGTTCTTCTACGAATTCTTCTGCAACTTCTTGAGCAACTGCAACTTGATTAATATTGATACAAACTTGACCTGAATTACAAATCTTAAAGAAAGCAATTTTTCTCGCTGCATCTTTTAAATTTGCATCTTTTCTAACGATACACCAGTTACCTGTTTCACCACCAAGTTCAAGCGCTACTGGAGTAAGGTTTTTACTAGCCATCTCCATGACGTGTTTTGCGACTTTTGGTGAACCTGTATAGAAAATTTTATCAACGCGTTCTTCAAGACAAAAATCAGCTACATCGTGTCCGCCATCAATAGCGGCAATGTATTTAGATGGGAATGTCTTATCAAGAATATTCTTGATAACTTCAGTAGTTTTCTTTGATTTTGATGACATCTTAACTAAGGCTGTGTTACCACCTGCAATTGAAGCAGCAAGTACACCTAAAGAAAGTAAAACCGGGAAGTTAAATGGAGAAATAATTAAGGTTACGCCATAAGGCATATAATAAATTTTTGTGGTCATTGATGGGAAGGCGGCAAAGCCAGAGAAATGTCTTTCTGGTTTAGCCCAAGCGGAGACACCATGATAATACTCATTAATTTCCATAATCGTGTCACCGATATCACAGAAATATGCTTCACATTCGCTTCTTCCTAAGTCTTCATGTAAAGCTTCTTCAAGTTCTTTTTGATGATCTAAAATAGCTTTTTTGAGTTTTAAAAGTTGTTCTTTTCTAAACTTAACATCTAAAGTTTTTCCACTTAAAAAATACTCTCTTTGAGATTCTACAATCTCGTGAATGTCTTGTTTTGTAAATGGCATATTATGCACCTCGTTATTTTTATTGTATCACAAGTATAAAAAAATCCCTATAAAGGGATAATTTTAATTTCATCTACCACCGATATGGTATTTTTCTTTGACTTCTTTTTTGTTTACATACATTGCACTGTCAGCACGTTGTAAAACATCTTTGAATAAGTCACCTTTTTCGTATTTTGAATAGCCTCGAGCGACAGAGAAGATTAAATCAACACCATCATAATTTATTATCTTGTAGGTAAAATTCTTTCCAAATTCATCAAGTCTTTGATCAAATTCTTTGTAATCGTCACCATAGACAATTGCCATAAACTCGTCACCACCAATGTGGAATAGTTTTGATGTCTTAAATAGGTTTGGAAGTTCATGGCCACAGTTAACAACAAGGTGACATCCAAATCTATGTCCATACTTGTCATTTGTGTTCTTTAAGTTATTAACATCCATCAAAATTACTGCGAATTCCTGTATTTTTTCTTCTTTAATGAGCTTATTAATTCGCTCAACTTCATCGACATATGATCTTTCATTTAACAATCCAGTTAACTCATCAATATAGGACATTTCTTCTAAACGTTTTAAGGCACGGAACTCTCTAATTGTAACTTCATAATGTCTAAATACTGACACTATTGTTACTAAAGTAAAGAGAAGTAAATTTATAAGATTTTCGTATCTAAACATTCCTTCAAAGTATAGGTAATGATTTATAAATACAAAGGTCATTATGATGTTATATGAAATAAAAACTAGAATTGTGAAGAAGACGGGTTCAACAACAAACAATCCTGCGACCGCGGCTAAAATTAGTAAGTAAACTAGCGGAGAAGCACCACAGCCTAAATCAAAGACACACATTGTTGTCCCGTACACAAATACGAACAAAACATAAAGATTAATAAGTCTTGCTAAAAGGTGGGTAGAAATCTTTTTCTTCTTATTTAGAAATAAGAATAGTATTAATGATGCTGAAATAACAGTGAAAGCAATATCGCCATATAAATAGAGTAAATCCAAAACCTCACCAGCAGAGTTTTCATCAAAATTCCAATAAATAACGAAAAATAAACCAAGGGCCGTAAGTAAAGAGGCCAAAACAAACATAAGTGGCCTATATTTTTCGGTATGAGCACCAATGATTTTGATATTTTCACTTCGCCTTGCAAAGTAGGATATCTTTTTCATACCTACAATTATCAAGCATTTTTTAATTAAAGTCCACGACTAAAACACCTTATCTACGATAGGGTTTTAAAATATAACTGATTTAAGCACTAATCAGTAACTATTTGATTGTAATTTTGCCCTGATTTCAATAAAGCCCAAATGATTCTAAGCATCTTTCTTGCTGTATGTGTTAATGCACAAATTGAATGCTTTCCTTCTTGTTTCTTCTTTGAATAGAATTCTGACAGTTCCAAACAATGAATCCTTGCTTTTTCAGCAGCTTG
>JAFXWB010000043.1 GCA_017534425.1 Bacilli bacterium
CCCACTACTTTAAGGGCCCTATAGCTTTGCGTCGCCAGATTACTCTGGGTTTGCCGTAATATATTTTATAACTATTATGTTATAGATGTGTAGAAAAAAATGAGATAAACGTAGTTTATAAAATTAACTATTTTGATGTAGTTATAATATTATGTCTGAAATTTATTTATTTCAGGCATTTTAAAGATAGTATAATAATTTTTTGAAAAGTTAAGAGGGGTGGCAATATGAAAAAATTAAGAAGAAATCTAACATCGGGATTATATTTATTTGTTCTTTTAATGGTTGTTGAAGTCCTATTAATAATTCTTTTGCAATTTTTCCTCGATAACATTTTACAAGCACTAGGTGTTGCTTATTTCTGGCTATATGTGGCCTGGGGCATAATTAAACTTTCTGAAACTATATTTGTTATTGTCTTGTATCACAAAATATTAAACAGAGCAGAAGACCCAGAATTTAAAATCGCATGGTTAATTTTCTTGCTCATTTTCCCTATATTTACTGCTTTTATTTATATTGTTTTTGGGAACCACGGCATTTCTAAAAAGGAAGAAAGAGTTATTGAACTATCAAGAGCAACATATATTCCTTATTTAAAGGCTCAACATAAAGCTAATCAAGACAAGAAACAAGATTTAGGAAGAGGCGCTGGAGCATTTAATTATATTAAAAATACCACTGGTATGGACTACCATTCCCATAATCATATCGAGTATTACAAAAATGGTGAAACATTCTTCCCGAAAATGATTGATGCTTTAAAAGAAGCAAAAGAATTTATTTTTATTGAATTTTTCATCATTGGGGATGGCAAAGAATGGACTGCAGTTAAGGATATTCTTATTGAAAAAGCAAAGCAGGGTGTCGAAGTTAGACTTGTTTATGACGACCTTGGATGTAGTGGCATTATTTCACCAAGAACTCCAAAAAGACTTAGGAAATTTGGTATAAAATGCTTTAAATTCCATAAATTCAAACCATTTTTACATCGCTCATACAATAACCGTACCCACCGTAAAATTGTAGTAGTAGATCATAAATACGGATTTACTGGCGGTATCAATTTAGCGGATGAATACGCTAATGAAATTAAGAGATTTGGTTATTGGAAAGACACAATGATTAGAATTGAAGGAAGTGCAATTTCTAACTTAATTACTACTTTCTTACAAGATTATGATTTGTGTGCCAGAACTCCAAGCGACTACAACAAATATCTCGATTATGAATATCCTCAATTTGAAGATGAAGGTTATGTTGATCCATTTGGAGATGGTCCAGGCGGAATCGATAATGCTTTAGTAGGAGAACAAAACTATATCAATATTTTGAACTACGCTCAAAAACGTGTTGATATTTCAACACCATACCTTGTTCCAACATATAAACTTCTTGACGCACTTAGAAACGCTGCATTAAGAGGTGTTGAAGTCAACTTAATTTTACCTGGAATTCCTGATAAAAAACTTGTTTACAAGTTTGCTAAATCCAATTTCCCATTCTTATTAGAAGCTGGGGTTAATATTTATTTATACTCACCAGGCTTCAACCATATGAAGAGTGCTCTCGCAGATGGAGAGCTTGGTTTTGTCGGCACGATTAACTTCGATTTTAGAAGTTTAGTCCACCACTTTGAATGCGGAGCTACTCTATATAAGAATCCATGTTTAAAAGAACTTCATGAAGATTTTGAAGAAATGATTTCTGTTTCTCAAAAAGTTCCAACTGACTTTAAACTGGGCCTTTGGTCAAGATTTATTTGCGCAATTCTTAAACTATTCTTCCCACTTTTGTAATATGACGTTAACAAACGAAAGAAAAGAAGCATTAGAAAAAACATATCAATTCTATCTTCACCACGAAGCTATTTTAAAGATGAAGGAAATACCTGCGCATATCGGTTCAAATGTTTATATTCATACCTTTAAAGTAGTTAAAAAAGTAATGAAAAAAGCCATAAAATCCCATAAAAATCTAGATTTAGAGAACTTATTAATTGCAGCAGTTTTTCATGATTATTATTTATATAACTGGAGAACAACTAAAGATAGGCCTCACCCACACGGCAAATATCATCCTGGTATTGCTGCAGAAAATGCAAAGAGAGATTTTAATATTTCTGAAGAATCTCAAAGAATGATAAAAACCCACATGTGGCCATTTAACTTCTTTAATCCTCCAAAGGGAAAAGAAGCGCGTTTACTTTGTAATGTTGATACTTGGATAGCTTTAGTTGAATGCTTAACTACAAGAAAACATAAAATAAAAAAAGCTGATAAGTATATAAACTACATATCAACTTTATTCTAACTATAAAAGTTTAATATTCTTTTTGTGGGCGTCTTCTAATGCCTCATCAGACCAATATGAAGACTGAACTTCTCCAATATGCTTCTTTTGGAGATAATACATACAAAGTCTAGATTGCCCAATGCCTCCACCAATGGTGAGTGGAAGTTTATCATTAAGAATACTTTGACAATATGGGTTTTCTAATTTACCTAATTCATTTTTGTATTTAAGTTGTTTAACCAAGCTATCTTTGTTAACTCTAATGCCCATACTAGATAGTTCAATTGGAGAGTTAATCGCATCATCAAACAAAATGATGTCTCCATTTAACTTCCAGTCATCGTAGTCTGCTGCTCTACCATCGTGTGGAGCTTTATTTTTAAGTGGCCACCCAATTTGATAAATAAAGACTGCTCTATGCTTTTTAGTAATGAGATATTCTCTTTCGCTTGGGGTTTTATCAGGATACATTTTTTCTAATTCTTTAGTTGAAATTCTAAAGATTTTATTTGGTAAATTATAGGAAAAACCCCACTTTTTCTCGCTTAAATTTGCAACTTTATAAATAACCGAGTAAATCTTATTAACAATGCTAAAGAGGAATCGTTTGGTTCTTTCTGATTCATCAATAATCATTTCCCAATCCCACTGATCAACGTAGATAGAGTGAAGACTATCCATCACTTCATCTTTTCTAATTGCGTTCATATCAGTATATAAACCAGTACCTTTTGGGAAATTATATTTTGCTAAGGCATATCTTTTCCATTTTGCTAGAGATTGAACAATTTCAATAGTTTCTCCATTAATAGAAAAAGAAACCCTTTCTTCAGTTCCGTTTAGGTGATCATTTAATCCCGAATCCTTTTTGACAAATAAAGGAGCAGATACTCTAACAAGATTAAGTTTCTTTGCTAAAGCATTCTCAAAATTATCTTTTAGATACTTAATAGCGACTTGTGTTTCAATAAGACTCATTTCTTTCATACTTAAAAATGATACTAGGATTTATTAAAAATAAAACTTAATTTATTTTGATTTCGGTAATGATGCGGCAGCAATTGATTGACCTAAACGTCTCATAAAATCACTTGGCATGCCAATATCAATATTTTTATATTCAGGGAATTCTTTTAGTAAAGTTTCTCTTGCAACTTTAAGAATTGTTTCTCCACCTTTTCCTGACGTTACACGACCAAGGAGTAAAACATGCTTAATTTCATAGAATTCTGCATAGAATGCTAATGCGTAAGCAAGGTAAACACCAATAGATTCAAATATTTGATTTGCACTTTGATGTCCTTCTTCATTTAATTTTTGAACAACTTTAAGTTTTTCCGCTAATGTAAGTTTCTCATCTAATTCAATCCCTGCACGAGAACTTAGTTTAATGACTGCATCTTGTGAAAAATATTTGCAACCAACGCCAAAGTCACGACTCCATTCATCCACCATCGCCTTTTTATTGAAGTCGACTGGCATGAATGCTAATTCCGAAAACCAGCCAGGTAAATTGCCATTCTTATCGACATAACCAACAGCTTCACTTGTACCCATAGCGATTCCAAGAACACAGTTATCCTTGAGATCTAATGCTCCTGCTAATGCAGTAACGTCGCCATCATTAGCAACTTCAAATGGAATTGGATGGCCTAGTTCCTTTTCTAATCTTTTGACTGTATTTATATATGCGCCTTTAACAAGTTCGAAATTTTCTTTTGGAACTTTGATAAAAATTGAGGAAACCATTGGTCTATTTTCAACAATAACGCCTGCAGTAGAAATTCCAATAGCATCGACATCTCCACCAAGTTTATCAATTGCCGATTTCATTGCTTTATAAAAGAAATTGTAATGATAGTTGATATCTTCATTTAGTTTTGGAAGCCAAACGATTTCTTCGGAGCTTAAAACTTCTCCATCTTTAACAGCGGATACCTTAATATCACTTCCACCAACATCAAAACCAATACGGCGGCCTTCTAAATGACCTCCAACTGATACTGAAGAGGCTTTCATTTGAGGAATGTTTTTGTATGTACATTCCACAACTGACATCTCTTTCTCAAATACGGTAGACATGAAATGATAATCAAAATCTCTTAAACCACCATTTGAGTAATATTTCTTAATGTTGTTAAAAACAATGTTTGATCCAGCAATATAAATTTTAAAGCCACCAACGACCCACAAAATACATTTAATTATTCTTTCTACAATGAAGGTGTTTCTTTCATCATCTACACCATCAGGTAAAATATCAAATTCTTTTCTATAGATATAGCCGTTAGCTCTTTCCACAGCAACAATTAAATGTTGTTTGTTGGAATACTTTTTAACGTCATTAAAAAAGTTTCTGAGTTCAACAATCGCAGGTTTAAATTCGGGTTCTAAAACTGGTTTTGTCATACTAGAAAACTTTTTCGCCTAATTTATATGTAGCTTTAACTTTTAAGTCTTTATCAAGCAAAACTATGTCTGCTAAATTGCCAACTTTAATTTCGCCTCTATCTAAAAATTTCAAGGATTTTGCGGCATTTTTGCTCGAAATCTTCGCTAAATCACATAAATTTGCACCTGTAATTTCATGCATATTTTTAACTGCTTGATCCATTGTAAGTAACGAGCCTGCAAGCGGGCCAGAAGTTAAATATGCAGCACCATCCTTTCTAACACAATCAAGACCAAAAAGTTTAAATTCGTTAATACTTGAATTTTTAATTTTTAAAGCATCAGTAATCATAACAAATCTTTCTGGCCCAATGATTTTATATGATGTTGCAAGAACTTCTGGGCAAACATGAATCTTGTCACAAATAAATTCAGTATAGAGTTCATCGAAATAGAATGCCGCAGTAACAATACCCGGCTTTCTATGATGATGTGGACTCATCGCATTATGAGTGTGCGTAACATTAGTTAAACCTACTGCAATCGCTTCTTTTACTTGTTCAAAAGAAGCATCACTATGACCGACTGAAACAATTATTCCTTCTTTTGATACATGCTTAATAAAATCTAAACAGCCTTCACTCTCTGGTGCTAAAGTAATGTATCTAACATTGTTTCCGGAAAGTTTTTGCAGTTCATCAAATTCATTAACATCAGGTTTACGAATAAATTCTTCATTTTGTGCGCCTTTATATTTTACATTTATATATGGACCTTCAAGATGAATTCCACCTAATGCTGGGACATTAACTTTAGCCTTTTTAACCTCTTCGCATACTTTTGCTAATGATTTATTGTCGCTAGTTAAAGTTGTTGCTAAAAATGTGGTAACACCTTCTTTGTATAAAGAATCAGCTATTTTTTTATAATCCTCAGCCTTGGCATCCATAAAATCAATGCCAGCGCTACCGTGAACATGGATATCTATAAAACCAGGCATTGCAATTAATCCATCACAATCAACTGCATTACCTTTATATTCGCCTTCTCCTATTTGAGAAATTTTGCCATTATCAAAAACTAAAAATCCCTTTTCAATTACTCTATCTAATAAAACGATTTTTAAATTTTTAAGTATCATAATTTCCTTATATTATTATGTGCTTCTTTTTTAAATAAATAAAATATTTATCGTTATAAACTTGATTAAATATTTTTAAGTGCAATATTATGAACAAATCTGATTGTCTCTCTGCACTTATCGGAAATATCTTCTAGCATTGTATACATTGCTTCAGCTTTATGACGTTTAAATCCATCTTTCTCTTTTAAATATAAGGCGTGGATGTTATTTATGTAGAATACGTCTCCTTCTTCTTCATATTTAACAACTTCCATGACATATGGCTCAAACGCCTCTTTATCAAGATAATGTGGGAAAGCTTCTAAACATCTTTCCATTGATTTAATGCAACAAAGGGTTGATTCCATAAATGGAATTGTATTTGGAGGAAGTTCTTCATAGTTATAGAGATAAAGTTTCAAAGAAATTTCTTCAACTGAATCTGTAACATCATCAATTAACTTTAATAGCTCAAAGATGTCTTCTCTATCAATTGGAGTCATAAATTCTTTAAGAAGTTTATCTGTAATTTTGTGTTTAACTTCATCAGCCTTATGTTCAATCTCGTGAACTCCACTTTTAATTTCTTCAAGTCTATTAACATCAAAATGCTCCATAAAATCCAAAATCTTTTCAGCACATTCGACAGAGAAATGCGCTAAAACAGGGAATGAATCAAAGTACTCATTTGATTTTAATTTCTTTTCTTTTCTTGCCATAAATCATGCCTCCTATTTACATGTCTAAACAAGCATTAACACAAGTAGCATTGCCACTAAGGCGCTAGCAGGGAACACTATAATCCCCCACATAACCATTCGCCCAGCAACAGGCCACTTAACTCTTTTAAATCCTTTAGTTGCTCCGCCACCCATAATTGCTGTACTTTTAACTGTTCCCGTAGAGACTGGAAGACCAAAAAATGTAGCAAGTAAAAGTGCCACTGACGCAGCAATATCTGTGGAAAAAGCTTGGTATTTTTGAAGTTTTACCATCTTACTTCCCATAGTTTTAATAATGTTATATCCGCCCATCATCGTGCCTAATGAAATAAACAAAGCGACAGGTAAATAAATCCACCAAATTCCAGTTAAAGATGTTATCGCAGCAGCGTGTTCTCCACCATTTGAGACTGATAAAGTCGCCCCAATCAAGATTGAAATACCGATAAACTTAGCCCCATCTTGAACACCATGGAAGAAACTCATTAATCCACTTGTAATTACTTGTCCTGCGTCAAAAAATCTTGATGACTTTCCGCGTGTTGCTTTTCTAAATATAACTTGGATTAAAAGTGTTATTCCGTAGCCTAATAAGAAACCCAAAACAAGTGAACCAAAAAAACCAATTAAAACTTTAATCCAAGGATTAGCGCCAATTGATCCATTGTTGCCTAAAATCATTAAAGCAAGTCCACTACCAGTAATTCCACCGATTAAACAATTTGATTGACTTGATGGGAATCCAAAGAATGTACAAACAAGACTAACAATGATAATAGCGAGTAAACCGCAAGCAATTCCACATAACACTTTATCAACTGATGCCTCGCCCCAATTAACTAAATTAGCAATTGTTTGAGAAACATCTCCGCCCATTATCTTTGATAAATAAACGGAAAGAACACCAATTACAATAGCACCTACAGCATTTGCCAATGCGCACATTATAACTGCCGATTTTGGTTTAATTGCTCTAGTTGTAACGGCGGTTGCAATTGAGTTTGGCCCATCAGTCCAGCCATTAACAAAAACTACTCCAAAGTTAATAAGTAGGGCAACATAAGCCCATGGATGAGCGTTACATAATTGGAAAAACTCAGAGATTTTCATATTGTAATTATATTACAGAATGTATTTTATACTTAAGAATTTTAGTTTGTTGAATCATCTAATCTTAGTTGGACAAATGTATACTGTTCATATGAACTATAGATAAATTATACAAACAATTTAGCAAAGTTTTAAAGTTTGTATAATTTATTTTTTATAATGCGCATTCGTTTAAAAAGCGGCATCAATGCCGCTTTCATTTGTTAATATTTATATTAATTTTTTCTTCTATCTGTACCAGTATTCTGATAATACTCAGCTTTAGCTTTGTACATTTCTCTATCGGCTACAGCAATAAGTTTTTCTGGTTTTGCTTCTGGATGAGAACTTGCCTCAGCATAACCGACCGATAAGGACAAATCTGGGGCTTCCTTACCATGCCATTTGTTTGTCCTTTCTTGTAATTCATTAACAAGCCCGTCAATCTTTTCGTGTTCAAGGTTTGTAAAAACAATAAACTCATCTCCGCCAGTTCTAAAACAATCTCCATAATCTTCAAAGACTGATTTAATTAAATTAGATGCAGAACAAATCAATTCATCACCAGCACTATGACCATAGTTATCATTTGTTGATTTTAAGCCATTAATATCAATGGAGAATACAACTAAATTTTTTGGTAGAGATTCTAAAGAATCTAGTTTTTGGATTTTTTCGCTATAAGCATGACGTGAAAGCAAACCCGTTAAAGGATCGACAGAAATCTTAATCATTTGTTCTTGAATTTGATCATCACTAGCTTGTTGAGCGTATTCAGAGTTATGGATAAAGAGCAATGCCAAAGCTATTGCTAGAGATATATAAGCTGTCCTTACTGTTGGGCCTAATGCTTCTTGAAGAGCGATACCTGTAACAGTAAAAATCAAAATTGAATACAAAGAGAATCTATTTTGTTTTCTGTAGTTTTTACCATGCACTGCAAACTCGAGAATAACTAAAACTACGATGATTAAGTAGAAAGCAATATAAGCATAATAAAGTTTTCCATGTTGATAAACATTAGCTTCATCAATATAAATCATCCAATTACCAAATAACGATACTAATTGGAAAACTATGTTAATACATAAAACTGCAAAAATAAGTTTCTTTATAATACCCTTTGATTGGAATTGAAGAATAATCGCACCGCCAGCAAGAGGGGTTAACATATAGTCGAACAGTTTTACTATTCTAAGCAACCAAGGGGAAATGGATGTATTACCATTTAATTGGACACCTAGCCATTCAAAAAGAGCAGCAGCTGCAACTAATCCATAAGTGATATAAAGAAGAGTCTTCTTTTCTTTACTGAATCTATCATTTTCGTAAACTAACACACCCAGAATTATCAGGGTTAACCATACTATAATAATCAACGGCGTATAGTATTTCATAAAGATTACCTTATTATAAGTTTAATACTTATTTTATAACTTTGCTACATTCTATAATCTAACAATAAAAAGTGCTGAATTCTTGTGATTTTTTCTATTTAGTCTATCTAGAAAAATACTTATTTGCGTTTCGATAACAAATGTTTTTTACGACTTCACCAACCAAGTTTTTGTCTTGTGTCATTTCGCCATTCAACATTAGGTTTGCAAAGTAATTGCATAATAAACGTCTAAAGTATTGATGTCTCGGGTAAGACAAGAAACTCCTTGAGTCAGTAAGCATTCCAATAAATGAATCAATGTGGCCTGTTGATGTAAGGTCTTGTAAATGCTTTTCAATTCCTGCTTTATTATCTAAAAACCACCAGGCTGCTCCAAATTGGATCTTGCCTTTCATTGATGAATCTTGGAAACATCCAATTAGAGTCATTATTTCACTATTCATCTTTGGATTTAAATTAAAAATAATCATTGGAGGTAATGCGTTTTCATTATTAAGTCTATCCATTAGGCGAGATAAATTTTTAATGCTATTATCTTCAGCTATTGAATCAAACCCTGAATCAAGTCCAAGAGTCTTTAACATTTTTGTATTGTTGTTTCTCATGGCGCCTATATGAAGTTCACTACGAATGTTATATTTTGCATATAGTTTCAATAAGAAATAAGTTAAATAACCTTTGAAAATTTCTTCATCTTTTTGTGAAATCGACATGCCATTTCTTCTTTTGTCAAAGACAACAACAGCTTCGTCCTTTGCTGAAACTTCATAAACTTTTTGTAGTGCGGTATCGCTTGCTACACAACCAACATCTATAAAAGCAATTAAACGTTTTTCAATTACTTGTTCTAATTCATCAAGAGTCTGAATATTGCCAAGCTTTGAAACGTATTCATTATACTTTTCGGCCTCAATATTCATTATCTTGTCAGCTCTAAATGCTGGTCTAACTTCAAACTTATATCCTTTTGATTTGATGTCTTCAAAAACAGATAAATCATCAAATATTTCGTTTGTAGTGAATAAACATTTAACATTGCTCTTTTCAATGAGTTTTTGTAGAGTAATATTATTTTTAATAATATATTCATTGCACTCATCCCAAATTCTAAGAGCATTCTGTTCATTTATTTCTAAGTCACAATTAAAGAATTCTTTTAGTTCAATTTGACTCCAATGATATAAAGGATTTCCGAATGCTTTTTCAAGCGTTTTGCAATATGCGACAAATTTTTCTTTATCAGTTTTATTTCCTGTTATGAGTTCTTCGCTAACACCATAGTTTCTCATTAATCTCCACTTATAGTGATCGCCTGAAAGCCATAATTCAAAAAGATTTCTAAAAGGTTTGTTTTCTAAGATTTGATATTCGGATAAGTGACAGTGATAATCAAAAATAGGTTCATCCTTGGCAAACTTTTCATATAACTCAACTGCTAAGTCGCTTTGTAATAAGAAATTCTCTTTAATATAACTCATAACGTTACTCCCTTTTTAAAGAATGCCATTTCGTGGTTATCTTCCTGTTTTGTTTTATATTTACCATTTGCTACGTCAAGAACCAAATCAAAAAGAGCTTGTTCATTCAATGATGAAGCATCAAAATCGATCCAATTTTTCTTTCTATTAAATAGATTAGAATTTGAAGCGATTTTAATTGTAGGAACAATAGTTGATAAAGGTGTTCCTCTACCAGTGGTAAATAAAATAATTTGAGAGCCTGCCGCAGCCAATGAAGTAGAAGCAATTAAATCGTTTCCTGGACCATCCAGGATGTTAAGTCCGTTCGTAGTAACAATATCGCCATAATCTAAAACATCAACAATAGGAGATGTTCCTCCTTTTGTTATACAACCAAGTGATTTTTCTTCTAATGTTGTGATGCCGCCCTCTTTATTTCCTGGTGATGGATTTTCATAAATTGGATACCCGAAATCCAAATAATATTTTTTAAAATTTTCGATTAAACCACTGTATTTCTCGTAAATTTTTTGGTTTTTGCATCTGTTCATTAATAATTGTTCTGCCCCAAACATTTCAGGAATTTCAGTTAAAATGGTTGATCCACCAAGTGCAATAATTCTGTCACTAACCTTTCCGACTAACGGGTTTGCAGTAATACCAGAAAAGGCATCACTTCCACCACATTTCAATCCAATGCATAATTCAGAACAATCAATTTCTTGTCTTTTTAGTTTTGCGGCCTTATCGATGAATGACTTAATAATGTTTAAACCATACTCGATTTCATCATCAACATCTTGGCAGTTATAAAAAGCAAAATTGTTTCTATTATATTGAGCAAGAATCTTTATTATTTTATTGATTGAATTGTTTTCGCATCCAAGTCCTACAAATAGAACAAATGATGCATTTGGATTAAGAGCAATTGAAGAAAGTAGTCTTGCGATGTTTTCTTGATCTTCGCCCAACTGCGAGCAACCAAATTGATGTGTAAGAGCAAAAACTGAATCAACTGAACCTTTAATAAACGATTGAGCTTTTTTCTCAATCTCTTTAACAACGTTATTTACACAACCGACAGTTGGGATGATATAAATATCATTTCTAACACCGGCTCGACCATTTTCTCTTTTATATCCTTGGAAAGTAGCTTTTGCTTTTGGAGTATCGCAAATGGTTGGATTGTATTCGAATTCGATATTTTCATCTAAGTGACTTATTAAATTATGAGTGTGAATCCATTCACCTTTTTTTATATCCTGGCTAGCTTTCCCAATAATGTGTCCGTACTTATAAATATATTCACCTTTATGAATATCTTTCAAAGCAATTTTATGGCCTAATTTAATTTTGTTATTAGGCTCTATAATAACTGCACAATTATCTAATTCATTGATTTGATAATAATTAGACATATTCGATTAAATTCTTTCCTTTTTTAATATCAATAAGATAATTATTAATTATCGTTTCAAAATTTTCAAATGAAGTTAAATCAATATCCCAAATAGATTTATCAGATAAGAAATCGTGAACATTTTTTTCGTTAAAATAATTTAGATAACGTTCATCATCTTTAACTTCAATGACTCTATTTGGAAGATGACAAAAGTATTTAGTTTCTATCTTCTCAATATTCATATACATTGAAATTAAATAAGCAAATCCAATTGCAAAATATTTAGGAATTCTATGGTTTTTCTGGTAAAAATCGCTGAATGAAGGTAATACACGAGCCTTCCATTTGCTTATGGAATTCAATGCGATACTTGTTAATTGATGATTCAAATACGGATTCAAAAATCTTTGTTTAACATCTTCTGCAAAAAATGTGGTTTCTTCTATATTTGAACTAACAAAAGGAATTATGTTTTCCTTTAAGGTTTTATCAACAAAAGAGGATAACGCCTTATCGTTCATTACATCATAAACAGTTTCTTTGCCTAACCATAATCCAACAGGAACCATGTTCGTGTGGCTTCCGTTAAGGACTCTTACTTTTCTTTTCTTATAATAAGAAATATCTTTTGTAAATATTACATCAATATTATGGTGACCATCTTTTAAGATATTTTTTATATCTCCCTTATCTTCAATAACCCATAAACCAAAAGGTTCACCAACAGATAAAAGTTTATCTTCGTGGCCTACTAAATCATATAAATGTGATTCGGTTTCTTTATCTTTTGGATGTCCAGAAACAATGCGGTCAACAAGAGTATTACAATAGAAATTATTTTTTGCATTCCACTTTTTAAAATCTTTACCTAATTCAAATAAATCAATATAGTCATTAACGCATTTTTCTAATACTTGAGCATTATTATCGATTAATTCAACTGGAAGAATATAAACACCTGATAGATTAGATTTATATCTCTGATATAACCACAACACTAATTTTGCAGGATAAGAAACATCTGGGAATAATTCTTTTTTATCAAATTCATTAAATACAATGCCTGCTTCAGTAGTGTTGCTAACTATTAGTTTTACTTCCGGATCTTCTGCAAGACGATAGAAAGCTTCTTTATCCTCATATAAATCGATAGCGTCTTCTACAGAATCAACTTTATAAACATCTTCAACATCTTTCCCGTTTGTTCGACCCCTTAGTACAACATTGTATTTGCAGTTTTGTTTTTTAAATTGCTCGATAGATCCAAAAGGAACAGATTTAATAATCGTAACTCCATATTTAAAACTTCCCTCTTTATTTAAGGTGTCTAAATATAAATCAACAAACGTTCTTAAGAAATTACCCTCACCAAATTGAACAATTTTAACCATAACACTACCACTTTTCCTTTTCGTTATGAACGCCTTTTCCAATGAATGCTACTTGTTTAAAGTCATCTGGAAATTTATTTATATAATAATCAATGTATGTCATAACCATATCAGCAGTAAATTTATAACCTAACGCATTCATGTGCCCACCACAAAAATACTTCTCTTTAAATTTCTTCCCATATGTTGGGGCGTATTTCCAAATATTCAAAACATATAAATATTCAAATTTCAAAGGAAGCTTAAGCAAAAAGTCTATAATAAGTCTTCCTTTATCTTTCCTTGACTTTGCTAGAGAGCATTCTCTTGGAAAACTCATCACAAATATACGGCATTTAGGTTCAAACTTTTTTAATTTTTGAATGATTCGAACATATTGACCAACAAAAGATTGTTTATTATTGTCCTCGTTTTGCCAATCGACATCTTCAAGTGACCCGAAACCTTCTGGATAATATTCTGCAAGATGGTTTAAATCATTTACACCTAGCGCAACAACATAAGCTTGGCACCTATTCTCATCAGTAAATGGATTCTTTACCTCTTTTATGTAATAATCAAAAAACTCTTTACAAGATAAACCACCTTTTGAAAAAATAATTGCTTTTAACCCGCATTTTCTTGCGATAAATTGGCCCCATGAATATTCAAAATAATCGTGAAATCCTTTTTCTCCATTTGAAAAACTTTCATGTTCTCCGCTTGAAAGTGAGTCGCCAATAAAACCAATGGTTCTGAAAATAGAAGTATATCCACCATCATGGACAAATTTTTTAATTGGATTAGTAAAGAAATATTTGAATGTGACCATGTTTATTCTTTTTTTTAATAAAGACCTTGAATTAATAGAATCGCAAAACAAGCTGACCAGTTATAATCGGAGATACTATGAACGTGCTTTCTATAGTCCGGCTCTAGAAGCGGGTCTCCTTTTCTGTGACAGAACAATGGATGAGTTTCGTCTTTTGGATCAAAAAATTCAAATATACAACCGCTCTTTTGATACCATTTGTTAATCATGTCTAATGTTTTGTCTCTCAAGAGATTTGCCAAGTCGTTATAACCATAATTTTTCAAACCTTTAATTATAAAATAATTCAGATTTGCCCAAACTCCACCTCTCCACATGTCATTAGAAAATCTTGGATCTTGTTGAGAAATAGACGCAACAGGACACTTTGACCATAATAATTTTTCATCTGTTAATACTTTAACCATTTTCTTTGCTTGTTCTTTGCTAGATATAGATGCAAACATTGGAAGGAAGCTTGCTGGAGTTAAAACTTTAGTAAGTTCACCCGAGAATAAACGATCGTAATAAACGCCGTCTTTTTCATCCCACATTAAATTATTGATTAATGTAGCTGTTCTTTCTGAAATGATTTCCCATTTTTTAGAGTTTTTAATATCGCCAACTTCTTTATATAAAAGACTTAAAATGTGGGTGTCTAATGCAAAAAATGATGAAAAATCAATACAATCCATGTCTTCATCAAAATCAAATCTTGGCGAATTATCTAATCCACTTTCGCCACATTTACATTCGATGTATTCAGGTTCAGTAAGCCATTCTAAAAGACCATTTTTATTTACGTCTCTATTTTCCATATCAAATGTTAGATATTTATCTAAATACGGCAAACACTGTTTAATATATTCTTTATCTTTGCTTAATTTATACATCTCATAAACACCAAATGACATAACACATGGTTGTGTTACATCACTACAATCAGTTGGGTTTGCCATATGAGGCATAAAACCGTTTTCACGCATTTGCTTTAACATCGCTAAAAGAATTTCTTTTGCGACTTCAATGTTGTATGTTCCTATTGCCATTGCATGGAACACGCTGTCCCACATCCACATATGTCTATGAGGAACTCTATCAGGAGTAGTCCATAATGAATCAATTTTGCCTTCTGCAGTATGAACATTAACTTTGTTAACGCTTAATGCCTTATAGTAAAGTGCTTCATATTTCTTATCTAAACACTCAGGCATCTTCTCGTAATATGCAATACGATCTTTTATTAATCTTTCAATGTCAAAATGATCAATATAATAATTTGCGCAACCTCTAGCTTCGGTAAAAGCGAATGAATTGTGAATTATAAAACGATATAGGCCGTTATCATCCAATTTGTATTTAACACCTAAAAAATGGTTATCTAGTGAATAAATATCGACTTCACGAGACTTTATAAGGCCTAATTCTTTTTCACCTTCAAAAACTGGCAAAACAGGACTTATTCCAACAAGAGTATCATTATCAACAAATGTCATCTTAAAAAGTCCGCTGCTTGTATTTGCGACAACAAAATCACTCATTAAGTATTTAATTTCTGTTTCAATTGGGAAATGAAATTTTATCCAATGACTACGAAATTCAATGCGAAACTCTAATAAATTTTTTGTAGTCATTAAAATAAAATCATCATAATAGCGATTTGGTCCTTCTAATCCGGAATAACCAAATAATTGTCCATAACCCCAAATATTATTCAATTTCATAAATTAAACTTCCTTTACAAAAATCATTCTTGAATAAATACCTTTTTGGAATACATTATTATCTTTTTCATCATATAGTGAACCTAAGTCAAGGCCTGTATCCATTAATTCGCTACCACTCAATTTAGGAAGCAACTTGATGTCAGCATTTGCCTGAGGTCTCATTTCAATTTCATAAATTGCTGTTGGATTAAGTCCTTTAAATTTCCATGTCTTGTTTGGAACGCCCGGAGATAACTCAACAACAGATAAAATTGCTTCCTTTTTGTTTTCACTAACCACCACAAAACTATAATAACGATCATCATCAAAACAATTATCAACATAGTAATAATGTCCAAACTGAATTAAATGACGATGCTTTTTATAAAAATCGATTTGTTTTTTTATAATCTCTAAGTCTTCTTTACCATCTTGTCTTAAGTCCATCTCGTAGCCAAAAGCTCCAAGACAATTAATATTGAAACGATCCTCAAGTGAACTACGATGGCCAGTAACACTATAATCTCTAGAAACATGGGCTCCAAATGTTGATTGAGGATAAGCAGATAATGTTCCACACGCAATAAATGATCTATAGAACGAGTTAGAATTATCGCTTCCCCAAATTTGAGGAGTGTAATAAAGAATTCCTAAATCATATCTACCTCCACCGGAAGAACATGACTCAATTAATAAATTTGGATACTTAGTTGTTAATCTATCTAGTAGTTCATATGTTCCCATGATGAAACGATGCATATATTCGCCACATCTAATTCCGGTATTAGAATAAGCATCTGTAATTAAACGATTGTAATCCCATTTAATGTAATCTAGCTCTGCTTCTTCAATTACTTTGCTAATCATCTCGAATAAATAATCAATGACTTTTTTATTAGCCATATCGATAACGATTTGATGTCTTCTTGCAAAAGGATTATATCCAGGAACAAGCTGAGCAAATTCAGGGTGTTTTCTAAATAAATCACTATTAATTGAAATAGATTCAGGTTCAAACCATAAACCGAATTTTAAGCCTTTTTCCCTTATTTTTTCCGCAAATTTTTTAATCCCGCTTGGGAATTTATTATTGTCTGCGGTCCAGTCACCAAGTCCGCTCTGATCATTAGGCCTATTAGAAAACCATCCATCATCTACAACAAATAATTCGATGCCAACTTGTTTAGCAACATCGGCCATTTCAAGCAATGATTTTTCTTCAATTTTAAATGTTGAGCCTTCCCAACTATTAAATAATATTGGTCTATCTTTATATCTATAGCTTGGATTAATAATGTGGTTGTTTATGAAATTATGCATTTTGAATGTGATTTCATCTGTTGATTTAGCAACCACCATAACAGCTTCAGGAGTCATAAAACTCTCGCCTTTATTGAGCGCATATTCAAAACCAAAATCATTTATACCAACCAAGACAGAAGAATGTTCTGTTGGGTTAACTTCCACAGTTTCCTTATGATTCCCACTATAAACGAGATTAAAAGCATAATGAAGTTTATTTTCATTATCTACGACTTCAATATATGGATTGTGTTTGTGAGAGGAGCTCCCTAAGAAAGATTGGTTTACAAAAACACCACTAGATAAGTTTAATGTATGGCGAGTTCTTTCTTTTGTCCAAGCACCATCAAAAGTGGTAATTAAAACGTTCTTGCAGTTAATAGGGCACTCTAAAGAAGATGCTTTACGAAAAAAACAAACATTTTGTTTGGTATTGACTATTTCTTTTTTGCAAACAATAACATCGCTGTCTTCAAATAAAGAATAGTAAAGATGAACCTCAATTCCAGAAACATCGTCTTTTTCAACAATGTGCAATGTTTCTGACGCGTTTCTCGCGTGTGGAACTTTGACATCTTTACCGCCTTTAATAATGTCAAAACCTTTATAAAATAATCTTGTTACAGCACTATTATTTTCGTTGAAAACTAATAAGGATACTTCTGAGTTATTTCCGTTTCCAAAACTTGAGGAAATTAAATAGTCATTACAATAGTCATTAGAAGAACCATTTGGACGAAGAAGCGGTTCTTTTGGAGATAATTCTTCTTTTAAAGAAGGACCATAATATCTTTGCGTGATAAAATAACGGTCTTCTTTAATATATTTTTCATCTTCGTAAAGATATTTTTTAATCTCAAAAACCAATGAAGTATTTTTGGTATGTAAATAAATAAAATTTTTATCAAAATTAATCATTGTTATGTAAATATGCGTAAAGCAAAGAGACATATAGTCGAGATGACGAATTATTATATAAATCATCAACAATCGAAACGATTGAACCGCTACTAGATTGCGTTGAAAAAATTACGTTTTCATTTGCTCTTATATAAGCACCTACAGTAAATACATCGTTTTGATGGTTATTGCTAACAGCGGCGCCTAAATCAACGATGATATATCTTTCATTCTTGCTTGAATCTAGATGGGTATTTTCAAGCCTATAATAACTTGTCTTACTAGATGTCGAAACATAAATACCAGATTCATCAAAAGCACTCAATGATTCATAAAAAGAATTATCAATGGCAAATTTCATTTTGAAATTGTCATTTCTAATTTGCCCAGATTTAAATTCACACGTATATCCAAGCGTGATATTTGATTGAATTTCATTTAACTCACCAATATCAATATAAGCTGATCCGGTATAGTAAAGCGTTGTATTTGGAACAATAAATGTTTTCTTGTTTAAATTATTTACAAAGTAAGAAGTTAAACCAATATTTATTTCCGAACCATTAGATACAGGTGAACTAAGTGTAAGTTTGTAGCGATTATAACCAACTTTTGTAAGCGAACTAAAACCATTTTCAACAACGGATAAAGTTGTTACTGAATTATTTGCAAAAGAATATGGAATATGATCTAAATTTGTAACATCAAAATAAATATTTGATGCATCACCACTAATGTTTTTAATCTTTCCGCTATTTTTGTGCCCAACATCTACTGAATGTAAGATAACACCAGTTCCAGCTGAATCACCTTGTTCAAGATAAACATGAATAATATTTTCAGACCCTTTATTAGGAACTAAATCTTCTACGATTAATTCGTCGTTAACTTTAATAAAAGTATAGGTTTTATTTGTATTTTTTACTTTTACAGCGCCAACTTCGACTATATTGTCTTCGTTAGCGTGTAAAACATTGTGAACGATTTTATTTGCGGTTTTTAAATAAACATCACCACTATTACAACCGATAGAGAATTGATGCCCGTTGTCCCAAATATTATTAATATCAATGTCGACAATTCCATCTCCCCATTCGTTACCAAGTTTGCTGCAACGGTAATTGAATTTAATGGATGCAGAACCGTTATTGCTATTAACTACTGGATATCTGACTATATAATCACTAGTTGATGGGCTTAAAGCAAAGCCATCATTCATATCAATGCTTTCTTTTCCAGCTAGATCTTTAATAGTAATTACATCGTAGTCATCAAGTAAGTCTCTATTAAATGACGAAATTGTTACATCGCTCGCACTTTCGCTTGATAAAAGAATTGCTTCCCCATTATTTAAAGTAATATTTTCTCCTGAACCTAATCTTTGATAAGGTTGTTGATTATAACCAAACAAATAGTAAATGCGATTTGAAGGAACATTTACGCTGTAAGTAGTATTTGTCGCATCACTTTCAAAATTTGTAATGAACTCATAAGTTTTTGAGCTATCAGCATTATTAGTAAATGTGGTTGTGGATGTTCTAACGCCTTTACCATATAAATGATTAGATGAATAAGCACCATTAATATTAATGGTATTACTTGTTTTGCTATATCCATTTAATAAGGATTGAATGATTTTGTATTGTTTATTTGCGGCCTGCACATAATAGTATGTGTTTGTTAATTTATGATTTACATCTGAACATGCAGAAGCGCAATCTAATGTTTCTTGAAAATCGAAAACAGCATAACCAGAAACTTCCTCAGAGGCCGCTAAGAAAGTTGAAGAGAAGACATCTTGAGAAAGAACTGCTGCCTTTCTTTTCGAGTCTGTGCTGCCTGTTAAAACTTGATAAACATCTATTGGTCTACCCAATTCAGATTGAACTTCGTTTATTGCTTCGAAAATTACTTTACTTGGATCGTAAAAATATGTTGTTCCCCAGCTACTCTTATTTCCATAAAATCTCGTGGAATATGTGTAAGTATCAAATCCAAAGTAATCTAGTCCGGTTTCGTTAATCCAACTCTTTAAGTAGTTCTTGTATGCTGTCTTATCTTCAAAATAACCAAATTCTTCACTTCTATTCTCATCATACGACCTTAAAGCGGTGTATAAGAAAGGAAGTGGCTTTGTTGATAATGTAGCATCATTTTTCCAATAATTTATGATGGTTTTCGCAGTAATTCCAACATTTGCCATTTGATCTGCGGACGGTTCATCAACAAACTGTAGACCATAAAATGCAGGATGCATGAAAGCTTTTCTCAATTCTTCATTATTCATCCTTGAAGTAATGCGAGCCGCATCACCTGCAGTGCTGCTTACTTGGATAGGAAAATCATTTATGATACATTTCATACCGTGTCTCCAGGCTGCATCCATGAAACGTTTTACTACACTATTTTCAAAATTACCTGGGAACCACCAATAACTTGCTTCTTCAACGCTAGTTAATCTATGACCTAAATATAAAATATTTGCACCAGCTTCTTTTTGTTGATAGATAACTTCATCAACATGCTCTGCATCAGAAAAATCAACGGCATTATATTTATTCTTATTGTATATGCTGTTAAATTCACTTTGAGTAACAATTAAATACGTACCATCTTCTTGAAGTATTGAATATTCATTGTTCTCATTAGAACCTGTATTAACATTATAAAAGCGAACACAATTAGGAACACCATAGAAAAACATTGGTTTATTTGTGATTGTGATTGAATTAGAAACATACTGATTGCCACCAACATTTGATGTGATAGTGACGTTATGAGTTCCTACTGTTTCAGTTTCATAATAAATATAACCATTTGCATCTTTATCATCATTAGTCAAAACTAATCCATTACGATAATCAGTAGAATCATTTACTAAATATGATGTTGCGTTATTAATAGCTTTAAATCTCAATTTGTAGCCATCAGATCTTTCAAGTGTAGGAGCAAAAGACTCTCCTTTTGTCGATACGATAAGATGATTAATTGAACCAATAATTAAAGCGCTTATTAAAATTCCGCCATAAACTGATGAGAATATCAGAGTTTTGATTTTTTTCATAAATCAATTCACCTTATATTAATATAATACAAGCAAATACATATATTTGCATATCGCAATCTTTAACATTTTTTACAATATATTGCTCTACATTTTATAAATAAAAGACCATAAGATTTAATCTCATGGTCTTATTCTTAGTTTTTTTATTAATACCAAATGTCATCGCTAATAGAATTAACGATATTAGCATTTAATATTTCTGACCTTCAAACAGCTGAAGCTGGACTTACACAGTCAATATAAAGTGTTCCTGCAATTGATGGTAAGAAAACATAATGATCGCCAGCAGTTGAATTGATGCTTGCTTTTGGAACAGTGTATTCTTTCCATTCTCCTAATGGATCCCAATAATGAATTGCGTCGCCACCAGTGTTGCCATTAAATGCTGCATCATTACACCAAACAAAGAAGGTTACACCCTCAGATGGTAATGCATTATATAAGGCATCACTTAAAATAAGTGCTTTATGATATGTGCCAGAAGTGACAACTTTCATTGAATGTGTTCCAGATAATGCATGTTCATTAGAAATTGAGTATGTATCTCTTGAATCTGCACGAACTGAATATGCACGAATGAATGCATCTTCAAATCCTCTATCTTCAAAATCAATGCCGCCTGCTGCTGAATTTGCTGGACGAATTGCATCAACATAAAATGTTGCGGCAGCAGCAAATGTGAATACATAGTGTCTTCCTGCTGAAGTATCAATGTCTGCTTTTGCAACTGTGAATTCTTCCCATTGATTTGGGTTATATGCTTTAACTTGATGGCCTTCACCACCAACTGTATTTCCATTAAATGCGCTTAATGCATATAAAGCAAATGATAGACCTTCGTCTGGTAATGCATTATATAATGCATCGCTTAACTTAAATCCCATATAATTCGCATCACCAGCAACAACCTTTAAGGAATGCGTTCCAGTAAATGCTTGTTCGGTTGAAATGGAATTTGTATTTCTATCATCTACATTAACAACATATTCTACATTAGTTGCAGCACTATAACTATTATCTTCAAAATCAACATAAATTGAAGATTCAGCTGGACGAACGTCATCAATATAAACAGTAGTTGCGGCTCCAACTAACAAAACATAGTGGTCGCCACTTGTCGAATTAATGCTAGCTTTTGGAACAGTATATTTTTTCCATTCATTTACTGGATTATAGTAATGAAGTGCAGTTCCGCCGTTAGCAACATTTGCATTAAATTGATCAGAACAATAAAGTGAGAATGTGATACCTGCTTCAGGAAGCATATCATAGAACTCATTACTAATAACAAGAGTTCTGCTCCAGGCAGCTGAAATGATTACTTTCATTGATTTAGAGCCGCTTAAAGATTGTTCTGAACTAATAGAAGCTTCATTATCTATATATGTGCTTAAAACACCTGCACTTAAAACATTAACATCTGTACGTTCGAAATCGATATAAGAATCTAATTTTTGCAAAAGTCTATCATCATCAGATTGTAAACCATTAATGAATGCGGAATTTGGTGCACCAGCATCAACAATTTCAATATTCTCGCCAGAAGGAGCAGAGAATTGATGTAAATGACTAGAGCAACTTACCCAATATTCCTTTGAACCTTTATTTTGAAGGGAAGGATTAACTAATGAGTAGTGGTTCCATGTTTCGGTTTCACCAAGAGCAAACAATCTTGATGAACTATTTTTTGAAAATTTGGAAATTGCTAAGGTAGACAAAAGAATGGTTGTCATACTAATAGCAGTTAAAGCAAAAATTTTATTTTTCTTCATAAATTATTTCTCCAATCTTAAATATTTTATAATATTAAGGTAAATTAATTCTTTGATAATATTTATCTTTTTTTACAATATATTGCTGTGACTTTTTTAAATATTTTGTCTTTTGTTCAAAAATAAAACTCCAGAACTGAATCGTTGGAGTCTTATTTTAAAGGATATTTGAAATTTGTTGTGGTCGCGCTTTTTTGGCTACCACATTAGATTTCAAGATTTTACCTCCTAATTAGTTAAAAGTAAAAATCCTCACATATTATTTAGATGTTCAGTCAAATTATAAGGAGGAAGAAATAATTA
>JAFXWB010000044.1 GCA_017534425.1 Bacilli bacterium
ATCTCCAGGAGCTACCTTTGGAAGATCAATGCTCATTGCATAGTACGCTCCAAACATTTCTCCTTTAAGATCTTCAATTGCTCTATAGGCTTTTCTAATTGATGAATCAATACCAGTTTTAATAGCGGTGCCTGCTAAAACATCGTGGAATTCAATTTGGCATAATGCTTTTTCAGCATTTTTAAACACTTCTTTGTTGTAATGATATTTACCAGCAAATTCAGCTGCGACGCAAATTCTTTCTGCTCTATATAAAGCATTTTCTAATTGGTCGTGTGCAAGTTTAATTGCATTGACTGAAGAATATGCTTTAGAGAAAACAAAGATATATCTTTCTCAACATTGTTTGGTTCCACTTGAGCAAAATAATCTTCTAAGGTTGAATGAATCATTGTCCATTCACCTTTCTTTTCATCTTGAAGCATCATGATGTCTTCTAAATCTTTTTCGCTTGAAGTACCACCATGGTTACCAACACCCCAAAGAACTGGAATTATATCTAAATCTTTATATTGTTCAAATTTTCTTAAAATTGCTTGCTTTGCCTGACCATAAGGCGCTGTGTAGTTATGATATAAATCTTCATATCTTAAAGCTTTAACTCTACTTCCATCGTATCCTTCCCAAAGGAATGGGCCGTGTGGATAATCTTTAAAGTTTGGAATAGAGACATAGCTTGGCATTGGTCTACAGAAAATATAGGAATCAAAGCCAGATTTCTTTAAGATTTGAGGAAGTCCTTTCGTGTGTCCAAAACTATCAAAGTTTAAAGCAACTGTTGGTCTAGCGTTAAACTTTTCTTGAAAGTATTCTCTACCAAGACTGATTTGGCGCATATATGATTCACCAGAAGGAACTAAACAATCCGGTTGACAATACCAACCACCCATGATTTTCCATTTACCTTGTTCAACAAGTTTTTTAATTCTCTCAAATAAGGCTGGGTCATATTTCTCAATGTATTCATATACGATAACTTCATTATGACAGAATACAAAATCATACTTATCAAGAAGATTACATGCTGCATAAAAGGTTGCTAAAGAAGCTGCTGCTCCTTCATCCCAATCCCATTGCCAAACTGGATCAATGTGAGAGTTGCAGATTAAATGCAAAATCTTTTTCATAGTTAGTGCCTCCGCTATGCTAATGATTTAAACAAATTTTAAAAGCTAATATACACTTTATAAATATATCTATTTATTTGTAAATTGCTACTTAATGTTAAGATTAAAACAATTATTGGCAAGATAAACACAAAAAATAAAATATTTTATGCGTTTTTCTTATATTTTTATTTAACTGGGATAACAAACGCACTTCCAAATGATGTTAAATATAAAGACAACGAATTGTTATTTGCAGTTACATATGTTTTTGACCCATTTTGTATAACATATGCTCCAACAATATTTTCATTTAAAGTAAGGGTAATACTATTGTTGTCGTTGCTATAAGCAACATTTTTATTAAAGTTTGTGTATTTATTGTCCCAAGTAGAACTATAGTCTGTACTTATGCCTGAATTAGTAACCATATAAGCTCTATTATTAAAGTCATCAATATATGAGCCAATTAATAAATCTGAAGTAGCGCTAATAGAACTAAATCCAACACTCGAATTTGTAACAGTGTGTTTTAAGTCTTTAAACAACAGGTTTACTTTTGAATTGTTATGATATGTTGTAGCGCCTTCCCACTCAAATCTAGTTAAATCTTGGTCAAGGGCGTGCACATTTCTATTCGCAGCCTTAACATCATTATAATAAGCATTTTTGGAGCCATCTGAATTAGCCATGGTTGAATAGCCACTCTCTCCTGATGCAAAAACATAATGCACCAAGTCTGTAATACCGAAACTAAGTGCGACCGACATTTGCCACTCAAGTTGAGATTGACTTGGTAAAACATAAGCATAACCCTCTCCATCACCAGATGCATGAGCAGAAGATAACAATGTATACCAAACAGGAGTATGAGTTGTTTTAGATAAATTTGACCAAATATCTAAACTACAGAAATACGATTTTCTAATTTGTCCATTTGTAAATAATGGATATGAATCAAAACTATAAACATCTGGATGAACAGTATTTTCATAACCATTAACATAGTTAGTTTCGTAATAATTATAGTTACTCTGAGCACTTTCTGTCCCGTAAAGCATTGTCATTGAAGCGGCACCAGAAAGCATATTAATAAAGCACAATTTATCACTCGGCATTACTGATTTAAATGTTGTTTGCATTTCTGCTAATGATGAATATAGCTTTGTGCTTGGCTCATCATACATAAAAAATCCTTCTACTGCTTCATGATTTGCATAGCTAGGAGCTGTTCCGTCCCAATCCGCATATTTGCTATTATCGTAGTCCCAACCACGTGGATCAACAATATGTTTAACACCTTTATTCTTTGAATAATCTAATACATTATTCCAATTTGAATTCCATATTGGATTAATACCGATTGTTCTATTAAAACCAGCATCAACTAAATCATCAATAGATGATGTGTTAGTAAAGTGATATGTACCGTTCCACACCCCAATATTAAGTGGGCTTGTTTTTATTTCAGGAGGAAGTTCAGTTCCGGCATAAACTTCAGTGCTATAAATTGTTACACTTTCAAGTCCATCCCAATTATAAAGTCTTAAGAGTGATTTAAAATTTGTGTCTGTTTTTCCATCAACAGTTCGTGTATACCAAGTCCCGTTTACGCCATCCTTGATAAATCCGTTCCAGTTGCCATCTTGTTTCTCAAGTAATAGATAATACCAATTTCCACTCCAAATGATTCGATGTGTTCCATCTCCATCATCTCCACCACTAAATGGTCGAGCATAACCGCCTTCTGTGTATAAAGCAAAATAAATGAAATTATAAGAAGAAATATTGATTTCATAACCACAATATCCATTGGTTTTCCCGGAAATTTTGCTTACATACGAAAAACCTTTTGGCGCTTCCTTGTTGCTCGACACAGATTCACTTACAGCATAGTTAGCAATCTTAGTTGCACTCTTATGTTCAAGGCAAACTGTACATACATTATGAGCATCAAATTGATGACCATGAACGTCACAGAAAGTTAACCAACGATCATCATCAGGAGCAAAATCAGATGTGTCATAGTTTGAGCCTTTATCAATAATTGTTCCAGATGGTGCAACAAATTGATATGAACCTCCACATTGAACCCAATATTCTTTAATTCCTTTTTCAAATTCAGTTGGTTCTTTTCTATCATAATGATGCCATACAGAACCATTAGACCCTAAAATATCAAAAACATTTCGATCACGAGATTGAAAAATCATCCCTAGGCAAATTGAAATAATGCTTAACGATGATAATAAGATAAAAAGTTTACGCTTCATTAAACCATTCCTACCCATATAAATATTATAAAAAAAGACTGAATTTAAAAATCCAGTCTTTTTTCTTAGTATTCCTTAATCTTGTTATGCAAGAACGCCGTATACTTCTGTACATTTAACTGTTGCACTTCCAAGATCGGCCCAGTTATATAGCCTTAAGATCGATGAGAAGTTTGTATCATTCTTTCCATCAACTTTTGATCTATCAGTAGTCCAAGTTGTTTCACTGGCTTTCTTGAAATAGCAAATAAATCCTGAACCATCATTAAGAAGTAGGATGTTGTACCAATCTCCTTGCCAAGCTGTCGCATTTTCAGCATTGTTACCACCAAATAAATAAATATAGGAAATATTATGCCAAATGCTGAAATATAACGTTTTATAACCGGCAACAAGGAATGAAGAACCATTATTTCCGTTACTTAATCCTGTAGCAGAATAAACTTTTTCAAATCCAGCAGGTGCTAAATCAGTGGTTTCGCTTCCGGCGGCTATAGCTTTATCTGCAACTTTTGTCTTTCCAATAAGCTCACCACACGAACTACAGAAGCCATATGTACCTACGGTGTGAACGTGAGGTGGGAGGGCTGTTTGAACTTCAGTACATTTAATTGTTGCGGTACTTAAAGCGCCGTCCCAGTTATAAAGTCTTAATATAGTCGCAAAATCAGTTGCCTTATTTTCATCAACTTTTGTGTGATCGGTATTCCAGTTAACTTCATACGCTTTTTTATAATTAGCTACCCAGCCATTTTCGTCTTTTGTAAGCAAAATGTTATACCAATCATTTGAAAATAAGACTGGGTTTACTCCATTGTTTCCACCAAAAGCAATTGTAGTTGACGCTGTTGAATATAATGAGAAATAAAGAACGTCACATCCACTTACATCATAACTATAACCACAAGGACCACTGCTCATTCCGTTACGAGTATAAACAGAAGTAAAACCTAATGGTGCTGCTTCATCAGAGATTGTAGTATTAGCGATTGCTTTATCGATTAGCTTTGAGCCATATTGAAGTTCATTGCAATATTCACAAACACCTTTTGAATCATAATTGTGACCATTTAATTCACAATAAGTGACCCAACGATCATCATCTGCAGCAAATTCGCTGGTGTCAGGTGCTCCTGTTTCATAAACTTTATTATCTGAATCTGGAACCGTAAATTGATGTCCGCCACCACATTGAACCCAGTATTCTTTTGTTCCTTTATTTGTTGCTTTATTTTGCCAGTTTAAAGACGGATTTTGAGCATGATAATGATGCCATTCTGGCTCAACTGGATCTGCGTAAGCTCTGAAACCAGATTTCTTACCTGCAGCAATACCAACAACCGCGCCAATTGCTAAAGTAGAGATACCTAGCAAAGCGCTTACAAGTAATTTTTTGTTTTTCATATACATCCTCCTGTATATAAACAATTTTTTAGGGTGTTTGTCATTTGTTTGTATAACAAAGCACCTACTTAACTAATTTTATCATACATTCATGTAGGTACGCATTTATTCTTTATTATGTAAAAATGTTCCTTTTTGTTGTGTTAGAGAAAAACCGGCAAGCTTTTTGCTCAACCGGTTTGTATTACATCAATTACAAGTGTAATTAAATATTCATTATATATTTTCCTTTTTATTGTTTTTAAGGCAAACTAATCAAGATATAAATAGAAATCAGTAAACAAATATTTTCTCCACTGAGACTTTGCGCCACCACTAAATACCATGCGCTCTGTCCCGTTTCTCATACCGCTCGTTAATGAGATGGAGTAGTTTTGGTCATTGTAGTTATTGTGAATAGTTGCAGAATCACTAGTAATAGACATTTCCCAGTTTACATATCCAGTTAATCCATCACCAGTAGATTGACTTGAAGGGTTGTTTGTTCCTAAATCAATTTTTGAATCTCCGCTTCCAAAGTACATATGCTCGCCATTATTATAAACACCAAATCTAAATTTCACTGTTCCATAAACGGTATATTCATCGAAGTTTACTCCTGGTAAAGTAAATACTGCAGGTACAACGGAATCATCTGGTCCAACAGCAAATAAAGCATTGTTGTCTGTAACATATTTTTTACTTATAAGATTGTAGTCACCACTACCAGGTAGTTTTACTGTCGCATTTTCTGCTGACAGCTTTGTCGTATCGCCTCCATAAGAATAAATATCTTCTGGAGCTGCCTCGGTCGAAATAGATATATTTGAAATGTTTAAATATCTATCCCATTTATCACTAACATAGAAATATGCAGATTTTTTTCCGGTAATAATATCGTTATCCGTAATGGTTCTTGAGAAAGCTAATTGATCAGCATATTCAATACTATAAAAATCCATAACTAAACCGGTACTTTTATAAGAAAAATAGATTTTTCCTTCATTTTTTTCGCCACCGAATACAGTTTGATAACATAAATTGTCTGCTTCAGGACCCATTGTATTATTTTGATACCAATTAGGCGCTTTTACATCCATTGAAACAGTCCTATACATTGTATAATTGATTCGTGGGAGATCGATTCTCCACAAATAAAATTCATTGTTTTCACTATAAAGATTGCAATCAAATCCATTCTCATGGAAATCGATTCTGAAATTCTTAAAATCAACAAGATCAACAGAATACATACCAATTCCATAATGATAATCTTCTAATGACATGTGATTTTCATCGTAACTTAGAGAAATATATCTCTCATCACTTGGGAGGATTTCGCCATCAAAATTAGAAGTAACTTCAAGAATGTAAGCAGCTGTTGGCTCAGACATTACATATTGATGATGAACTGGACAATACCAGAATTCCTTATAACCATAATCACCACTATCTGGTAAATATTCTGAATAATGAACATAAACACAGCTTTCGCCGTGAGGCATGCTGGAATCGACTTCGTACCAACTTGCATTAATTGTTGTTGGACCAGTAACAACTGTATTTTCAAAATCAAAATCCCAACCTTCAAAAACATAAATTGCATCACCTGTCGCCGGTTTTGTTGGATTAGAAGGTTTTGTTACGTGACCACCATACGGAACTGTTTGAGAATTAACCGCAGAACCACCATGTGTATCAAAGGTAACTTGATAGGAATTTACTACTGATGAGTAAGTAGCGGTATAAGTTGCGTTTTTCTTTACTGCTTCAATAGGTTTATCCCAATTCTCAAAAGTGTACGTATATTGGGCAGTTACATCTTTTGTTGGGGTGGTGCCTTTATAAACTGGAGTTGATCCGTATGGAAGAGATTCCTTTTGAAGTTCGGTTCCATCGTCATTAACAAATCTAATTGTGTATTTTCTAATTTCTTCAGTGTAAGTGGCTTTATATGTTGTATCTGCTGTTGCTGCGACAAGTTCTGGAGTCCAACCAGCAAAAGTGTATGAGTATTCTCTAGTAGGATCTCTATAAGGTTCTTCTCCGTCATACACAGGCACAGTTCCTTCTTTAACTTTAAGTGTGCTTAGTAAGAAATTATCATAATCAACAAACTTAATTGTGTATTCATTAACAGGCACATCGCCTTTTTCCTTCTTATCGCATGAAGTCATTATTAAAGATAAAGACACCAAGCTTATAAAGATTAAAGAATTAACTTTTTTCATAGTTAGAACCTCTTAACTTAACCTTAATGTAATTCGATTTGTAAATCTTTCACTATATTTAGTTAATTTTGTTCTTTGTTGGGTTCATATAACCCTTTTCGATATATCTCCGGATAACTTTCCTTATTAATAAACTCGTCAAATTTACTAAATGAGAAAAGGTAACCAACGATTATTAAGAAAGGATAATAGAAAATTAATAACACAAGGATAATTGGATACTTAATTGTGAATGTAATAATTGAAAGCGGAATAAAAACGAAGAAGAATGGGAAAACCAAAAGTAACGTAAATAAAATTGAAAGGAAAAATGATTTTGAATAGAAAAACAGTGCATTTTTCAGGTAATTCCAAAAATTGCATTGATAAACATTAATAACAAAAAGTCCCCAAATTCCCAATGAAACAAAGACGATAACGTATATAAGCATCAACCAAATGCCAACCAAGAAATTTAGTAAGAAAATATAGACTAAATAACTTGCGACATAGAGAATTGCAAAAACTAAATAGAAAAGTGAAAAGTGTTTGAAATTCTCTTTAACACCCACTTTAAAATCATGGAAAAAATCGATTCCTTCTTGCCACACTAAGAGTTTCAAGACCCTCATAATGCCCATTAATCCGATAAGAACTACATAAAGTAGTATAATTGCACCGCCATTCACGATTAAGTCCCATAAAAGAAGTACGCCTCTAAGTTCTTCCTCGCTAAATCTATCTGGAGTCATACCAAACTTTCCAATATCCATTACAAAAAGAAATACAAGTAGAGG
Organism: Bacilli bacterium; assembly: GCA_017534425.1. Taxonomy (GTDB): domain Bacteria; phylum Bacillota_I; class Bacilli_A; order RFN20; family CAG-826; genus Fiminaster. The sequence goes on from JAFXWB010000044.1 coordinate 7,770, forward strand.
AATTGAAAATAGCATTAGCATCACACCACTTGAAAGGATGGTTTTGAAATTGTTATGATAAACGTCTTTAAAAGCTTCCTTCCTTGTAGCTGGCAAAGAAGAATATTGGTAATCAGGATTTGAAAATAGTGGCTTTTTCCTGCTCATTTTAGCTTGCAAGTAATGATTTAACGACTTTTTCGTTACTCATTACAAACTCCTTAGGTGTATATATTCCAACAAGCTTTCCTTCATTTAAAATATAAATATAATCTGCAATCGAAGTTGCTTCATTAATGTCGTGTGTGACATAAATTCCTGTTTTTTGTTTTTCTTTAAGCATGTCTCTAGTTAAGTTACATATTTCTTTTCCTTTAGTGGCATCTAGGTTTTTAGAAATCTCATCAAATAAGTAAATTTCGCTGTCTTTAACAAGAGCCTTCGCAAGACAAACACGAGCAGCTTGTCCTAATGATAAATACTTAGTTTTTCTTGTTAACAAGAAATCAATACCAAGCTTTGCTGCAATATCCTTTACTCTTTGATCTGCCTCGTCGTGATCCATTTTTGCAGCCTTTAATGGAAACAATATGTTTTCATAAACGTTCGCATTTGGGTACAAAGTAATACTTTGATCCATATATGAAAGTTTTCTTTTTTGAACAGGAATAGTTTGAATATCAACACCATCAAAGGTGATTTTACCTTCATATACTAAAGAACCGGTTAAACATTTCAACAAAGTTGTTTTTCCGCTTCCTGAATATCCGACAATGACATTTATTTTGTTAGCTGCAAAGGAAAAAGTTACATCGTCAATTGCAGTAACGATATTTTCTTTTGTATTTTGTAAATACACACTTACATGTTCTAAATTAATCTTTTCCATGTCTAATATACATTAACAAAAATTTGATGTTCTATAGTTTCTGATTGATAAGTAAATGTAAGTAAAATATCGCATTGACCTGTAGCAACAGCATGAATGGTAAATGTATCTGGATTAAATGTTGCAATGTTGGTATCGCTACTTTGTGCTAAGAGGCTATAACCATTTGTGATAACATTTGAGCCTAGTTTGACAGTAGGATTAATGACATAGTCATCATTAACATTTAGCGTATAAGTTTCCGATGGGAACGAAACAGATAATGCATCATTTGGCACATAAGAAACTACTTCTACAGCACATCTGGCAAAATATTTGCCACATTGTAAAACAATGATTGTATTTCCTTTTCTCAATGCGGTTACAAGACCATCATCATTCACTGTTGCGATACTTTCATCTTCGCTAGACCAGAATCTAAGATATCCATTTAAAGACTCATCGATTGAGGCAACTAATTGGTGAGTTCTTTCTTCTGGAATAGACACTGCATTTTCAGTAAAAGTTACTAAAGAAACAGGCTCAACTTGATCAGAATTCCCCTGATTTTCCCTACTTTTTTTGTTACAACCACCAAAAACAAGGAATGAAAGAAGCGGTAATATCAATAATCTTTTCTTCATATTAACCCAGCGCTCCTTCAATTGGGATTCCTTCGCCAACTTTTGTAATTCCAAAGATGCTTGCATAGAAATAAAAGTCATCTTTTAATTGTTCAATTTCGGTACTGAAGTAATCACTATAAAGTTTTACTTTAAGGTAAATGACGCTTAAGTATTCTTTCATAATACGGTTAAAGAGCATTGTATAGTATTCGCTATCGCTGTTTTTGAATTTCTCAATAGTAGCGAATGCATCTTTAAGTAAAATATCCATTTGTCTGACAAAAGAAAGTGGATAGAGTTCAGTATTATCAATGTTTCCACTTGTTCCACCACTTGATGGATTAATTAAAGATTGATAATAAGCATAGCGATTTCTAATTGCATCATAGAGTTCCTTGAGTTGAGGAGCGACTTCCTTGTAGTAACGATTAATAAAATCGTATGCCAAAGTATCGTAATCAAGATTAACGTTCCACATTAAGTTTGCTTCGCAATAAACTCTTAACTCATCGAAACACGGGGCATTACTATCACTGACACCTTGAGTCATTATGTAGTTAACTCCGTACTTAAGAAGTTCTCTATACATTCCTGCAGCAGAACCAAAATTATTGAAAGTAACAAAGTATTTTTTGTAGTTTAAGTCATATAAATAAAGAATAAGTTTTCCGTGTGCAACTTTATCCCATCCTTCAAAAATACGATAAGTATCTTTGTTAATTGGAGATGAAAATGGAACAGAATAGTTTGCAGAAATAGGTGCAATATAAATTCTTA